>JBDRKQ010000096.1:0-4560 GCA_043813895.1 Planctomycetota bacterium
CCGCTCGGCCGAAGCAGTCCCAAGCGGTCGTAATAGAGCAGTGTGCTGCGAGCCAGGCCGGATGTTTTTGCGAGTATTCCGATGGTCACGTCGGCGGTTGCCACGTCTTGTTCTCCCGTGGGGCACGTTTTGTGGTGCTTCAAATCTCGTTAGACTAAGCTTACGCTATGAAGCTTTAGACAGGTCAAGCGGGACTTTGGCTTGGGCCGCGTTTTTTTTTTGAGGTTGCGGGGAGCGGACGAGTCCGCAGATTGAGGTGATTCGATGACAGTACGGGCCGAGGACTACGCCTGGAAGGTCACCATCGCCGACGGTGCCTGGGGGACGGAGATGGACAAGCTCGGCTGTCCGCCCGGCTTCTGCCGTGAGGAGTGGAACATTAGCAAACCGGACCTGGTCGAGCAGGTGGCCTGTGCTTACGTTGCAGCAGGCGCACAGATCATCCTGACCAACACCTTCGGCGGCAACCGGTTTATCCTCAAACGACACGGCCGCGCGGATGAGGTCGTGGCGTACAACCGTGCCGGCGCCGAGATCAGCAAGCGCGCGGCAGGCTCGAACGCGAGGGTGTTCGGCTCGATCGGCCCCAGCGGCGCGATGATCATGATGGGCGAGGCTACCGAAGAGGAGCTGTTCGACGCATTCAAGACGCAGGCGATTGCGCTCGCGGAGGGCGGCGTCGACGCGTTGGTCGTCGAGACGATGTCCGACCTGGCCGAAGCGACCGCCGCGGTCCGGGCGGCCAAGACGACCGGCCTGATGGTCGTCGCGTGCATGACGTACGATTCCGGCAAGGAGCGGACGCAGACCATGATGGGCGTCTCGCCGGAACAGGCCGCCCAGGGGCTCAGCGAGGCGGGGGCCGACATCCTCGGCTGCAATTGCGGCATCGGGATCGACAACTACATCAAGGTCGCGGCGAAGTATCGGGCCGTCACCGACAAGCCCATCTGGGTCAAGGCCAACGCCGGGATGCCCGAGATCAAGGACGGCAAGGCTGTCTACACGATGCAGCCGGACGTCTTCGCGGAGAAGGTGAAGGACCTGGTCGCGGCTGGGGCGAACATCGTCGGCGGCTGTTGCGGCACAAGCCCCGAGTTCATCGCTACAATGTCGAAGACCTCGTACTGAGGATAGCACCGCGTTCTCAAAGAAACGCGACGATTATCGCTGGGCCGAGAATCCTATCTCGGCCCTTCGGCCGGCGCCGAGAAGGGATTCTCGGCGGAGCGGTAAGGGATTCTCGACAACCGGATGAGGATGACACTGCGACTCGGGCACATCCTAGATGCCAAGTGGATGGCACCCAGCAAGAAGGACTGGAATGGGGCTGAAACTCGCAATCAGCGGCAAAGGGGGCGTGGGTAAGTCGACCATCGCGGCGATGTTTGCCCACCTGGCCGCGGCCGAGGGCCGGCGCGTGCTCGCAATTGACGCGGATCCGGACGCGAATCTCGCGGCGGCGTTGGGCATGCCGGCCGACGAGCGGGCGGCAATCGTGCCGCTGGCCGAGCGGCGCGCCCTGATCGAGCAGCGCACCGGCGCGAAGGTCAACCAGTACGGCCAGGTCTTCAAGCTCAACCCGGACGTGTCGGACATTGCGGAAAAGCAGTCGGCCCAGTTTCGCGGCATCCACCTGCTCGTCCTGGGGGCGATCGAGAGCGGGGCCTCCGGGTGCGCCTGTCCGGAGAGCATGCTGCTGCGCGCACTCTTAATGGACGTAGTCCTCTACAAGGAGGATTGTGTTATCCTGGATTTCGAGGCTGGGCTGGAACACCTCGGCCGCGCGACCGCACAGGGCGTTGACCTGATGGTCGTTGTCGCAGAGCCCGGCCGACGCGCCGTAGAAACGGCAGCCGGTGTGCGTCGTATGGCCGGCGAGATTGGCATCAAACGCCTGGCGGTGCTCGGCAACAAAGTAGCCGACGAAGAAGAGCGAGCATTCATGGAGAGGGAACTGGGCGGCGACGATTACCTGGGTAGCCTGCCGTTTAGCGAGACAATCCGCCGGGCCGACCGAGAGGACGTGCCGTTGGCGGACATCGCGGACGCGGCACTCATGCGGCGGTTCCGCGAGTTATGGGAGAAGATCAAGACACGATCGACGGCTCGAGAGACGTAAGGAGACCAGCGATGGAGATGACGCCCAAGTGCATCGCCACGGCGATCGGCTCGATGCCGTATGCCGACCCGGCACGGGCAATCGAGGTGATATTCGGATCGATTCCCGATGCGCCGATCTGGCCGCAATTGTCCAAGCGCGGCCTCCGTGAACAGATGGAGATTCAATACTCCGAGGGATTGCCGCGGATCGTAATCGACGAGGAGAGGGCCCGGATGTACGTCGACACGACCGGCGACTACTCCGAGGAGTTGGCCGCGTTCTACGAGGGCTACATGGCGGCCGACGAGACGGGCGACTGTTCATCAGTGGCGATCACGCCCGCATTCTCCGAGGGAATCCCGGCCCTGGAGCGCAAGCTACAGTCCGACGGCCGAAAACCGGCCTTCGTCAAGTGTCAGACGACCGGCCCGATCTCGTTCGCGCTCACGATCGTCGACGAGAACAAACGCGCGATCTACTACAACGGGGAATTCGTCGATCCGGTCGTCAAGGGGCTGGCGATGAAATGCCGCTGGCAGATTCAGAAGTTCAAGCCCTTTGCGGACAACGTCATCTGCTTCATTGACGAGCCGATCCTGTCGGCGTTCGGCAGCTCGACATACGTTTCGGTGCAACGCGAGGACGTGGTCTCCAAGCTCACCGAAGTCGTCGAAGCGGTCCACGCGGAAGGAGCAATTGCCGGCATACACTGCTGCGGAAACACGGACTGGTCGTTGCCTGTCGATGCCGGCGCCGACATCGTGAACTTCGACGCGTTCCAATACGGCGAAACGGTGGCGCTGTATCCTGGCCCCATGAAGACGCACCTCGTCGAACGCAAGAACGCGCTGGCCTGGGGCATCGTGCCGACAAGCGCGGCCGTGCGAGGAGAAACGGTTGACAGCCTCGTCGGGCGGTTCGAGAAGGAAGTTGACCGCCTCGCAGACCGAGCCGGCATCGACAAACAGATCATCGTGGAGCGGGCCGTCATCACGCCGGCGTGTGGCACGGGAACCATGGAGCCGGCCGACGCCGAACGGGTGTTCGACCTGCTGGGCAAGACCAGCCAGGCACTACGCGAGAAGTACGGATTCTGCTGACGCCCAAGCGGATGAAGGAATCCGCCAAAGCCCGCGGATCCGAATCCAGCGACCTCGAAGCCCACGGATCGGGATTCCGTAAGCTCTCCCAGCCGGAGCAGGCGCTTGATTCGCCGACACGCCGCGAAGCTGAAGCACCCTGATCCGCGGGTCTCTCGGCCACAGGAAGCCGACGCCACGACCGAACGCAGTGCGACGAAACACAGGTAGCCAATGAGTTGGACACTGGCCATCACGGGAAAGGGCGGCGTGGGCAAGACCACGCTGGCGGCACTTGCGGTCCGGTGGCTGACGGAGCAAGGGCACGACCCGGTGTTGGCCGTCGACGCCGATCCGAACGTCTGCCTTGATGCGCTGCTCGGCGTGCAGATCCACTCGGCCGTGGGGTCCGTCCGGGAGGAAGTCCGGCAGATCGCCCAGGCCCAACCAACCTCGACGGGCGGCATGGGCAAACAGCAGTTGCTCGAGATGCGGATTCAGGAGAGCCTCGTCGAAGCGGACCGATTCGACCTGGTCGCGATGGGCCGTCCTGAAGGACCGGGGTGCTACTGCTACGCCAACAACGTGCTCGGCGCCGCGATCCGCCGCCTGGCAAGAGCGTACAAGACGGTCGTGATCGACAACGAGGCGGGCCTGGAGAACCTCAGCCGCCGCATCGTCCAGCAGGTAGATTACCTGCTGTTCGTGGCGGACCCGTCGGCGCGCGGACTCAAGACAGCCCGCAAACTGTACGACCTGGCTGTGGAGATGCAGATCGACGCCGGCGCGATGGGTGTGGTTGTCAATCGCGCGCGCGACGGCGAGTGCCTTGATCGGGCGCGGCGAATCTTCGACAATACGCCCGTCAGTCTCGTGGGCGGCATCCCGGAGAGCGAGGAACTCGGCGTGCGCGACGCGGCGGCGGAGCCGGTCTGGACGCTTCCGCAGGAGGACGGCGTTTACACCGCAGCCTCGGCAGTCTTCGAGAAGATCTTGCGCGGCCGGGATAACGGATGATGTTTCCCGGTTGGGTGGCAAAGAGCCGCGGACTTGAGTCCGCGCGGCCATCCGATCACGCGGGGCGTCTCGCGACGTTAAAGACCGCGCGGACTGAAGTCCGCGGCTCATCCTCGCAGGACAACGCGCGTTCCTCGTCGGCCACAGGGGGCCGACGCTACGTGTGGTGACGCTGGAGCAGAGTCGATCAGGCCCCGGAGAGGTGATGGCCAAAAACCGATTACCAGAGGAAAAGGCAACCGACGCAGCCAGCGTCGCGATGTTGGGGAAGGCGGCGACCGATGGCGTCGCCGACGCGTTTTCCCGTGCGGACGCGCAGGGTAAGAGCTGCACCTTCGGAACCGATGGGGTTTGCTGTCG
>JBDRKQ010000097.1:0-5730 GCA_043813895.1 Planctomycetota bacterium
GCCGCCGGGATCTTGTGCCGCGCCACCAACCTGCTGATCTGATACGCCGCGCTGGGCGGACGCGCCAGGATCGGCTCGCCCATCACTTGCCGGCGAATGTCCTCGGCGAGCGCGGCCGCGCTGGCGTACCGACGATCCGGGTCCTTCTCCAGGGCCTTGATCGCGATGATCTCCAAGTCTCCACGGAGCGCGTGATTGATGGTGCTCGGTCGGCGTGGTGCGTCTTCGCAAATGGTCCGCAATGCCAGGTGGGGTGCTGCTCGCTCAATCTCGTATGGGAGTTGACCGGTCAGCAGCTCGTAGAGGATGACGCCCAAGGAGTACACATCGCTGCGCAGGTCGATTGCGTCGGCGTCGCCCCGGGCCTGCTCCGGACTCATGTATGCAAGCGTTCCTGCGACCCGGCCGGTTTCTGTCAACAGCGTGGTTTGGCTGACGTCGGAGTCGGTGATACGCGCCAACCCGAAATCAAGCACCTTGACGTAAGCTCCGGACGAGGAGAATCCCACGAATGCGCTTGAACCGCCGAAACGTCCGGCTCGTTCTGCGCCGGTCGAGGAGGCCTCATCACTGACCAGAATGTTGGAAGGCTTCAGATCGCGGTGAGTCACGCCGCGCTGGTGGGCATAGTTGATCGCGTCGCATGTCTTGCAGAAAAGGTTCAGGCGCTCGCGCGTGCCGAGCGAGCGCCGCGGTCCACCGGGCGTGCGCCCATTGGCATAGTCCAGCAGAGTTGCCCCGCGGATCAGTTCCATCGCGAAGAAGTGGCGGCCGTCCGCGGTGCGCCCGGCGTCGTAGATCGCGGCGATTCCAGGATGCTTGAGCCGGGCCAGTGCCTCCACCTCGCGCTGAAACAGCTTGACGTGGAAAGCATCGGGCTCGCCCTGGGCTCTGATAACCTTGATCGCCACGCGGCGCTTGGGTTGCTCCTGCTGAGCTTCGTAGACTACACCCATGCCGCCTTCGCCGAGAACGTCCAGGATCTTGTACGGCCCCAGCCGTTCGGGATGCGCGCCCACACCCGTGGCCTCAAATCGTTCGGTTGCATCCAGGCCCTCCCCTTGCCTGTCCTGTGCGCGCAGCGACGGATCGTTGACCGCGAAGCCCGTTCCCAAGGCCGGCGTCTTGAGAAAGGTGTCGGCCTTTTCGGTGCTGGCGAGGAGCGACTCGACTTCCCGGCGGAGCAGTCCATCGCCGACACAGGCTTTGTCGAGGAAGGCTGCCCGCTCGGTGGGCTCTGTCTCCCGTGCGGCCAGATAGACGTCTCGCACGCGCTCGTATTGTTCCGGCGTCACGACTCCGCTCCTTCGTGCAATTCACGACGCAACCAGGCGCGTGCCATGCTCCAGTCGCCGTCCACTGTCCGGGGCGAGACCCCGAGGCATTCGGCGACTTCCTTGAGGCCGAGCCCGCCGAAGAAGCGAAGCTCAACGATTCGTGCCTGGCGTTCATTGAGCCTGGCGAGTCTCTCCATGGCCTCGTCGAGGGCGACGAGATCGATGTCCCTTTCCTTCCGAATGGCGAGGTCCTCATCCAAGCGGACACGCTGGCGACCACCGCCGCGTTTTGCCCGTTGGTGCGTCCTTGCGTGATCGACCAGTATTCGGCGGATCGCCTGGGCGGCCACGGCGAAAAAGTGGGCCCGGCTCTGCCACTCGACATCTTCCTGCCTGATAAGTCGGAGATAGGCCTCGTTGACCAGCGCAGTGGCCTGGAGTGTGTGGTCCGGCCGTTCGCGCTGAAGGCAGCTCTCAGCCAGGGCGCGCAGTTCATCGTAGACCAGCGGCATCAGGCGGTTGACGGCGAGATCGTCGCCGTCGCTGGCCTTCTTGAGGAGAATCGTGACGTCCGTCCGGCTTGGCGCTGTCATCTCGTTGCCCGGGTAAGAAAAGAGTCGCTTTTTCTTGCGAGGATCACCGCCCATTGTCGCGTTTCTGGACAGACGGCACAAGGCAATCCCAGGCCAACGGCGGGCCCGGGCTGCCGGCCCGTCTATGCGGCGAGCGTCCGCGCCGCATGATCCGCGACGAAACTCAGCTAGATCAGGAGGTAACCGCACATTCCCAAAGAAGTCTTCATATCGCCGACCGGTGTATTTCTGTCTATTTGAATGCAAAGGAGATCGCAGATGTTCAAGAACCTTACGCAGTTTTCGTTGGTTTTCGTGCTGAGCACACTTGCCGTCACTGGCCTCGGTTGTGATGTGCCGGTCCCTGGAGGTGGGGGACCCGGCGGGCTAGGTGGTGGTGGCGGTGGCGGCACCGTGCCGTTTACCATCGTCAAGACCGACATCGATGTGCGTCACGATGCGGCGCTTCGCGCAGGGGACGACTTAATCGCCTTCGGCACGGGAGTGAACACCGGCGTTTCATACATTATCCCGTCAAACGCTCCGACGGTCGGCACGGCGGTTCCAAACAGCGGCGACTATGACAGCAGCGCGTTTGCGGTGGGCGGAGACCACATCTTCCTCGTAGGATCGAACACCGCTGGCCTGGCGTTTCAGATGAGCGTCTTCGACGCGGCCACCGGCGCAATCACGCACACGTTCCCGACCACGGATATTCGCCTCGGCGCCATCCCCGGCAGTGAAGAGGACGTGGGCAACATCCAGGCGGACGGCGACTTCTGCATCGTCAGGTGCGACCAGACCACAGTCACCGACGGGAAGATCGTGAAGGTCATCGACGCGAGCACAAACCCGCCGACGCTGGTTTCGTTCGCTACGAATCCAGCCGCCTCGCACTTCAATGTCTCACAGGTTGACGTCGACGCCGCCTCGCGCCAGGCGGTCGCGGTGGCCAATCACACGTTCTTCATCTACGACATTGACGCCCCGAACGCGGCGCCCGTGCAGATCGCCCCGCCCAACGGCATCGGCGACGTGCAGATCGAGATCGCCGGCGACTACATCATCGCCATCGACAATCAGGGGTACGGCGAGGCGTTCATGGTGGACATCGCCGCTCAGGCGGTAATAGCCCTGACGAATCCCGAGGCGGCGTGGGATGTCGCGATCTGTGACGACCTGTTCGCCTTCTTCGCCGACGCAGATATCAACGACCGAGCCGGCGGCGGTCAGCGCATGGCGGTGGGCGCGATGCCCGGGCCCGGCTCCACGAAGGCCGCCCTGGATCAGTACATCGACGGTTCCACAGGAAACAACGGTTATGTGGGCTTTGGCGGCAGTATGACCGTCACGCCCGACGGCGCCTACGTGTTCCTAAGCGACGGATACCTGCAGTACAGCCTGGGCACCGCCGTGTTCGTGGTACCGCCTGATCCGAATGCGTCCGACCCCTACGGCACGCCCGCATGGGATGTTCATTGTACCGAGGCGAATACGGTCGGGTTCAAGACCGCATCAGATCGGTCGGCGACGAGCACCACGAAAGTCGGGTACATCGTGCTGCCGTAGAGCAATGCTGGCTGTCGCGTGCCGGGGATGCATCGTTGTTCCTGGCACGCGGCAGCTTGTGTGAACTGGATTGGACGTTGACCCCGTTTCGACTCTCACGTCAGCCTTGTCTTGACGGCGGGGGGCGTTTACCGGGAGTTTGTAGGACAAGGAGTCAGCCCCCGTTGTCACATGAGGAGTAGTGTTATGCGAATCTCAATCTCACCTCGAAACTTCGCTCGGCGGTCGATTGCCCTTCTGTTGGCGGTCGCAGTGTCGTCTATGGTGGCACAGGTGGCTCTGGCGGATGAAGCCGACGATCTGGCGAAACAGGCTGACAAGGCCCTACGCCAGGCGGAGCGGTTGATGCACAATGGCAAGGCGACCGAGGCGGCGCAGGAACTCGACGCTGTCGAGAAGTTACTGGCCAAAATCGAGGCCGCCGCACCCGACCAGGCGAAGCTGAAGACGCTGCGAAGCAAGGCTGCAAAGCTGCGCAAGGATTTGGAGCGTCGCCAACCGAAGGAGAAACCAAAGTCGGGCGATGCGAAACCGGCCAAGTTGCCTCGCGCTGCGCGGGAGTCGATGGAGCAGTTTGAGAACGCCAAACGGATCATCGAGCATGCCTATCACTGGATCGAGAACTCCAAGACGACGGCCCTCTCCAAGCCGGTAGAGGACTATTTCAAAAACATCGAAACGCGCACCGAGGAACTCGCGCCCGCATTGAAGGAGGCGAAGAAACTCGCGGCGGACGAGGGTGTGAGCTCTCATCCGGACCTGGACGAGGCACAATGCTATCTCGACGCCGCGCCGGCGCGGCTCGCCGCGGTCCGGGCCGAGTTGGAGCAGTTCAACAAGGACAAAGCGGCGAAAGAGGCCGCAGAGCTGGCTGCGGAAGAGCAGGCGAAGGCAGATGCTGCCCCCGACCCAAACCAGGCTGCACAGGATTGGAGGGAGCTGGCGATCCTCGCCAAAGAGTATCAAGACAACTTCCAGTCTCAGTCTGATTTCAAGAAGCGGGGGGCCATGGCTGCTGCTGCTTGGAAGGGCTGGAAGAAGCGGTTCGTACCGGTCCGCGAACGGTTCCGTGAGTGCTACGGCGAACACAATCCCGACATCTACACCACATTCGAGAACGTGCCCAAGCCGGATGGCGTCACGATGCCGGCTACGCAAGCCTCCGGCATCGCGTACGCGATCGATCTTGCCCGGTGCGAGCAGGAGTTCGCCAATTGGGCCGCCGATTGGGGCAAGGACGCCCTACGCTTGTCCAAGTCCATCAAGACGGACAACAAGGAGAAGCTGGAACTGAAGTACGTTCGGGCGGAAGACGCCGCGCGCTACTACAAGCTCGCGAAGCTTTGGAAGCCGGGCGCCGACCACGACGCGAAGATCCTGGAAGCCGAAGCGGCAGCGAAGGAGGCCTTGCCGCTATGGAAGGAAGTTCTAAAGGAACTCAAGTGGCCCGGCCACAACAAGAGCTTCGCCGGCCCAGGCGAGCCGGAGGCGTTGGCGAAGGCCGCACTTGAGTTCTTGCGAGAGAATCCCGAATGGTCCGCCCCCGAATACGAAGACGAGCACGTGCCGATGGCCGCCTGCGTCGAAGGCGACGCCTGGAGCGTCTGGAAGCGCGCACCGCTCACCGAACAGCCGACACAGTACTCCGTCGCGATTCTCGTGGCGTTCTCCGGCCAGGCTGATCCGGAGTTGGTTTACGTGTACCACATGGTCTTCTACACGGCCGAAGCCGGAGGCGTGAAGCCGGGCTTGCCTTTCCGCCATACGAATTCTAAGCAGTACGCCAAGTTCCGGATGCTCAAGGAGAACGTGCCGGCGGCAAAGCGAAGATAGTCGGCCGGTGGAGATTGTTCAAGCTGGAGGTTGCGGAGGGCCTAGCAGTCCGTGGTAGAAGTCACTTCTTGGCCTCCGGGCTCCGGGGCATGAGGATTGCGAGGAAGCGGGTGCGACGCCTGAGTGAGCGGTCACGGCGGATTGGCGAATGGCGATGGGCAGGCGGGAACGGGACGACCAGGGGAGCTTTTGGATTCCCACGTCGGCGCTGCCGATGGCGGCGTCGCATCCGTTCTATGAACAGGTCAACCGGATTCTGGATGGCAGGAGCTTCGACGGTTTCGTCGAAGGTTTGTGCCGCAAGTTCTACCACCAGCGGATGGGTCGGCCGTCACCGACCCCGGTGGTTCATTTCCGTTTGATGTTGATCGGCTACTTCGAGGGCATCGACTCCGAGCGTGGGATGGCCTGGCGGGTGGCGGACTCGCTGGGACTTCGACGGTTCTTGGGCTACTCACTGACGGATAGTACGCCGGATC
>JBDRKQ010000098.1:0-2608 GCA_043813895.1 Planctomycetota bacterium
ACTGGCGCCGGTTTCGAAGCTGCCCCCGCCGGTCAGATCCACCCGGACGGTGACATCGCTTCCGCTTTGCTTCACTTCCACATAGTCTGTTACACTCTTCCCCGTGGCGATGTCGATCAGGTCCGAAAGGTCGATCTTGTCCCCCTCGATGAAGCTGTAATCGACTCCCCCCCAGCACCAATTGGTCGAAGTTTCCGCCGGCGTGGGTGGTGTCGTAGGTCACGCCAGTGCCGCTGCCTTGACCGTACGCGCCTTCGAAGCCGGCGGTCGTATACTGGCCCTCGAGCGCGATATGCGCGCTATTCGCCCCGTCGCTCACTTTAAGAGTGCCCCCCGTCCCCGCTTCATTGGCCGAATAGCTGAGCGTCGTACCCGTCCCGTGGCCGAACGCGACATCCCCGAGATCGAGCGAATCGCCTTCGTTAAACCCGGAGACGGTGCCGGTGAAGCCCGATGAATCGCCAAGCTTCAGGGTGCCGTCCCCGCCATCGGCGAAGTTGGTATTTGCAGTGGAGGCGGCGCCGAATTCGAGTGTCGCAGTGCCGCTGATCGTCGCGCTTCCGGCGCCGGTGACATCGCCATGCAGGGTGATATTGCCGTCATTTGCCCACAGGTTGCCGGAATTCGCGACCCCGCTTTCGACGATCAGACCGCCGCTCCCGGTGGCCTCCATCAGGCCGGAGTTCGTGATGGTGTTGCTTCCCGTATCAATCACGAGCGCGTTCGTGCCGTTGGCGAGAATCAGCCCCTCGTTGACGAGCGTCATCTGCCCCGCACCGATCTGCCCGGCTCCCGATATCGTGTTGTCCACGTTGGTGAGCACCGTGTCGGCTCTGCTGCCGGAGATCACGTTCTGGTCGCTGTCGGAGAGCGTGACCTGTCCGCCGCCCTTCAGCGTCGCACCGCGGAAAAGCACCTCGAGGTTCGTCTGATAGCCCTGGGAATCGAGCACGATCTCGCCGCTATTCTCAATCGTCCCGCCGAACGGCATTATCGAGCCGTCATGCAGCGTGATCGTGCTATCGTTGACCGTGACCGGGTCGAAGTCGAACAGGAAGTTGCTCGCAGTAAGCGACGCCGCATCTACGCCTTTCAGCGTGATCGTCGAGCCTGCGGCGATCGTGATCACCGCGTTGCCGTTCGCATCGTTGGCAACGTTCAGGTCCGCAAAATCCGCGAGCCCGCCAAAGCCGATGAGGTCGATCTTATCGGCAGCAACGTCGAAGCTGTGAATGACGTTGTCCCCGATCGGCTGTGCAAAGACGAAGAGGTCTTCCCCGTTAGAACCAGTGAGGTTGTCGTCCACGGACAAGGCGAAGATGGGCGCGCCCGGCGCGTAGGCTTCGACGTTGTTCAGTATATGAAGGGTTCCCGTCGTGCCGTCGGCGTTGGTCCAGGTCTGCGTCATTGCGAACACCATCGCGCCGTTGAAAGTCACAGGCGGCGTGATCGTCAATGAGCTTGGATCGCTCGTCTGCACAGTCCACGTGCCATCGCCTTGGTTAGTCCAGCCATTGAGACTCCAATCCGATGGGACTCCCTTGATCGACACGTTAACCTCGTCGTTCGAGTCGTCGACCGTCGGATCGGGTAGGGACAAATTGATTTCTTCACCCGCAACACCAGCGGGTGCATTGTGCGTAGAAACAGTAAAGTTTCCAGCGCCGTCAGTTGCAGTAACGGACACACTGTCGCCGTTGATATTAGTGTTCCAACTGAGAACCCACGACGTTGAAGTGGGGTGCGTTATCGTGTATGCAGCCGTTCCGTCGGTACTGTTTATCGCGGTCACACTCGTGACATCCGGACTCGTTGTGACCGTAATAGCCTTGGAGCTGTTCGAGTACGTCCAGGTATTCGTCGGGTTGGTCGAATCTTCCTGCCACTGTTGCGCGTTCGAGCCGGTGCCGCTCACATTGCCCGCCACGTCGGTCTGACGCACCTGGATCACACCCGCCGCATAGGTCGTGTTGTCCGCCATGTTGAAGCTGGTGCCTGTGCCCGTGTTCCAGCTGCCGCCGCTGTTCAGGCTGTATTGCCACGTCCCGCCTGCTTCCAGACCCGTGACGTTGACCGTGTTGTTGCTGGTGATGCCGTCGCTGCCGCTGCTGCCGGTGTCGCTCGCCAGCGCCAAGCTCGGCGCGTTCGGCGCCGTGGTGTCAATGACCAGGGTGCCCGTCGGGTTCACCACCGCGCCTACAGTGTTGGCGTCGTTGGTGGCCGCATCGCGCACCGTCGCACCCGCCAGATTGAATGCCGTGACTGCAAGGTCGGCCGAGTTCTGGCTGGCCCCAACCGTGTAAATGAAAGTCAGCGCGCTCGTGCCGGAGCCGCCCGTGTAGCTCGCTGTCCCGCCGCTGTCCAGCGACAGCGTCGGCGTTCCCGTCACCGTCACCGCCTCACTGAAATTCACCGTCAAGACAACCGACTCTCCCGCCTTCAACGTACCGTCGCCCACCGGGTATGTCACCGACGACACCGTCGGGTTTTCCGTGTCGATGCTGACCGTGTCGTCGTCGCCGCTGCCCAGGTTCAGGGCCACATCGGTGTAGCTGTCATTGGCCACCGTCACCGAGCCTTCGCCGGTGAAGCCGTCCGTGGCCGTAAA
>JBDRKQ010000099.1:0-16069 GCA_043813895.1 Planctomycetota bacterium
TTCAGATATTGACCTTCAACACCGGCTTGAAGATCAGCGCAAACACAATCGACAGCACCAGCAGCGTGATCAGCCAGTGGACGTCCAGGCCGAAAATCGGCGTCGATCGAGTCGGGTAGTGGATGCGGATCTCCTCGAACACCGACGAGTCCGGAATCGAAGTCTCGGCCGAGTAGAGCAGCCGTGACAAGAAGCTCCCGCCGCGTTGCCGGCTGATCCGCTCGAACCCCTCCCCCACGCGGATCGGCATCTGCACCGAGTCCTCGCCCTTGCCGAAGACGAGCATGTGCTCGCCCGCCTCCTGGGGAGTCAGACGCCAGTCCACCGTGCGCAGCGCCTTCACACGGCACGGGTCGTTCGCGTTCGCGGTGATGCCCGCCGGCAGCGTTACCTGATCGCCGATGCCCTCCCACTTCGCATCTTTCTTAAGCGTCGCGGTCACGCGCGCCGCCTCTCCGGGCGCGAGCGGCTGAAACTCGTACCGCAGCCCGATCTGCACCATGATCAGCACAAACGGCACGAGCATGATAAGCATCGGCTGAAACGAGTAGCCCAGGAGCCGGATCGCCTGCCACACGATCTGCCGCTGTGTGCGGAATGTCACCGACAGGTTGTCCTTGAACAGACGCGTCGCCAGCAGGTTCGCCGAGATGATGCGGCGCACATCGCCGATCGCGTCCTGGTTCGACGTGTAACGCCAGATCAGCAGCATAACCACGCCTGTCAGCGCGGAGATGATCCACAGCGACACGACCGGCGAGAAGACCGATAGCAAGGCAAACGACAAATCGCCCAACCAAACCATCACCTTGGTCACGACATCCAAGACGTCATCCTCACAGTGGGTAGATTGCAGGTGCTGAATCGCGAACGCGGAATCGCGAATGGCAACAAGCTAAGCCTACACAAGCAGGTAGCCGAGTGCCCTGCGGTCCGTGCCAGCACCGTCTCGATCCTCAATTCGCAATTCGCTATTCGCAATTCGCTATTCACAGTCCTCACTCGATGTATCCCAACCCCTTCAGCCGATCCAGTACGGCCTGGTCCGTTTCAGTCCCTTCGCCCTTGGCCTCGTCAAGCTTCGCCAACTCCTTTTCGAGGGCGTGTACGATGAACTCCTCGACGCTGCTGTAGCCCGCGGCGTCCGCGTACTTCTTCACGCGATCCAGCAGCGCCTTGTCAAGCTTCACATTGCCGCCAAACACTAGCAATCTCCTCTTTAGCCTGTCACCTTAACATGTGGTGCCACCGTCTCTATGGCACCGGCGTCTCGCCGGTGGAACCTCGCTGGGCCGTGAGTGCTTTCTCGGCCCTCAAGTCGATGCCGAGAAGGGATTCTCGGCAGAGTTAAGTTGTTCAGCGGTCGACACCCCTGTCGGCCGCCGGAAACCGCTGGTCCTCGACGTCCGACACGGGGGGCAGACGCTACATCTCCTCATACACTGTTCGAGCCTTCGCCACAATTCGGCTACACCGAAGTTACTACCCTCGGTCCCCAGATCCCTTGGTCCCTAAGCCCCTTAATCCCTCGATCCCTTCGGCGACGCCTTGAAGAAACTCTTGCCCGTCATCCCGTCCGGCGTCGGAACGCCGAACAGCGTCAGTATCGAGGGAGCCATATCGATCAGCGCAGGCGTCTCCGTTGCGATCTCCCGGTTGCAGAACAGAATACCCGGCACCAGATCATGGGCGATACAATGGTCCGCGCTCCATGGATTGTCATTGTCCATGACGATCGTCTTGTCAAAGTCCCCGAGGCAGGTCTCCCAACTGGCCCGATACCCGCGCGCATATCCGAGAATCAAATCCGGCGCGTTCTTCACCTCCGGCCCGCTGTAGCACTCGTCGGCACGATAGACGCGGTGAAACACAGGCCGGCCGTTCTCGGGATCGATCACGCCCATCAGCTTGGTCGAGATCTCCTCGATCAGTCGATCCCGATCGCTCTCCTCGACGATGCCCTGCTGCTCGCGGCCCTTAAGATTCAGGTAGATGCTCCCGCCGACGCCGTAGCTATAGGCCCGCGTCCTGGACCAGTCCGTGTCGATGAGCACGCCGCGGTTGTTCCGGCTGACAAGGTAGCCCTCGTCCCGAAGCCACGTGTTGACGCCGAAGCCCCGCTTGAAATTGCCGAAGCCGTGGTCGGACATCACCATGATCGTGGCGTCTTCGCCGAGCCGCTCACGGCAGCGCCCCAGCGCCTCGTCCATCTTCTCGTAGCACGCCTCCACCACCGCGTTGTACTTCTCCGCCTCCTCGGCACTCCGCGTGGGATGCGACTCGTCCGAGTCCCACCAGAACATGTGGGCCTGAAGATCGGTGCTCGAGAAGTAGAAGAACAGCATGCCCTCCTCGAAATGATTGAGGGCGTAATCGAGGAGCTTGAACCGCTCTTCCATCACATACCCCGACTGTATGCGGTACTCCTCGTCGGTAAACAGTCCGTGCTTCAGCGCGTTGAACTCCTCCGCAAAGCCCTGCGTGTAGAACGGGCCTATCTCCTCGCCGATCTCTTCGACGAATTTCGGGGGCTCGCTGAAAACCGCTTCGGGCGCCGTCGGAACAAAGTTCATCGGGCTGGCGTACAGCCGCACGGTTGGATGCGCCTCTTGCAGCAGGAACCGTGTCAACGCGCTGACACTCAGACCCGCGGGCGTCTTGAGGAAATGGACCTCCTGCCAACCGCTCCACTCACCCACGCTGAGAATAATCTCAACCTCCTCGTCGCCGAGCACACTCTGGTTGACGAAGATAATCTTGGCGACGTCGTTCTCGGGATCCGGATAGATCTTCAGATCCACAAAGAGCCGCGGACGCTCCTCTCGACCGGTCCTGCTGTCCTTGACCGGCACGTGAAGATCGTTGTCCGGGCCGTACAGCTTGCTGATGTACGCGCCGGACTTCCAGTCGTGCCTAAGCCGCAATTGAAAGCCCCTCGGCTCCAGGACCTCCCGCCGAGTCTGCGCCGCAAAGTGCTGATACGTCCCCTGGGAACCCATCACGTCCGGCACACCCATGCCCGCCAAGCACTTCACGTTCCCATACTTCGACTCTGACGGCGGATAATTCGACGGAAGCCGGTACATCTGCACCGGAATACCGCGCGCATCCAGATGCTCCCAGAAAGGCGTACCCCGGCGGAGCAACTCGTTCCTTGCCTCGATCCTGGGATACTCATACTCGCCGAACAACCCGATCGGGTCTTTCTCTCCAAGGACCTTGATCTTGTTGCCCGACCAATAGGGAATCGGCACTTGTCCGGATGCGTCGCGGTGAATGAAATCGAAGATCCCGTGCACACCCGGTCCGGCGCCCGTGATGAAGTTCGACCAGGCAACGGGGCTCTGCGGAGGAATGCTCGTCGTCAGCGGGTGGAAGCAACCCTCGTCGCGGAGCTTCGCGAAGTTCGGCAGTCTGCCCTCCTCCAACATGCGGCCGACCAGCACGGGGTCCATCCCGTCGCAGCCCAACACCAGCACCTTCTTGCCGCCCGCGTCCCCCTTGTCATCGCAACCCCCCAGCCCCAAAAGCAGAGTGCAGACGAAAAGCGCCTCGAAGAGCAGCCGGGCAAGCCTGGTATGAGCAAACCGAGCCGGACACACGCACATCTGTCTACCGATCCTATTCATGCCGCGGAGGCTTCCTTCCGTTGGCGCACATGCACAACCAAGACGTGGCCGTCCATTTGTTTGGGCGGCTTCACGCCGAACAACTCGAGGATCGTCGGCGCCAAATCCATGATCCGTGGCGCCGCGCCCGAGACCTTGCGATTGCAGAACATGATCCCCGGCGCGATACTCGGATCAATGCAATGATCGCCGCTCCACGCCTTTGCGTTGTCGTTGAAAACACTGTCGGTTACATCCCCGATCGCCGCCTCCCATGACACGCGATAGCCCTCGTTGTAGCCCACTAGCACGTCCGGAGCATTCTCCTTGTACGGCCCCACATAGCTCTTCATCGCGTTGTAGCACTTCTTAATGGCCACCGCGTCGTGCCGCGGATCCACCAACCCGCTCAGCTTCTCACACAACTCCTCCCGCAGAGCATCGGCCTCCGTGCCCGCCTGGACAATGCCCTCTCGTTCTCGTCCGGCGATGTTCAGATAGAATCCCGACAGCCCCAAAGCGTATGCCCGAGTCTGCGACCAATCCACCGTCATCAAGTACTTCTTGCCCGCCGGCGGCTCCTTCAGCTTCATGTAGCCGTTGTCGATCAGCCAGCGGTTCAGATCAACGCCGTACCGGAACGACTTGCAACCGTGATCGCTGATCACGAACAACACAGTATCGTCGTCCTCGCACTTCGCCATCGTCCGGCCGACCATTTTGTCGATGTTCTCGAAATACTCCGGGATGGCATTCTTCAGCCGATTATCGCCGAAGCCTTCGTGCGCCGGGTGCTCCGGATCCAGATAACGCCAGAACATGTGCTGCACGCGGTCCGTGCCATCGAAAACACAGGCGACAAATCCGCGCGGCGTCTTGTCCAACGCATCGAAGAACATCACCTCGCGTTCCTGATCCGCCTCCTCACACTGGTGCAAGAAACTCGGGTCTTGCAGGATCTTCTCGTTGTGGGCCCACGTATCCTCCGCCAGCCCCATCGTCGCAAACGACCCCTGAGACTTCGCCAGGTACGTCGAGAAAACCGTCGGATGCGAAATCGGCATCGCCGGCTTCTCCGGGTCGAACTGCAACGGCGTCACGTACAGCTCGAACTCCGGCTCCGTGCTGATCAGGAGAAACTGGCAGATTACGTTCACCTTCACGGCAGGCGCCGCCTTGAAATGGAATGTAATCCAGGATGTGTACTCTCCCTTCTTCAAGGTGTGCGTCTTACCACAGAGACGCAATTCGGCCGTCTCGCCATCCTGCCCTAGCTTCACGGTGAACGGCGCCCGCATCGCCGCGTTGTCAACCCGCATGCTGTTGTCCGGACCCACCAGGTGCGACTCGATCACATCCCCTTTTCGCTCCACCTGAATCTGTTCGCCGCCTTCGTAGATGCTTTCTTTCTTTGATCGCGTCGTATAAAAAGAAAACATCCCCTGAGTGCCGCGGATGTCGGGAATGCACATCGCGCTGAGCAGCGCCCCGCGGAACTTCTCCGGTGGAAACGTGATCGGCATCCGAATGACGCTGCTGAAAATGCCGTGGTCGCCGAGGTCCTTCCAGAAGGGCCGCCCCTTGCGAAGCAACCGCACGTCCGGCTTGCCGATAGGGAACTTGTACTTGCCGATCTTGATCGAACGCGAAACGTCGCCGATGTGAACGCTCGACAGCATGGGCAGATAGCGACGCCGGTCCACCGCCAGGAAATCAAAGATGTTGTGCTTGCCCGGATTGCAGCCGGTCATGAAGGTAGACCAGGCAACGGGCGTAAGCGGCGGCATCGTCGAACCCAAACGCTTGTACGTGCCCTGCGCTGCCAGCTTCGAAAGATTCGGCAGCCGACCTTCCGCCATGTACTTCTCGACCAGCGTCGGCTCCATCCCGTCCAGACCCAGGACGACCACGCGCTTCACCTTGCTCTTGGCAAAAGCACGTCGCCCGCGGATAGAGCGAATCAGCCAGCGCACCGGCCAACTCATGAGCGCCAGGATCGCCAGCAGCATCGTCCAGAAGATCACAAACAGCGATGAGGCAATCGCGAAGCCCGCCCCGGGACCGATGTAGGCCTCCGCCGGCGATGCCATCAGCCCGACGAGCAGCAACGCGACGACCCACACGAACAACGGCAATCGCAACCCAGCTCGCCTTGAGCGAGCAACCTCGGGATGGCGCAGCCGCCCGTAGCAGGGGAACGCCCGTTCATCAGGTCGGCAGCGATTCTCCACACGTGTCTCCATGTCGCCCATCCCTCGCCGCCCCGTCTTGAGAATCCGTAAGGATATCACAAGCCGCGAGATACGGCGACCAGGAAACCCCGTCCCCTGCACCAATGACCCGTACCGTTGGCCGTCCTCTTCCTTGCCCGTCGCCCGAACCGGCGGTCGACTTGTTCGCCGCATCCGCCGCTTTCTCCGCCGCTTCCAGGCCTTGCCGCGCGCGACTCCGCTCCGGATCCACCCGCAACGCGGATCGATACGCCGACGCCGCGCCATGCTAATCGCCTGGCTGCATCAACAAGTCCGTTAACTCGCAGTAAACGTCGGCCACCTGCGTATCGGCTATAAGGGAGTCACGATAGAACACGATAGAACTTGACCACGTCTGCCGGTTTGCCCTGCTTCAGTCGAGTCCGTGCGAGCAGGGGTCGCGCGGTCGATAACCTGGATTCCAGCCGGAGCGTATCAAGAAACTGCTCCGCCGTTTCCTCGAAAAGCACCTTCTGCACCAAAGCAGTCCCGAGGTTCATCCGATTGGAAATAGTGTCCCGAACAGAGAGCGCGCACGGCAGTCGCGGCGATCGCCAAGCTCGAGTCGGACGTGACGCACAAGGAGATCCAGCAGCATCCGCCTCACCTTGATTGGAGCAAAGCACTTGATGTTTGAACGTCCTTGTGCTATCTTCTGTCTAGCTGGAGGGAGTTTCCTGTAATCGCGCATTTCGGATCGTTTTTTCCGATTTGCGTATCGCCACCAGGGGAGAATGATGAAGAAGCATCCATTCCAGAGTGGGATCATTGTGTCGTCTCGGTGGTTCTTGGTCGTCCTGATTGCAGCAATGGCCTGTTCCGGGACGACACTCGCCGCCGATCGCATGGTGCTCGGTGAAGCATTCCTACTGTGTGGAGTGTGACCGACAGGCGACGAGTACGCGGGTGCCGCGTTGCAAATGATGTTGGACGATTACCCCGACAGCTTCACGCTCGTGGAGATTCAGTGTGATTCGGCCTATGCGACCCCCTGGGGAGATGCAAGGAAGATCTTCTATGGTGCGTTCGACACGCCTTGGGCTTGGTTCGATGGCGAACGCGAGTGCCAAGGCCACCTTGGCGATACCGCCCTGCAATACGATTGGTACTTGGCCCAGCTTCAGGCGAGATGGACGGTTCCCACCGACGTCACCATCGAGCTGGGCGCCCACGCGCTCGCCGGGCAGACCTATCGGATCCAAGTGCGCGTTTGCCTTGAGCCCGGTGGCACGGCCAAAGACGTCCGAGTGCACGTCGTCCAAGTCTTGGACTATTGGCCGTCCGACGACAATTACACGCCACGGAACGGTTTCAAGCAAGCCGCCGACCCGGTCGAGATTCACCTCACGCCCGGGAACTGCGAATTCACCGAGCATGACTTCGAGTTTGACGCCGATAGTTGGGGCGATCAAGCCAACATCAAGATCATCGCGTGGGTGCAGACGCCAAACGGATCCAGCCCCGCCGAGGTCCATCAGGCCGCCGTTATAGCCTGGCCCTTCGAGCACCTCCTTGAGCCCGGCGATACTACGATGCCGTTCCTAGACGAGTTCCCCACGACGACGGCCGATCCGGTCCTCTGGACCGGCGTGGACGGCGCCACGGTTAATGACGTGGCAATCGAGGAGCCCACTCTTCCGTATTCCTTGAACCTGAACGGTTCCGCCACCGGCGGCGATGCGATCCGTACCGCGAGGATGGACACGAGCGCTTTGCCTGATGTTCTCCTGGAGTACGCTTTCGAGCAGACCGGTGGCGGCTTGTCGCCCGCCGCAGGCGAAGACCTCGTCGTCGAGTATCTCAACAGCAGCCTGAACTGGATCGAGATCGCCCGGCATCTCGGCAGTGACGGCGACATGGCGGTTTTCTCGCCGGAATCTCTCGTCCTCACCGCGACGGATGCGTTCCATCCCAACTTTCGCGCCCAGTTCCGTGTCGAGTCATGGGACCTCGACGCAGACGACTGGTTCATCGATAATGTATATATCAATGCAGCCCCCGACATAGATCCGCCGGATCCGGATCCAATGGAGTGGCAGATTCCTCCGACACCGCTCGATCCGTCAGCGATCACGATGACAGCGGCGGCGGCGACAGACCACTTTCCGCCGGTCATGTATTACTTCGACGCCTGGGACGGCGGCATCAGCAGCAACTGGCAAACGTCCAACGCGTATGTTGATGGAGAGAAGGACCCCAATACGCTTTGCACCTATCAGGTTCAAGCACGGGACAGCGCCGTGCCGCCCAATGTCGGCGGGTTTTCCGATCCCGTGACGACGGCCACCATGATTGAAACGCCGGCTGGCCTGAGCTCCGGGCCCGCTACCGAATCATCCATCCAGGTTACGGCTCTCGGCACTTTCACCAACATCGACGCGGGCTATTCAGGACTGCTGTTCCAGTGCGTGGAGACTAGTGCCGCCAGCGGCTGGACCACGAACATGACATGGACGTTTGAGGACCTTGCCTCCGGCACCGAGTACACCTTTGCGGTCAGAGCCCGCAATCAGATGGGCGACGAAACCGGTTCCGTACAGGCCTACTTCAGTACAACGTTTGAGGGCACATGCCCAACGCAAATGGGCGACGTAAGCGGCGACGGTCTCGTCGATGGCGAGGATGTCGCGGCTTTCCTTCGCGTCGTGCTCGATCCGCCGGGCGATCCCTCCGACCAGCCGCCGTGCATCAGCTATGGGGAAACGGCGGAAGAGAACATCCTAGGTTTTATTGACGACCTTCTCGGTCAATAGCCGCCACGACGCCCCGTTCCGCACCACAGAGCGATAGAGGGAGTCCCGCTCAACTGGCCGCAGGCCCGCCTCCAGGATAAGACGCTTGATTCCCTCGAGCGCCTTATCCTGGCCATGCCCCCCACACCCGCCTTCAGAGTTGGCGATCCGGTACTGGACGACCGTGCCGTCGAAATCGTCCACGCCCCAATTCAGTGAGACCTGCGCCAGCTTCGCCCCTTGCATCACCCAGAACGCCTTGATGTGCGGAATGTTGTCGAGCATCAACCGACTGATCGCCAGCGTCTTCAGATCATCCAGACCGGTCGGACCCGGCAGATGCGCAAACGCGCTACCCTCCGGAATGAAGGAGAGTGGCACGAAGCAGTTGAAGGCGGCCCGCGCGGTCCTCAGTGACTGATCCTGCTGCGCCCGCAACTTGATCATGTGCCGGATGCGTTCCTCGCACCCTTCGATGTGCCCGTAGAGCATCGTGGCGTTGCTGTAAATCCCCAACTCGTGCGCCGCGCGGTGCACGCTGAACCAGCCCGCGCCGCCCACCTTGTGCGGATGCGCCTCGTCGTGCACACGTTCGTCGAAGATCTCAGCGCCGCCGCCCGGCAGGCTGTCAAGACCCGCCTCCCGAAGCTGCACAAGGACGTCGCTCACCGACAGCCGCGGCCTGGCGATGCGTGAGAAATGGATGATCTCGATGGCCGTAAACGCCTTGATGTGAATGCGCGGGCACGCCGCGCGAATCGCCCGGCACAGCCCGACGTAGTACGAAAACGGCAATCTCGGGTGCAAACCTCCGACGATATGCACCTCCGTCGCACCGGCTCGGTACGCCTCCTTCGCCTCCTCCACGACTTCCTCGACCGAAAGCTCGTAACCGTCATCCCTGGCGTCGGCAGCCAGCGACCGGCCGGTTCGGTTCGCCTCGCCGAGGCGGTCACTTCCTCGACGCGCGGCCTTGCCGAATCGTCTCACATACGGCCGGTAGAATGAGCAGAACTTGCACTGCAACGTGCAGTAATTCGTGTAGTTGATGTGGCGGTTGACGTTGAAGTAAGCCGCGTCGCCGTGAAGACGCCGACGGACCAGGTCGGCCAAACGCCCGATTTCATGGATGTCGCGCGACCGGTACAGCACCACCCCGTCGTCCGGACTCAGACGTTCACCAGACTCCACCTTGGCGGCAATTGCGGACAGCGACGAGCCTGGCTGTAAACGGGTCATATGCTCGCAATCTCAGCCCCCCTCGGGTGGGCCCGTCCCCTTTGACATGATGGACCCTCGCTGCCACGACTGTGGCATTGCACCCTCGGCAACGAGCACACGAGCACCGGCCGACATCCCACGGCCCTCGCGAGCATCCATTACAACGACCCCGAGTGGATTCGAACCACCAGCCTCAGCCTCCGCAGGGCTGCGCTCTATCCAATTGAGCTACGGGGTCCCGTCTCACCATCCGCGGCGGTACGACGCCGACAGCCGCTCCAGTACCGGTTGCATCGACCATGGATCAGAGTGAGTGCGCCGAGATCACACAAGCAGCCCGATCCGGCAAACGTATGCGCCCTCAGACGCCCACGATGTCCCACCGCAGACGAAGCAAGGCAGAATAGGCCAGTTTAGGCACCAAACCGCCCCTGTCAAGAATGCATCCAGCGGTCACCGGCCACAATCAGCGCCGCGCCCGTTGAGGAAGCGGTCGGCACTCGACATCGGAGCCGAGCCCTTTGGGGCGAACGACGATCATCGAACGAACGCTACTCGACAACGTAGGTCGGCCCTGGGGGCGACTCTACGTTGCGGCCTCCCAGCCCACAGGTGTCGCTTCCCGCCTTGGAAACCACGGAAACCGCCCTGCAACCCATCCCAATCTTGGCGACTACAAGGACATGGCACGCATTGCCCCAAGGGCGCGTGTGGTGCGGTGTCGTCTCTCCCGCAGCCAAGGCCACCAAACTGGCCTGCTAGAGGGAGTCCGGCACCGGTCCATTGCCCTGATGGCGGCGGAACAACAGGACGTAGACCGTCCGATAACCAAAAGTCCAATATTCTGACTGGAACGGCTGTAGCGATTAGTGTAATCTGACGACATTATTGATAAGTTGGAATGCGGGGGCTATTATAGGTAGCCGCCCGCCAAACGAGGAGGATATCCGTTTATTCCGGGGCTTCGGCCCTCGTCCCTCACCTGGGACACCCAATTGGCTTCTTTCCCCTCCGGAAAGCACCGGGATTGCCCTTGTGGCGCTCGGTGCTTTCTTTATTCGCACGCGAGTCCCCATGCGTTGGATGGAAAGATGAACAGTCTTTGCGGATTATAGGGATTACTGATCTCGACTGATCGTGGGGCGTCACGGATGCCTGATGCCGTTGTCCCCGCTCCTACCGCGCTCACTCACCAGAGTGCACCTGCGGAAACTCACGCCGCCCCAGGAGCAAATCCACGAACAGCGAGATGACGCTCCCCTCAGGCGCCTCTGCAGCCGCCCGCTCCAGATCCCGCAGCCCCGCTTCCGGCAACGCGGAATAGAGCTCCAAATACCCCAACAGGAAGCGGAATTCGTAGTACTCACGAACAGCAAGTTGACTCTCGAGATCGGCCCGACGGATGTCGAATACCGCTCTTTGCCCGGCGATGGCCGGCAGGTCGATGCGGAAGGCCGCAATCTGCGGAAACCGCTCGATCCCTTGTTGAAGCGACAGAGAAGCCGACGCATAGTCCCCCGCGGCCACCAAGGCGTGACCGCGATGCAGCAGCGGCAACGGATTGTTCGGATCCACCGTGTGCGCCAAGTCGAACTGTCGGGCAGCGTTGTAGTACTCGCCACGCCGCAACGCCGCCTCGCCCGCCTCCATATACTGATTCATCCGATTCCGGAACCGCCCCGCGAAAGTCGTGATCGGATTCTCCAGAAGCTCTCCGGCCCACTGCACTGCGGTCGCCAACTCCCTGACGCCACGATCCCGATCCAGCGACGTCTCAGCGGGAACGTCGGCACGCTCCATCGCCTGCCGCTCCTCTGCCTCCCGAGCGGATCGTGTGGAATCGCCCCCCGCTGAACCCACCGATTCGTCACCCGGCAAGTCCGGACTCAACCGAATGCCGCGCTGCTCAGCCAATTCGACCACTCGGTAGAAATCAGTGAAGCGGTCGAGGCCCACCTCCGGCTGGGCCTGCGACCCAGTCGCGGCGAGGCTGGCCTGCATACCGCCGGAATCCCCTACGCTCGCTGGCAAGCCAGGCGAAGCCAAGCCCGTGTCAATCTCAACCGGCCCGATCGGCTCTTCAAACCGCTTCACCACGCCTTGCTCGGTCACACCGACCGCCCCGGCGGTTGCGCGTGCGGCCGCCGCTTCCAGGGGGCCAATCTCAAGTTCGCTTCCTCCAGGGCGAGCCTCCGCACCCTCCGCTGTAACTCCTGGTAACAGAAGCCGCGCCGTCGCGAGATCTCGACGCGGCGGGATCCCGAATAGCGAGGACTCCACCGCGGCCTGGAATGGCGAGGCCCGCCTGCCTAGCAGGTCACCCACCGCCGACGTCTCGAAGATCTGCGTCTGCTGAATCACGCCGAAGTTGCTGGGGTCCGGGTCGTTGTCCACCCGAAGATCCAACGCATCAGGAAGGGCAGGAAACACACCCGTCGGCTTCGGCGCTGCTACGGCAGGCGGAGGCGCGTACGGTGTCCGCAACGTCGACGACCCCGGCGCATTCAATCCTCGTTGGATGTGCCACACATCCGGGACTGTCTCCTGTACGCCGAAGTAATACGACGGTCTCAGCGTCCGATTCGCTCGGACGTCGTCCACCCCGACGCTGATCGCGTGAAACCCGGACAGCCCCGCCGATGGCAAGGAAACTCGAAACTGGTTATTCGACAGGACGGGACTGTACGCCTGAAAACGACCCAATCCGGTGAGATTGTTGCTGATCAGAGCGTTTGACCGTTGCCAGCCGTCAAACGTGGGGGCGACCGGGTTGACGCCGCTGGTGCCCAAGCCCAGGTTCTGATCCAGCAAACGCCCCGAGCCGCCCGCGTCGCCGCGGTTCACCCGATGATCGATCTGGCCCGCGACCGCCAGCGGGTGGAACAGCCACGCCGCCAAGGCCGCGAGCAACACCATCGCACTTGACCGTCGCATCGTCAGTTGTCTCCCAATCGGCGCCACCGGACACGACCCGTGGGACAACATGCCGCACTTTACATCCTGGCGTAGTACCAGATTCTAGCGCGGTGCGAAGATGATTGTGGCATCCGACCCCCGTGTCGGACGTCGAAAGCAGCGTGACCTTCCAGCGCCACCGTCTGAACCAACGGCCTCCGGCGACCGAAACAGAACCAGACGCCGCAGAGGAAACCGGGCTGCGTTCGCCCGCACCGTCCGGCTCGTCCAGCCGTGGGCCACGGCCGCGCAACCCAGCCTGACATCCTCACATCGGCTCCGGATCGTGTCGCTCTTAAAGACCGGATGGCGCGAGGGGCTCCTGCGAAGCCGATGCCTCATCACAGTAGGCGGAGAAACCGTCCATATGCCAATCAGGCACGGGACTCCGTTCCTCCGAAATGCCGCTGCTTCCGCACGCGACGAACTGGACACAACGCCGCACCGGGCTCATTGAGACTCTGCGCGATACGGCATGCCCGCCTCGTAGAGCTTGATCCTGGCCTCCAGCTCGTCTGAGAAGCTCTGGAGTCGCGCCTCCCCAGCCTCGGCGAGGTCCTCCTGGCCCAGCGACTCCTGGACCAGATCCAACGCTTGGCGCGCGGTCACGACGGCCTGCTCGAACCGCCCCGCCTCCGCATACGCCGCCGCCAGAGAATCCAACGTGCCGGGGTCCTTGTACTGATTCACCGTACAAGCCAGCGTCGCCAGCACCACGGCCTCCGTACCGTTCCTGATCTCGTCGTGCGGATTCGTCGCCAAGATCCACGCCAGGTTGTTCGCCACATCCGGCTGCCCGGGGTTCAGGCGAAGCGACGCCCGGTAGTCAGCGACTGCCTCCTTGAGCCGCCCCTGGGACTCAAGAAGACCAGCTCTCAGGAAGAGGACTTCTCCGTTGTTCGGTTGGGCACGCAACGACTCTGAGAAGCTCTCAATCGCCTCCTCAAGCCGACCAAGCTTGCCCAGCAGGACGCCACGGTCCCTCTGCGCTGCGGCGTCATTGGGCTCCCGCCGAACGATTTCTGTGTACTCATTGAGGGCATCCTCTGACTTGCCCTGCTTCAGGTAGACCTCCGCCAAGTTGCGACGCGCATTCGCATTATCAGACTGGAGTGCGACCGCTCTCCTGAACTCCTCAGCCGCCTCAACGAGCCGACCGCGTTCCGACAACGCGCGCGCCAGGTTCACGTGCGCATGCACGTTTCCAGGCACTGTCTCGATGTACTTCGCCAAATGCTCGATTCCCTCATCCAGCCGACCTTGAGCGGCAAGAAGGCTCCCCAGACATAAGCGGGCCTGCGCATCTGAATCGTCGAGCCGTAGTGCTTTTGCGAACTCCTCCGACGCTCCGGCAAAATCTCCCTTCTGCTCCAGCACCGTCGCCAACCCAAAGTGCGTCGTCGCATCATCCGGTACAATCTTCAACGCTTCCGCAAAGTGCTGCAGTGATTCCTCAAAACGTCCCTGCCGGCCGAGCACGATCCCGATGTCATAGTGTTTCCAGGCCTCCAGTGGCACTGCTTCGTGGAGCGATTCATCCGTGTGCCGAGTCGCGCCGCGCGGGTCCCTATAACGCAGCAGAATCTTCGCCACGGCCAAGTGCACGCCGCTGTCCGATGGGTTCAACTCGATAGCCGCGAAGAAATGCTCCAGCGACTTCTGAAAATCGCCGTCGAGAGCAAATATGGCCCCGGCTCGCTTTTGGGACTCTCGATCCGAGGGATTCAGCGTCAGGTATTCCAACAGGACCGGCAAGGCCTCCTTCATGCGCCCTGTGAAGAAAAGCGCATCCGCCAACAGCTTGTGGAGCAACGGCGAGCCCGGAGAGAGCTTGATTGTCTCACGGAGCACCGGAATCTGCTCCTCCCATTTTCCATGGAGGCTTTCAATCTCGTTCATCTTGTCTATGACGACCGTCATGTCATCGACATCCTTAAGGTCCGAGATGTCGAATTCCTGCGCATCGAACTCCTGATTCCCCCCGCCCGACAGATACCCCAGGGCGGCCAACTGTGCGATCTCTGCCTCGGTCGCTTCAACCACCTGAGCTTCGTGTTTTGTGAAACGACTCTCCAAATCCTTGAGAAGCTGCCTGAGCTCATTCAGCTTCTCCGGTCGAGCGCTCGCGAGGTTGTTCAGCTCTCTGGGATCCTCCTTCCGGTTGAATAGACGATCCCGGGCAGTGTGTATGAACTTCCATTCCGCAGTCGTCAGGCTGGTCAAAGGCGCCCATCGATAATCCAGCCAGGGGGCCTGAGTCTCACTGAAAGCCGGACGTGATTCAATGGGCTGCCCCAGCAACGCCGGCGCCAAACTCCGTCCGCTTCGCTCTTCGAACCCCTCAAAGCCCAAGAGGTCCTGTATCGTGGCAAACAAATCAACCAAGGCCACAGTCTCCTCGACGCGTTCCCCCTTGGGAATCCGCCCTGGCAGCGAGAAGATTAGCGGCACGTGGAGCGTCCCCTCATAGAGTTTATGCCCGTGCGACGGCTCATCGTGCTCGCCCAGCGCCTCGCCGTGGTCGCCGGCCACTACAATAAGCGTACTCGCAGACAGGCCGCTCTCCTTGAGGAAATCCGTGAGGCGAACAACCTGCATGTCGGCGAACGCGATTTCCGAATCGTAGCTCGGTGCGTGGTTCGCGAACCTCGTGTCCGCAAGCGCTTCGTGGTCGTGAGCCGGATGGTGCGCGTCGAACAGATGAACCCAACAGAAGAAAGGCCTGTCTTTCTTGCGCTTGCCCAGCCAAGTCAAGGCCGAGTCGGCAACAAGGTCGCCTGCCCGATATATGCAGAGAACGGGACCTTGCACATCCTCACTGGAGTAGGCTCGTGACATGTCGTCGTCGTACGCGTCAAAACCCCGGTCCAGCCCATTACGCGAGTCCAACGTGAAGGAAGCAATAAAAGCACCGGTCTCATATCCTCTCTCTTTCAGAATCTCCGCCAAAGTCTGCCGGTCCAGATCGAGTATGCAATCTCCATTATGACGCAGCCCGTGCTCCGGTGGGTGGAGGCCCGTCATCATTGTCGTGTGCGACGGCAGGGTCAGCGGGATACTCGAAAACGCCTGCTCGAAAACGACACCACGTTTTGCCAACGTGTCCGTCCCGGGCGTGAGCGCTGACGAGTAGTCATAACAGCCAAGGTGATCCGCGCGCGTCGTATCGAGCGTGATCAAGAGGACATTCAGCGGCCCCTCATACGCCTCCTCATCACCACCGCCCAAGCCGTACTTCAGGCCCACGACAACACAAATTACGATCACTCCACCAACCAACAGCACCTTCAACAAGTTCGTA
>JBDRKQ010000100.1:0-7510 GCA_043813895.1 Planctomycetota bacterium
GATGTTCGCACTGGCAGGCAAGCTGCCAGTGGCACCCTTTGTGGCTCTTTCTTCGCGAAGCGCGGAGCACGACTACCAGACAGACAACAGGTACGCCCCAGGCGCAGGTTACGCACTGGCGGGCAAGCCGCCAGTGGCATCCGTGCGGTGACGACTGATCGCTGATAACTGATAGCTTTGAGACTCACAAATTCCGGCAAATACCGGCAAGTTTCACTTTTTCTGGTGAAATCTGGCTCGAGGGTCAGAGCCGCGACCGTGAGGAAGCGGTCAGGGTTCGTCGGGTGGGGTGCCATGCTTTCACGCGACGTAGTCGCGGGTAAGCATGTCGGACGCTGAGCAAACATGCCTACTCGTCCCGCTTGCGCGGGTCGTGAAGGCATGGCACCCGGCACCCGGCGCGCGGCTCTGGACTCCACGTCGGCCACGGGGGGGCGACGACGATGAGCGATCGGTTTGTACGGCCGACAGGGGCGTCGGCCGCTACAGAATCGCCGCCGCGTCAGGGATGGAGGACCGCGTCGATGTAGCTTCTGACGTCTCGGCCGGTGAGTTGCATGTCGTCGTTCATGTCCGCCAGGCAGATGTCGCCCGGCAGGAATGGGGAACCGAGGAGCGCCGCGACGAATGCCTCGACGGTCAGGGGGATGCAGGGTGAGCCGAGCGTGACATCCGCATAGACGAGCTTGTATTCGTGCCAGTCGTTGCAGTCGATGTCGTCGTCGAAATCCATGTCGAAGATTTCGCAATCGAACGGGATGCCCATGGGATCGTAGCAATCGGAGAAAGTCGTACACTCGCATCCGACCGGCGGCCAGAAGTCTGCGTCGCTGTCACAATCGTCGGGCCAGACTGCGAAGATGGCGTGTGACATGGCCTCGTCGAAGGGCGTCCACGGCCCAGGCTCAGGAGGAAGCACAGGCACGACTTCCAGCGCGTCCACGCTGTCGTCGACGTCACCAAGTCCGAGCTGATCCGAGAAGGCGAACACCTCGATCGACGGAGCCCCGAACGAAAAGGAGAAGATCGTCGCCGCGTCGAACGACCCCAGGCTGGGTGAGCCCGGCGCCAGCGAGAAGAGCAATTTGTCACCCGGCCCGAAAAACTCGTCGTCCAACACGTCCATCACGACCAGCGCATTGATATCGTCTGCAAGCTGTAATTGAAGATCGGACGCCTGCGCGTAGAGGCCGTCTTTTCCGGGCTGGCTCGGCTCGGAATCCATAAACACGTTGGCGCCACTGTCCCCGGTGGAGAAACTGTCCGATGTCAGGCTGAAGAAGAGCCTTCCGTTGCGGCTTCCCCGAGTGGTCCCGGATGGGTACGCGGAGCCGTTCGAGTTGTCCTCGGTGCCGGTCGAAGCCTGGGAGGCCGATTTCTCGGGCGAGAGGTTTCGGTCGACGCCACCTGTGTCGCCCTGATTGACGGCGACGGTATTGTTGGAATGTTCAGTCCTGGTTCCGTCGTGGACCACGTTGCCCGCCCGGTCAAAGCCGTCAAGCGTCAGGAACAGATCACCGGCAGCCTGATTCTTGGCTGCCTGATCGGGGACGCTGAAGACCTGGTTGTTGGCGACCAGAACAGGATCCGGCAGCGCTTGGCCGACGGTGTCACGATCCACATCAAAGAGCAAGAGGAATACCTGGCCGGCGCTGGCGACGTCTTCACGGTTGTACGACAGGGCGTCCAGGTCGTCGGACGGCGTCAACCCGAGATCTGTCTCGGAGTATACGACGATCGGATTATCACCCTCCGGGTCGCCTTGTTCCAGGACGGTCGCCGACCCGAGCAGAGCGCTCAGCGGTGTGTCCGCGTCAATGGTGAACTGCGGCCTCGGGAGCGGCTCATCAGCGTAATGCGGCGGTGCCGCGCTGGTGGCGACTCCCATCAACAGGCACGCCGTAACCCCGAGACCGACGAGAAACCGGTCCCGCTTGATGTTTGACTCGCTGTACATTGACATTGCTTCTCACTCCTGGCCCGCCGTGATCAGCAACTTTCGTTCTTCTCCCCCACACCCTCCGGTACCGGGCTTCCAGACAGGAGAGGCGCTCGCAAGACCGAGCTCGCCGGCGCGCCCGTCTCATCCTCAACGCGTACGCTGATCCAGACCATTCTATATCATAGCCGAATGATCCCAAGGGAAGACGGGCCGTGGTCGTCGTCGGCCACGACTTTTTTCGCTTCTCGGCAAAAAAACAGCGGTTCTGGCCTTGCGTCCCATAAGCGTGCTTCCCGGGCCGTCCGCGTCCCGTCAGGATCAGAGCCGCGTCCGTGAGGAAGCGGTTGGCGCGAGCCGCAATGGCCCTTTCATATGGACGATAACCGACTCCCTCACGGTCGCGGCTCTGCGCTTCATGGTCGTGACTCTGATTCGGTCAGCGGCTTCTGAAACACGTTCTCATCACTTCACGTCAGCCTCCCGCGACCGAACCCGTTGCCCCGGCGGGTTCTGAGACCGGTCTCCGCCGGCTTGCTTGCGACTCGAGCAGCCAACTCGGCCAACTCGGGTCGTCATCTAGCCGCCGGACGAAGACCTTTGCCAGGTAGCAGTAGTCGTCGTAGTCGTAGGTCTGCTCGCAGCGGCTGAATTCCTCCGACGCCTCGGCCCACTCGCCATGACCCAGTCGCCTGCAGGCCGCGAAGAGATGGGCGGCGGGCCAGAGCAGCTTGTCGGTTCCTCGATCCCCCGCCAACCGTTCCAACTCCTCCCACGGCCTCGTTCCCCGACAGAACGAGTAAACGGCCTCGTTCCAACCTGGTGGGAGATGACTGGACGCCGCGGCCGAATACTCGATCTGTTCCGCGTGCAAGGTGAGCAGCTCGGCCGCCTCCGATTCGCGTCCGAGCACGCGAAGCAGGCACGCGGCGGTGGTGACGGCCCGGTAATCGGTCGGCGCCGATTCGGCCATCGAACGCGCCAGCCGCAGCGCCAGGGCCATCTCACCTTGTTCGGCCCGGATCAATGCGGGAAACAGGGCGACGTACCAAACCTTCTTCACGTCGCTGTTGGGACAAACGCGTGCCAGCGTCGTCAGATCGTCCATCGCCCGGTCAAGCTGGCCGTTCCAGTAGAACAAACGCCAGCGGTACTGATGCAATTCCACCTGAAGGTTCGGTGCATCGCAGTAGGGTTTTCCGCGATCCCACGCCGCGATGGCGCGCGGGTAGTCTCGACGGCTCTCCCAGTATTCCGCCTCGCACGCGTAGCCGCGCAGGCTCCGGGGCTCTCGTTCCTGAGCCTCCTTCGCCCATTTCAGGGCACCCGCGAAGTTTGTTTCCGCCGCCTCTTTTTCGCCGGCGGCCTCGTAGATCTCTGCCGCCAGCCGGTATGCAATGGACAACAAGTAGCGCGGATACGCCCTGTCGCGCCGGTACTCACATGCGTTTATCAGGATGCGTTTTTGCTCGGCGAATCTCTCTAGTTTGCGGTTGTGATACGTCCAGTGGTTGTGGGCCCGGCCGAGGTGCACCATCGCTTGTACGTAGACGTCGCGAAGGGCCATTGCTTTCCGGTAAGCGCGTTCCGCCTCATCCGGATTCGTCCGCACGACGGTTTGGGCGTGGAAGAAGTGCCCCGGTGCCGTCGTCGCACCGCCGGCGGCATTCGCCCTGTGGACCCACTCGCGAGACGCCTGGTCCTGCTCGGCACGGCGCAGCGCCCAGGCGAGCAGATACATAATCTCGGTGTCGTCGGGTCGTTTGGAGATCGCCCACTCCAGGTGGCTGACCGCGCGTTCCGGATGGTCCAGCAGCTCGGCCATTGCGAGTGCCTCGCGATACGCGACCTGGAAGGAAACATCGCTCGGCCCGATCGCCCCGGCCTGCTCCAGCCACCGCCGCGGCTGCTCGGGCTCACGGTAATCCACGATGGCTAACGCCTCGAAAGCCCTGTGGACCAGATCGTACGCGCGGTCGTGGCGAGCCTTGATCGACTGCACGAGCCAGAATGACGCGGTCGCCAGAAGCGTGAGGCTCAGGGCCACGATCGCCGTCGTCGCCGGATGACGCCGAACCCACTTGATCGCCTTCTCGACGGGTCCGACCCGCCGGCTGAGAATCGGTCGGTCTTCCGCATAGCGCCGCAGGTCCGCCGCCATTTCGCCTGCGCTGGCGTAGCGGCGACGCCGATCCTTATCCATCGCCCGAAGGCAGATTGTCTCGAGGTCGATCGGGACGTTGGCGTTCCACTTCCGAGGCGGCTTCGGTTCGTCTGTGCAAATGCGTGCGACAATCTGCTCGCGCGTGGCGCCCTCAAACGGCCGCCGCTTCGTCAACAACTCGTAGAAGGTCACGCCCAGCGAGTAGATGTCGGTGCGGTGGCCGATCTTGGCACGGTCGCCGCCGACCTGCTCGGGAGACATGTACGCCGGCGTGCCCAACATCTCGCCGGTGACCGTGACGCTCGGCTCGTCCAGGAGACGTGCCAGGCCGAAGTCCGTGATGTGCAAGAGCCCGTCAGATCCGAGCAGCAGATTCTGCGGCTTGATGTCGCGGTGAATCACCCCTTGCCGATGCGCGTGTTCGAGCCCCTCGGCAACACCGGAGATCAGCAGCGCCGCCCGCCGGTAGTCCGCCCGCAGACCGCTTGACGTTGCATCAATGGACGCGCGACGGTCCCGCTCCTCCTGGTCAGCGGGTGTCTGCCTCGCAACCGCCTCGGACAGCGTCGGCAGGACAAGCGACGGCTCTTGTTCCAGCACGCGGTCGAGGCTTACGCCTTCGATCAGCTTCATCGCATAGTAGAAGTGGCCCTGGTACTCACCCTGGGCGTAAACAGGCACGATGTTCGTGTGCTGGAGTCTCGCGGCGGCTTGTGCTTCGTTCTTGAACCGCAGGATCGCCTTGCGCGTCTGACAAACCGTGCCGGGCAGGACTTTCAGGGCAACGATGCGGTTTAGTGACACCTGTCTGGCACGGTAGACGACACCCATTCCCCCGCGGCCGATTTCGTCGAGGATCTCGAAGTCGCCGAGCACTTCGCCCTTGGTCCAGGCTGCGGAGCCGGACCGGACACCTATGGAGTCTCCGAGTCCGCCCGAGGTTCCACTCGAAGTCCTGCCCGATGCTCTCTTCGATGCCCTGCCTGACGCTCTCGTTGAGGACCCGCTCGGTTGCACGTTGCGCTTGGCGGCTTCCATCGCCTCGATCAGCCTGCGTGTCTCCCGGAGACTTTCGGCACAGGATTTGCACGACTCGACGTGGGAGTGGACCGCCTTGCGCCGGTGTTCGGGCAATTCGCCCTCGACGTAATCGAGCAGCAACTCTTCGACGGTCTCGCAGTTCATAGAGCGGAATCATCCAGCGCGCGGAGCTTTTGCCGCAAGAGCCTCGTTGCCTTGGCGATCCGAGCCTTGGCGCCGGAGAGGCTCAGTCCGATTGCCTCCGAGAGTTCGGTCCGGGACAATCCCTGGAAGAAGTACATGATGACGACTTCGCGAAGATCGTCATCGATCGCGTCAATCGCGAGTTGGACTCGATGGACCCGATCCTGCTTCACGGCCTTGCCCGCCGGCGTCGTCAGCGGGTCGATGGGGATGGCCGACTTCATCCAGACTTGCCTGCTCGACTGCAAGGCTGACAGGCGCGCCTTGGGACGCATCCTCCGCAACTCGTCAATCGATCTGTTCCGTGCGATCTTGTAGAGCCACCCCCGGAGGCTCTCCGTCGGCTTGGCCACCCGGTCCACGCGGCAACACGTCATCAAGACGTCCTGCACGATGTCCTCCGCCAGCACCTCGTTGTAGACCATCCGCTGGCAGAACAGGCGCAACTCGTTGCCGTAGAGACGGTCGATCTCCTCGACGGCCGTTTTTTCCCCGGCCCGCAGGCGTGCCATCAAGTTGTCGTTCGCTTCAGGCATCATCACATCCGCCCCGGCCGATATTAGTGGAAGAAACCAGTAGCCACGTCACCGGTCCGTTCGTCCTCCACAGGGCAAGGTTCCTCTTTTTTCTTCCTTGGGTAGGAGCCAAACCCATGCCCGATACTGGGCACATCCGCCCTCTCGCGGGTGTGCCCTGTTTATTTTAACGCAAACGGCCTCGGTTCGCGCTCTGGTTGCCCTTCCTTTCGTGCATGAGCGATTGGGTAGCCTCTGCTATCTCAGGCAGTAGACAAGGGAGTTCGCAAGGTGCCGACCGCTTCAGCTTGCAGTTGATGCGGCATTTTTTCTAGAATGGCGTATGGCCGGGGTTAGGGATGGAAGTACCAGCGTGTGCGAAAAAGAGGGGTTTTTCAGTGGCCGCTTGAGCAGGTCGTCCGTCATCTGATGGGAGACCGATGTCCCCACACCGGCGTTGCCGGCACCGGCTCGATACGAGCCGGCTCTGACAGTGGCGCGATTCGGAAGCGTGTGGGGTAGATCAGACGGGTAGGGGAGTGATGGCAATCAACCAGCCTTTTTCGATCCAGCAAGTGCACATCGGACGGCAAACCGAGAGCGGCAGACGCCGCGGGAGGAGAAGACCATGTCTTTGAAGAGAATCGCACCGTGGTACACCGGCTCGACACGAGTCGGCTCCGTGGCAACACTCTGTGTGCTGACAATTGTGGTGTTTGGCCTGACGCGGACATCATCTGCCGACGGCCTGAAGCCGCGTGCGACCGTCGTCAAGCCGGCCATGACGCAGGTGGACTCCGCTCGTTTCCGAACGGATGTCATCACTGTGAAGTTCCACGATGACCTGCTCGTACGCCTGCGCAACGATGGTCTCACTGACCTTGGAACCGGTGCGTTGAACGGAACGGAGAGCGTGTTCACCCAGATCGCGGGCGGCCGCTGGGAACGGACACATAGCCTGCCGGAGGCGCAACTGGACGGACTCCGCGCGAAGGCTCAAAGCAATCTGCGGCGGCAGGTCGCCGATCTGAACCTGCAATACCATTATTACCTTTCTGAGGGTCTGGACGCCGGAACGGCCATCGATGCCCTCAATAGTCTCGACAGCGTGGAGATCGCGTTGCCGGTTCCGCTTCCGGTCGTCCCTCCGGTGCCGGGGAGCTACCAAGCCAACCAGGGCTACCTGAATGCGGCGACCGCCGGCGTCGACGCCAACTGCATGTGGCAGCTTCTTGGCGGCACGGGCACCAACGTGAGCATTGCCGACCTCGAATACAGTTGGAACATGAGCCACCAGGACTATAGCGCTACCTTGCTGGGCGCTACACCGAACGATCCCTTCAGCGATGACAACCACGGTACCGCCGTCCTGGGCGAGATGGTTTCCATCAACAACGGCTGGGGTACAACCGGGATATCCTATGGCAGCACCATGTACGTGGTGGCAACGAATACGGGCTCCGGCAGCGGCACGTGGGACATCGGCGCGGCGATCACGACCGCGCTGGGCACGCTGACTGCGGGAGACGTCATTCTGATCGAGCAGCAGATGCAAGGACCGAATTACACGGGAGTTCCGCCGGGCACACAGTTCGGGCTCGTGCCTGTCGAGTGGTATCAGCCGTGGTACAACACGATCGTGACGGCGGTTGGCAACGGAGTGGTCGT
>JBDRKQ010000101.1:0-194365 GCA_043813895.1 Planctomycetota bacterium
TCCTGCGCGACGCCAAGGCGCGAACACAAGAAGCCCTCTTCAACGCCATCGCCTCCGCTCTGAACACCGTGACGCCTCAAGACGCGATGGGATGGTTCGCATCATGTGGCTATGTGCCACCTCATTATTAAAATGCTCTAAAGTCTTGCATGAATGCAAACATGCCGCCTGAATCCGTTCGTAAGGAGCAGGCCACGGGGAGAGGCCATTCGCAGAAACGGCAAGAGAAAACACCACCACGATTACAGGGAATCGCGGTGGTGCTATCAGAGTACGTCGGTGGGCCGTGACAGCCGAGTGCTTACATGTCGGCCGCTTGGCTTTCGATCCCGGCTGCGTGGCGTTCGTGCGAATCAACGGCCGTACTGCTGTCGCCGGTCAGCGCGGCCGGCTCGGCCGTGTTCTGGGAACAAGCAGGAATCACGCTGAGCGAGAAAACGAACAGGCCAATCAGAGTGGATTTCAAAATGGTCCGCTTCAACATAACTGTGTCTCCCGTAGTACGGATGGATCTGGAATCAAGTTCCCCAACCATCGCCCCGTGTGTCTTCATTCCCCCCACGTGTCAGCGCTGCGGAAACCGCATTCCCTGACGCCTAACTCTAGAGGGGCCCGGGTGGGGAGTCAACAGAATGCGCGATCCGGGCTTCACAAGCCGATTCGGACCTGGTCTCGGCATGTGACATTCCTATCCTAGGACGGCGTCCTCAGCCGGATTACCGGATCACACATCACGCTCGCCATCGGCGTTGGGCAAACGAACACAGGTCACCGCCCGGCTTATCGGCTCTAGAAAGTGATCTTCGCGCGCACCCCGCCGACCAGCGCGTCACGGGCATCCTGGCTTCCACCCGGATTAGTGATCACCTGGATGTCCGGTGTGACGATGCACCAAGGCGTCAACTCAATCGCGTAGTACAGTTCGTAGACTGTCTCCCGATCGGCGCGGCGGTCTATTTCGTCCCGGTATTGGCTGGATTCGATGCATTGGGCAACACCGAAGCCCAACTCGTCCTTGTCGCGCCGTGGAATGAGGCCTTTGTAAGTAGTGCCGACACTCCAGGTATGGGCGATTCTGTTGATCTCGCCGTGCGCGTAGCCGTATCGGAAGAAAACGCCCAGGCCCTGCGCGTCCTTGGGGTCGTTGTTCTCCCTTAACAGCATCTGGTCGAAGCTCATGTACCAGCCCACGTCACCGCTTTCGGTCTGCTGAGCCCTCAAACCCCCAAGCGTGTCCATGAAGACATCGCGCATCCTCGGGTTGTACCACCAGCCAAAGCGGTAATTCCCGGGGAGCTCGCCATTGGCGCTGTCGAACTTCGGGGTCAGCCCGAATTCCCAGTGTCCCACGTAATGGGCGGGGCCGTGAAACGCCCGCTCATAGTCAAAACACCGGCTGTCCCTCGAATCGGCATTCACCGCCGCCGTTTGGAAGTACAGCCAGTCTGTCGGCCACATCTTGACGAATGCACCGGTTCCCTTGGCGACCGGGATGGTCTGGCTGTAGTTCAGCGCCCGGTTCATGAACGCGCTGGCGTAGTTGCCGGACACGGCATTCTTGTCGAAGAGATCGACGACGTTCAGCAGCTTGCCGAGGCGAATCTCGATTCGATCGTCCAGAAGCCGTTGGCGATACCACCACTTGTCCGTCAGGATGCAGTAAGGGCTGTCGCCATAAAAATGATTGCCGGGCGCACCAGAGCCCCAATACGGAGCCAAAGTCGTGCCGACGTCACTCCCGATGCCGTTGTTCCACTCCTGCACTGCCCGATAGAAGAACGTGGCCCCTCGCCAGCCGAGCATCTTCTCGAAATCCAGTTCCGCGTTGTAGAAGAACCGACCGGTAATGTCGTGACCGTTGTGCGTGTTCGCCCCGCCGCGGAAGTTCTGCTGGAAGTTCGTGATGAGAAGCGGCACAAAGCTGACACCAGCATCTTCCATGGCTGTGCGAGCGCCCCACCAGTCGCCGGTAAGTCGCTTGGTGGTCAGAAGGTCGCAACCCTGCTTGCCCGCGTCCCTGTTTTGGCCACACTTTTGGCACAGCGGGTTGTCCCCCTCGTATCCATACGGCACGACGTCCGAAAAGTCCTCCCCACAACCGGAGCAAGTCCAATTGTGAACCGGCTGCCCGGCCGGCGGTGCTTCGTCCCGTGTGTAGTCGAGCGACAACGGCTCCGGCGAGTTGTCAAAAGCGTACGTGGACGACCCGTCCTGCGCAGCTGCCGAACCTCCGATCGTGAGGGATGCGCCGATGAAACAGAAGAAGAACCCGACCCCGGCAGGCCATCGGTATATTCCCGTCATGCCGTATCTCCTTAAAGACGTGCTCTCCATCGCGCTAGGACCACCGCGAGATGGATGCGTAGCGACCACTGTCCCAACACCTCACCGATTCGATATTATCGGTCGTTCCCGCAAGGTCAATAGAGAAAACGCGGTCCAATAGCTCAAGACTCACGACTCCGGACGGACGCCTCATCAGCGACGCCACCTTCCAGGCCTCGAAGCACCGGCCCCGCCAGTTCTCAAAGCAGGGCGGAGGAGTGCCCCTGCGGTGGCCTTGCCCGACGGCCGGGAAGACGCCCGCATGGCACATATTGGTAATACTGGCGTTCAGAATACGGCACTCCTCCAGAAGAATCGCCAGACTGCCAGACTGAGCGCCTGGCGGAAAGTGGACAACCAATCCAGACCGGGGTCTTTTCAGCTCCTATGTGATCAGGGTACGCCGGCGGGCCGGTCGGTTGGCCCGGCCTTTCGACTCTCCCTCTGACCTGCCTTGCTGCTTGGTCTTCGTACGCTTGGTCTTGTTTGCGGGGGCCGTGTCTCGCTTGGTCGTCTTCTTGCGAGACGCCGTCTTCCCGACGGCCTTGGGTGCGGCAGACTTCGATTTGGGACCTCGGCGTGTGGCCGGTTTGGCGGTCTTTTTCGTAGTGATTCGCCGCTTCGTGCTCGTTGAGCCCTTCGTCGAACCGGAGGCAGGCGATCTCCTCGCGCCAGTCGCAGATCCCTTTCTTGCGGTCGCGCCGCCGGACGCATCACCGGCGAGTTCGTAGAGGTGCTTCACCTCGGCAGGCGTGAGCCTGCGATATGCGCCGAGCGGCAGTTTCCACGTGGAGATCCTGCCGATGCGGATACGCGAGAGCCGGCGCACCTTGTGGCCGATCTTGGCGAGCATGCGGCGGATCTCTCGGTTCCGTCCTTCGCGCAGCGTGATCTCGAGTACGGTCTTATCTCGCTGTTGGTGGACGACGGAGATGCGCGCCCGGCCGGTCTTGCCCTCCGCGAGCCAGACGCCCCCGCGAAGCTTCTCGAGCGTTTGCGCCGAAGGGCAGCCGACGATCTCCGCGCGGTAGGTCTTCGGCACGCCGAATCGGGGGTGCGTGAGTCTCTGTGTTAACTCCCCGTCGTTGGTCATAATAAGGAGGCCGATGGAATCGGCGTCGAGCCTGCCGACGGGAAAGAGCCGTTCCCGCACGCCGACCATGAGGTCCACCGCGAGCTTGCGTGCGGCGGGGTCGTTGTGTGTACAGAATACGTGTCGCGGTTTGTTGAGGAGGTAGTAGGCTCGCTTGGTTGTGTGAATCGGCTTGCCGTCGACGGCGATGTCGTCCTTGTCCGGGTCGACCAATTGCGGGAGCGAGTGGACGATCTTGCCGTTGATCTTGACGCGGCCGTCGAGGACGAGCAGCTCGCAAGCACGTCGCGCACAAACGCCAGCAGCGGCGAGGACCTTCTGGATTCGTTCTCGAGCCATGGTGCAGTTGATTCCTGTTACTCGGTATTGGCCAGTCGGAGACGAGCAGGATAAGGGAAGGATGGGATTGAGGCCAGTCACGGTAGCCTCAGGCGGCGGCTGAGAGTCCACAGCAGATTCGGCGGGGCGCTTCGGTGCCGCGAGATGTCGGTGTCGCGGCCTCCTGTTGCCTTGCCCGCCGGATCATGCTATACGAACGACGTTCGGCAAGCGTGAGAGTCACCGACGTTTCGACCGAATCAGCCGAGATTCTCGGGAGGAACAAAGGGTGGCCAATCAACCGTGGGCGGAGGTACGGGGGGATTCTCGGCCTGCCGCCGATGCGATAGTCTCGGCTCCCGGCTCTCGCTCAGGGCCTGCCGTAAGAATCGTCGGAGTGGAAGCAACGACGGCGCGAGCCCCAATGTCTCCGACCAATCGAGGCCTCGACGTACTCGGCCGGGTGACATTCCGAGGAGGTGCAGCATGGGTAAGACCGTTCATCTGAAAGACGGGACGGATGTCCTGATTCGCCCACTGAAGAAGGATGATGTCGAGCGGTCGCTTGCCTTCTTCCAGGCGCTGCCGAAGGAGGACCTGAAGTACCTTCGCGGGGACCCCACACGGCGCGAGGTGGTCGAGAACCGAATTCGTGAGATGGAGAGCGGCGAATACAATCGTCTGGTCGCGGTCGTCGATGACAAGATTGTGGCCGACGGCGCCCTCGAGATGACCCGCCGCGCATGGACGTCGCACGTCGGCGAGCTGCGGCTCATCGTCGCCCAAGAGTACCAGCGCAAAGGGCTTGGCATGTTGATGGCCCACGAGCTGTACGCGCTGGCCGCGAGCTTCAAGATCGAGCAGATCATGGTGACCATGATGCGACCCCAGATCGCAGCCAGGAACATCTTCCTCAAGCTGGGCTTCCGCGAGGAGGCCGTGCTGCCCGCCCATGTTCGCGATCGCGACGGTGAGTCGCAGGACCTGATCCTGATGCGTTGTGACCTGGAAGCACTCTGGCGGGAACTGGACGCGTTCTTTAAGAGCTAGAGCGGTTCAAGTTTGAGATTGCCTATACCGCCGGCGGTGATGGACATCGGCACGTTTCAGCAGCGGTTCGGAACCAGCAAGGCCTGCTGGGAGCACCTCAAAGAGACACGCTGGGGATCGGGCCTGGAGCGATTTGCCTGTCCGGCCTGCGGGCATGCGAAAGGCTGGTGGCTGCAGCATCGCAAGCTGGTGGAATGCCGGGTGCCATGCCTTCACGGCCCGCGGGAGTGGGACGGGTAGGCATGTTTGCTCAGCATCCGACATGCTTACCCGCGACTTCGTCGCGTGAAAGCATGCCACCCAACCAGCACCCCTTTTCTCCATTCTCAATTCTACATTCACAATTCGTGTCCAATTCAAGGAGCGCTGAGCACGAATAACAAACAGACGCGATGCAATCGCACACGAACAAACGACACCGAGGTCCAAAGACTTTGCGGGCAATTGCGGGCAATTACACTTTTTTCTGCTGTAAACTCAGAGCAACTCGGGTGTGACAAACACAAACTCGCCCCGGCTGGCAAGGAAAAACAAAAAAACCTCGCGTCGGGTGCCACTGGCGGCTCGCCCGCCAGTGCCGCGTGCCATGCCTTCACGACCCGCGCGAGCGGGACCGGTAGGCATGCTCGCTCAGCATTCAACATGCTTACCCGCGCCTTCGTCGCGTGAAGGCACGGCACTTAACAGCGACAGACGGGGTGGCATGGGTCAACTTGTTGACCCGTGGTCGGGTGGGCCGTTGCATTCGCGTGGTGACCGCTTCCTTACGATCGAGGCTCTGATCAAAAGCTGCGCCATCTGTAAGCAGTTGGCCAGTCGCCTGCGAGGGAACGGGCAGTAGGTCCATTCACAACACTGGCAGGACCCACCTAGGGCGGTGGCTGGAGGGTGAGCTGGGTCTTGCGTGTTTTGCCGTCGCGGACGTATGTGATGGTGACGCGATCGCCGACGTTGTGTTTTTCGAGGGCGGAGAGTAGATCGTCCTGCGAGGCGATGGCATCCTTGTCGATGTGCGTGATAAGGTCTCCGAGGAAGATGCGGTCGTCGACGGCGCGTCGGGTTCCACGAAGACCGGCCTGGGCCGCAGCGTTGTTCTCCACGATGTTGTTGATGAGCACGCCTGGGGCGCTCAACAAGCCGCGTCGACGAAGTTCTCGCGTGATGCTGTCGTCGAGGATCACGATTCCCAGGTAGGGCCGCACGACTCGCCCATGCTTGATGAGTTGGGGGACGACCTGGTTGACGATGTTGACGGGCACGGCGAACCCGATTCCCGCGTTGGTGCCGGACGGGCTGAATATCTGTGTGTTGACGCCGATGAGCCTTCCGCTGCTGTCGAGCAGGGGTCCTCCGGAGTTGCCTGGGTTGATGGCGGCATCGGTCTGGATGACGCCTTCGATCGTTCGGCTGCCGAAAGACGTGATGGTGCGCCCGAGCGCGCTGACGACGCCGGTGGTCAGTGTAGAGTCGAGGCCGAACGGATTTCCGATGGCGAAGACACTCTGTCCGACCAGCAGGTCGCTCGAGGTTCCAAGCGGGAGCGGACTGAGACGGTCGGCCGGCGCCTGAATGCGGAGCACGGCGAGGTCCTTGCTGGGATCGGCGCCGACGAATGAGGCCCGCCAGGTGGAGTGATCGGCGAGTGTCACTTCGACGGCATTGGCGACCTGTATGACGTGGAAGTTCGTGACAATGTGCCCGGCGTTGTCCCAAATGAAGCCGGAGCCGGCGCCTTGGGGGATCTCTGCGATATTGAGGCCGAAGAGTTCGCGGCGATGTGCCAGGCTGGTGATGTAGACGACGGAGGGTGAGGCGTTTTGGAAGAGCTCGATTGTGGCGCGTTCATCGTCGGCGAGGTCTCCGCGCGGCGTGACGGGTCGCGGATCGGATTGGACCGCGCCGACTTTGTCGCGGACAAAGCCGACGAGGAGCCAGCCCGCGAGAAGGCCGACAAAGACGCCCAAGAGCAACGGCATGCTTCGTCGGCGGACGGGTGGCGGCGATGGGTAGTACGGCGGCGGTGTGTAGGCGTCATCCACTTTGCGGCTCCGATAAGGGTCCGTACGAGCGGTCGGCCCCGGCGGTTCGGCGGGCGGGTCGTACAGCGGTGTCCGCTCGACGCGGCCACGCCGCGAAACCGCATGATAGCACTGCCGACGCGGACCGGCGAGCGTGTGGCCCGCGCGGTAGCCAGTGTGGAGGCCCGCGTGGGCGCACCGACCTTCTACCGAGATATTGTGATCCCAAGGCGGGTTATTCCTGCGGCAGATCTTATTGAGACTTACACGGTCAAAGCAACGCGTTGTGTCTCTTTGAGGCCCACGGATTGCGATCCGTGGGCTTGGCGTCACACGGGGCGGGAAAAGCCGCGCGGACTGAAGTCCGCGGCTCGTTCGCAAGAAACGCTCAGTTTGTGGAAGTCAGTTTCGGGAAGTAGGTGAATTGGCGCGGGCGCCTGACCGATAAGACGACCGTGGCATGGCCCCTCGTTACAGGTGGCTGCGCCCTGGAGTCCAAGGAGAACAAGGTGTCCGGTCACCGTCTGTGCAGTTTGCTCATGCCAGTCATCGCCGTGTTGTGGGTCGCGGCGTGCAACACTTCGATTGAGGTTCTTCCCGGTGACGGGGCGGAGCTGCCTGTCCCGGACGGGATCGACCCGAGTCAGCCAAACACGGAGCGATCGTCTCTGTCGGTGGATTTCGACGGCGTGGAGACGATCCGCATCGAGCTGCCGACGGGGCGTGTCACGGTATCGCAATCGACCGGTGGCGGCGATGCGTCGTTGAAAGTAACCGAGATCATCGTTAGAGAGGGCCTCCCCAATGACGTGCTTGAAGGACTGCTCCTCGGATCAGGCGTCCACGCAGAGCGATCATTCGTCGACGACTCGCGACTGGATATCGAAGCGACCCTCGCGGAGGGTCTGGCCGACACAGACATCGTATTCGACGTGCGTCTTGTTGTCCCCGGTGGCGCGAGTATTGAGGTTCTACTTGCGAACGGACAAGTCGACGTCAGCGAACTGACGGGCAACGTGGAGATTCTCACGCACAACGGCGCTGTCACGGTGGATCACGTGTCGGGCAACGTTGTTGCCGAGACGACCAACCGATCCGTCGAGATCAGCGACGTGACGGGCAACGTTCAGGCGGAGACGACTGATGCCGACATTACGCTCCGTCTGGAGCCGGGTCCAAAGGCCGTCGTATCCGCGAAGACCGGAGACGGCCTGATTCGACTGACGATCGCACAGACCACAGCAGCGACGCTCGATCTGGATGCCGGCGAGGAGGGAACCATCACGGCGAATCTCAGCGGATTCGCGGTGAGCAGTCTGGAAACGGGCGCCGGGTTTCTTCGGAGCGTGCTGAATGCGGGCGGCGGTCGCATCGAGGCAACGACCGCCGGCGGCGAGATCGAGTTCATGGGTATGTAGCGTCGGTGGGCGCTGATTCACATCCTGCGTCGCGAGATTGCGACAACCCTCAGAGCCTTTCAGGTTTTCGGCATTGTTCTGACGATGATTGTTTGCGCGGCGCGCGAGCGCTTGCGGCAGGGCCACGCGCAGAAATTGCGCTGAGGCTTCCTGCCCCGGTTGAGGCCGCCCACACCGACGGTTGACGCCGAAGCAAGGAGTACGGCACACCATGGTCATGAAACCGCCGGTCAAGTGTTCACGGGCAGTGCGGCAGACCCTCCATTGGCTGGTCGAAGACGAATGGGTCCAACGGCCGTTGGAGGCTACGGGCGAGACTCGGTATTTGCTGTGTCACGCGGAGCGCCTGCACACGTCGTTGATGTGCCTTCCTGCTGCGGAGGAGAACCGGCGTTGCCTGGTTGTAGGCTCATGGGGGCTGGAGGTGCCGTACCTTCGGGGGAGGTTGGGTTGGGAGGATGTTGTCTGTCTTTGTGCGCCGAGGGGCCGCCCCGGCCGTGCGGAGCGCTCGAGGCGTCGGCATCCCAACACCGGCGAGTCTTACGAGTTCACGTTGATCGAGCATGATGTGGAGCAAGGCCCGCTGCCGTTCGAAGCAGGCACGTTCGGGCTCGTGGTTTTCTGGGGATGCCTCGAACACCTTCGCCACGATCCGGAGTTCGCGTTTTATGAGTTGAACCGTGTCTGCGCGCCGGGGGCGACGGTCAGTCTCGTGACGGACAACGCGATCAGTTTCCAGGCGACGCACTCGTTGTTGCGCGGCCGTCCGATGCCGATGCGGCTTCACTGGCCATCGTCGGAGGGACACTGGCGGTTGTACACGCCGCCGGAAGTGGGGGAACTGCTGACGGGAACCGGGTGGCAGGTGGACATGATGACCTCGATCGTGCCTGATCCGCCCGTGTACTGGAAGTGGTGGAAGCGATGGATGTTCAAGCGGTTGGTTGCGGACCAGCGACACGGTTTTGGATTGGCCGACCCATACTGGAACGCCTTCGCCCTGGTCCTTGCCACGAAGGTCGCCGAGCCGACGCGCGCCTATCCGACCTGGCTTTACAAAGATGAGAAGATCCGAGAGCTGAAGGTGTGGATGATGGAGCTGGTTTCCGGTGAGAGCCCGGCGGCTTTGTCGGCGTGAGACCCGGCCCAGTTCTTGACAATCATCATCGCTACGGCGAACACTCACTTTGAGCGCTGACCGCTCGCTGACGCGCGCGGCTCTGATCTTGACGGTGACCGCTTGCTGACGCGCGCAGCTCTGATCCCGCCCGGCGCGGTTCTGATTTGCGACTTGGGGGGCACCACGTCGCGACGTACAATCCTCCCGGCCTCAATACAGCATCACGGATGAGCGGACTTGAGCGTGCGCGCCGGGGTGGCGTGCCGGCAGGCGGGGACGTGCGGACGGCGTGGAACCTGAAACGATCGAAATCAAGAACGCGCGGGAGCACAACCTCAGGTCGGTCTCCCTCAGTCTGCCGCGTAACGCGCTGATCGTCTTCACAGGCGTGTCGGGGAGCGGGAAGAGCTCGCTCGCCTTTGACACGTTGTACGCCGAGGGGCAGCGCCGATACATCGAGTCGTTGTCGTCGTATGCCCGGCAATTCATGGGGCAGATGCAGAAGCCTGACTGCGATTTGATCACCGGGCTTTCTCCGGCGATCGCCATCCAGCAGAAGACGTCGGGATGGAACCCGCGATCGACCGTCGGGACGGTGACCGCGATCTACGACTTCTTGCGCGTCTTGTACGCGCGTGTCGGCACGCAGCATTGCACGGCGTGCGGACGGCCGATCACGGCGCAGTCGCGGGAGCAGATCGTCGAAGGCATCATCAGGGCGTTTGGTGGGGGAGGTGCGAGAAGGGATTCTAGCATCAGCGGTACAGGTCAGAGCCGAGACCGTGAAGATCAGAGCCGCGACCGTAAGGGAGTCGGTTTTCGTTCAGATCGAGGAGCGTCTGCTGTGAGCGCTGACCGCTTGCTGACGCGCGCGGCTCTGACCGCGAGCACCGATCGCTCTCCGACGCGCGCGGTTCTGATCCTTGCTCCTGTCACGCGGGGGCAGAAGGGTGAGTTTCGCGACTTGTTCGACGATCTGATCCGCGCAGGCCACGTGCGGGCCAGAGTAGACGGAGAGATCGTCGCGCTGCACGAGGACCAGGCACTCCAGAAGAACCAGCGGCATGACATCGAAGTCGTGATTGATCGGCTCGTCATAGACGAGTCGTCGCGCGCCAGGCTGGCGGAGGCGGTGGAGAGCGCGCTGCGCGTCGGCGGCGGCACGTTGCTGGTTGCCGAAATGAACGACGGGGCTTCGGGGCGGCGTGGTCGGCGGACGAAAAGCGTGGAGAAGATATTTTCGTCGAAATACGCGTGCATACGTTGCTCGGTTTCGTTTGAACCGCCGACGCCGCAGTTGTTTTCGTTCAACTCGCCAAGCGGGATGTGCATGACGTGCGACGGCCTCGGCGAGTTGTACGATTTCGATCCCGAACTGCTCGTCCCCGATCCGTCGAAGAACTTCTGGGCGCCGTGTATCGCTCCGATGCGGACGAAGATCGGTCGCTGGCGGCGGCACGTTTACGAGGGGGTGGCCAAGGCGGTCGGGTTTGACTTGGACAAGCCGTGGAATCGCCTGTCGAAGGAGGCCCGGGAGGCGATTCTGTATGGGACGGGGGATCGGCACATCACGTTTACCTGGGCCTGGTCCGGCGGCATCTGGAAACACGGTGACACGTTCGCGGGCGTGATCGCGGAGTTGCGTGACAAGTATCGCAAGGCCAAGGCCTCGTTCGTTCGGAAGTATTACGAGCAGTTCATGCGGAAGGGCGAGTGCCCGGACTGCCACGGGATTCGGCTGAATGAACAGGCGGCGGCGGTGCGGCTTTCGCTGAAACGCCAAGAAGCCGAAAAACCGAAAAGCCGAAATGACGGCGTCGGCGATGGTGGACCGAGTATTCAGGAATTGTGTGCCATGTCGGTGGCACAAGCGTATGACACAATCGGGCGGCTGTCGCTGACGCCGGTGCAGCAGGTCGTGGCTGAGGAGGTATTGAAGGAGATTCGATCGCGTCTGGAGTTCCTGTTGAATGTCGGCCTGCACTATCTCACGCTGGACCGGACGGCGCCGACCTTGAGCGGGGGTGAGTTGCAGCGGATTCGGCTGGCTGGCCAGATCGGCTCCGGGCTCATGGGCGTGCTGTACATCCTCGACGAGCCGTCGATCGGCTTGCACGCGCGAGACAATCGGCGTTTGCTCGACAGCCTCGCCCGCCTGCGCGACATGGGCAATACGGTCATCGTCGTCGAGCATGACGAGGAGACGATGCGCTCGGCGGACCACATTATCGATTTCGGTCCAGGCCCGGGCGTGCGCGGCGGCGAGGTCGTGGCGGCAGGCAGTTTTGATGATATCGTCAAGACAAAGACATCCCTGACCGGCCGATTCCTGGCAGGCGAAGAGGAGATTCCCGTCCCACAACGCAGACCCGTGAAACCTCGGACGCGAAGCCAGAGGAGGACCACGGGCGATGGTTAGGGCTGCGCAGTCGAAACCGCCCCTCGGCCAAGGCGGAGGACTCCCTGGCAATGGCCCGAACGTGCGCTGGCTCACCGTCAAGGGCGCCCGCCGCCACAACCTCAAGAACATCGATGTCGAGGTGCCGCTTGGGCGGTTTGTGTGCGTCACGGGTGTGAGCGGGTCGGGCAAGAGTTCGCTCGTTGTCGACATCATCCGCGAGCAACTCGCGAGGGACCTGAACGGTGTGGAGAAGGTCGAGCCTGGGGAGCATGACACGATCCTCGGCGCCGAGCACCTGGACAAGGTGATTGATATTGACCAGTCGCCGATCGGCCGGACGCCACGGAGCAACCCGGCGACGTACGTCAAGGTGTTCGACGAGATCCGCCGGCTGTACGCGAAGCTGCCGGACAGCCGCGTGCGGGGGTATCTGCCAGGCCGATTCTCTTTCAACGTCGCGACGGGAGAGCGGGGGGGCGGCCGTTGTGAGGCGTGTGAGGGCAACGGCGCGAACCGGATCGAGATGGACTTTCTCGCGGACGTTTGGGTGCCGTGTCCCGTGTGCCAGGGGCGGCGGTTCAACCACGAGACGCTGCGAATCCACTACCGTGGCAAGAGCATCTACGACGTATTGGACATGGACGTGCAGGAGGCGTTGGAGCACTTCGCCGCGATCCCGAAGATCCGTGCCATGCTCGCGACACTCCACGACGTGGGGCTGGACTACGTCAAGCTGGGGCAATCGAGCACGACCCTTTCCGGGGGTGAGGCGCAGCGGATCAAGCTCGCGCGAGAGCTGGTGAAGCGATCGACGGGCCGGACGCTGTACCTGTTGGATGAACCGACGACGGGATTGCACTTCGAGGACATTCGCCGGTTGTTGGCGGTGTTGCACGGGTTCGTGGACGCGGGCAACACGGTCATCGTGATCGAGCACAACCTGGACGTCATCAAGACTGCGGACTGGGTCATCGATCTCGGCCCCGAAGGCGGCGACGCCGGCGGCGAGGTCGTCGTTGCGGGCACACCCGAACAGGTCGCGGCGTCAAGGAAGTCGCACACGGGCGCGGTGCTGGCCGACGTACTGCACAAGAAACGCCAAAAAGCCAAAACGTCAAAACGCCAAAATGTCGAAATGTCGAAACGGCGGGATGCTGAAACGCCAAGGCGCGACGAGATTCTCGTCGTTGGGGCCAGGGAGCATAACCTCAGGAATGTGACGGTGGGCGTGCCGCGCGGCCGGATGACGGTTTGCTCGGGCGTTTCCGGCAGCGGGAAGTCGAGCTTCGCGATGGACACGGTTTACACCGAGGGCCAGCGGCGGTACGTGGAATCGCTGTCCGCCTACGCGAGGCAGTTTCTCGGGCAGTTGCAGAAGCCGAAGGTGGACCACATCTACGGGCTGTCACCGGCGGTCGCGATCGAGCAGAAGACAGCGAGCAAGAGCCCGCGCTCGACCGTGGGGACCGTGACGGAGATATACGACTATATGCGCGTGTTGTGGGCACGGGTGGGGCAACCCTACTGCCCGCGATGCGACGTGAAGATCGGCAGGCAGACGAGCGACGAGATCGTCGAGAGGATCATGGCGATGCCGGCAAACAGCAGGTTGGTCCTCTGTGCGCCGATCGAGCGCGGGGCGGGCGAAACGTGGGAGGTACTGCTCGGCCGTTGCGCGGCGCAGGGCTATGTCCGTGTGCGGGTGGATGGTGTCTTGCGAGAGCTGTCGGAGGAGTTGGGGGTTGATGCGCGACGTCGGCACAAGGTGGAATTGGTGGTGGATCGCGTCGTGGTCCGGCCCTCTTCGAGAGGGCGAATCGCCGACTCGGTCGAGCACTGCCTCGCGCTGGGGCAGGGGGTGCTACTGACGGTGGCGGGGGAAACGCCGAAAAGCCAAATAATCGAAAAGCCGAAAGACGAAAACGCCAAAAAGCCGAAGAGCCGAAAAGCCGAAATGTCAGAATACGAGTCGCTCGGGCGCGACGGGAAAGGGGGTGTGCCGTCCGGCAATGGTGAGACGCGGTTCTCGCAATACCTTGCTTGTCACGTTTGCGGCATAAGCTATGACGAAATCACGCCGCATCACCTAAGCTTCAACTCACGCCTCGGGTGGTGCTCCAGTTGCGAGGGCCTGGGCGCGCAGCGCGGCACGAGTGCGGACTCCGTCATCATCCGGCCGGAAGAGTCGATTCTCAGCGGGGCGGTTTCGGGCTGGGAGGATGTTGAAAGTCGGCCGCTGTTGCGTGCCATGCTCATGGCACTTTCCGATGCGATCGGTTTCGATCCGAACACGCCGTGCTCGGACCTGGACCCTGAGCATCGCCACAAGCTCCTGTTCGGGCTGGGTGAGCGGTGGATCGAGACGAAGGGACGCGGCGTGCCGGCGGGGCTGCGGTTTCGGTGGAAGGGCTTTTTCCCGGCCATCGACGAGGCGACGAAGAACTCCTGGCAACTGCGAATGAGATTGCAGGAGCTGGTGACGAACGTCGAGTGCCAGACTTGCCGCGGCGGCCGGATTCACGCACAGGGCAGGGCGGTGAGGCTCGGCGGCAAATCGATCGTCGATGTGTGCGAGCTGTCGCTGGCCGAGGCGGCGGCGTTCTTCAAGTCTTTACGGCTGGACCGTCGGCAGGCGCGGATCGCGGCTGAGTTGCTCCACGAGATCAAGTCGCGGTTGCGGTTCTTGAACGATGTCGGTTTGGGCTACTTGTCGCTGGCTCGGGGGGCGCCGACGTTGTCGGGCGGCGAGTCGCAGCGAATCCGTCTCGCATCGCAGATCGGCAGCGGACTGACCGGCGTGTTGTACGTGCTGGACGAGCCGACAATCGGGCTGCACCCGCGAGATAACCGGCGGCTCATCGGCGCGCTGCACAAACTTCGGGACCTGGGGAATACGTTGCTGATGGTGGAGCACGATCGCGAGGTGATTGAGGCTGCGGATCATCTGATCGACTTCGGGCCCGGCGCGGGCGCGGGCGGCGGGCGCGTGGTAGCGACGGCGGCGCCGAACGTGGCCAAGCGCGAAGGCGGCGATTCGCTTACGGCGAGGTATCTCTCGGGCGAAACGGCAATCGCCGTGCCGACCAACCGGCGTGAGGTTGCGGGCGATCCAATCGGAGCCCACGGCCTCCGGCGAGAGGTCGCAGAGGACTTGATTAGAAGCCCCAGCCTTGGCGAGGACAACTCGGTCAGAGCCCCCGCCCTTAGCCGGGGGGTAGCCGCGAGCGTGGAAACGGCCTCGGAACGGAACGCACCCCCGAGCCAAGGCTCGAGGCTCTTCGACGAAGATCGTCGGCTCGTCGTCTGCGGGGCTAGGCAGAACAACTTGCGGTCGATCGACGTGGCTTTCCCGCTGGGCCGTTTCATTTGTGTCACAGGCGTGTCGGGGTCGGGCAAGTCGTCGCTCGTCACGGAGATTCTCTATCCGGCGCTGGCGTCCCGGATCCACCGCGCGCGGATAACGCCGGGCACGCACGAGCGGATCATCGGCCTCGATCACGTGGACAAGGTGATCAACGTGGATCAGCAACCGATCGGTAACTCACCGTTATCGAGTCCGGCAACGTACACCGGGGTCTTCGATTTGATTCGCGCTCTTTTTGCGAGGCTGCCGGAGAGCAAGATCCGCGGTTACACGGTCAACCGGTTCAGCTTCAATCGCCCCGGGGGGCGATGCGACGACTGCGAAGGGCTGGGGCAGGTGTGCCACGAGATGCACTTTCTGCCGGACGTGTGGGTGTCGTGTGAGACTTGTGGCGGCTCTCGTTATCAGCGCGAGATGCTGGAGGTTCGGTACAAGGGCAAGTCGATTGCCGACGTGCTGGAGATGTCGGTCTCACAGGCTTTGGAGCACTTCGCGAATATCCCGAAGGTGCGGCGCGTGCTGCAGACCGTTTCGGATGTCGGGCTCGATTATCTGCCGTTGGGGCAGAGTGCTCCGACGCTCTCGGGCGGCGAGTCGCAGCGCGTCAAGCTCGCGGCGGAGTTGGGTCGGCCGAACACGGGGAAGACGGTGTACATCCTGGACGAGCCGACGACCGGTCTGCACTTTGAGGATCTTCGCAAGCTGTTGGACGTGTTGCACCGACTGGTTGACCTCGGCAACACCGTCATCTGCATCGAGCACAACCTGGACGTCATCAAAACGGCGGATTGGATCGTGGACCTCGGGCCGGAAGCGGGGGACGAGGGTGGAACGGTCGTGGCCGCCGGCTCACCGGAGGACGTCGCAGAGGTCCGCGCGTCGCACACAGGGCGATTGCTGAAGAAGGTCCTGGCGGCTGGCCCGAGGTGCGAGCGTGCTGTCTTCGATCCGAAGAAAGCTGCGGCCGAGTTGAGAAAGGTGGTCGTTGCCGGCGCGGAGGCGTCGTCAGCGGCAGCGGCGGAACGCGCGGTGAAGATGCCGTGGCAGCGCGACGGTCGGCGTTGGCACCTTGAGCTTCGCAAGAGTCGGGACGGCAGTCCGGTGGAGTGGGAGGGTGCGGCGCTGGCGTATGTTGTCGAGCAGATAGAACGTCTCGGTGGAGCTCACATGCTTCCGGCGGACTGGAACGATATGTCGCGCGTGGAGATCCGGGCCAAAGCCCCGGCGGGACTCGTGCGCAGCGCAGTGCCGTGGTTCTGGCACGCCTTGACGGGCGGGCGCTGGCTCCTCGATCTGCTGTTTCGCGTGCCGCGCGGGACGTTTACCCACAAACGGCTGTCGGCGAGCCTGAAGCTGAAGGCGTTGGATGATCGCGACGATATCCGGGCCTACGGGCAGGCGGATCGTGTGCAGATGCGGGTTGTGCCGAACGCGATGGAACAGGTGCGCGTCCTTGTACACGACCGGAAGGAGATCGACACGCGGGGGTTCCGTGCGTTTCTAGCATCGGCCGTGAAGGCCTATCTTTCTCGCGTGACGGGCATGGCCGAAGATGCTGCCGAGGCCGAGCCGTGGAAGACGGACGGCAGAGCGTGGCACCTCTCGCAGAAGTCGATCACACCGAGCCAGCCGAAGCTCTGGAAGCCCACGACTCTGGTGGCGTTTCTGGGTTTGGTGAACAAGATGGCGCGGGGCATCGAGGCCCGCTGGAATCGAAAGGCCTTCGTGGAGCTGGTGACAGCGGAGGCTCGTCGGGTGGGCAAGGTCATCACGAACAACGGCTACGCCATTCGCGTCGACTTGCATCCGCCCCGGGGCAGGTTCACGCCGACGCAGGTGGAGCATCTGGGTGTGCGGCAGGAGTTTGCGCGGCCGGGCAGCAGCGGCGCGGAGTTGACGTTCTGGTTCCAGACGATCGACGAAATCCACACGGGCGTGTTGAAGGCGGTGTTGGAGGCGGCGGCTGAGCAACGAGCCCGATGACGTCGAGCTTGAACGGGACCGTGGCGACAGTATCGCACGACGGAGAGGGCGATGCCCGGCGGTCCGCGTTATTGTGGCGAGTCTGACTGCGGCCGTTGCAAGACGTCGAGATACCTTCCGGCCTGCGCGTTTGCGGGGTCGATCCTCACGGCCTCGCGCAATTCCCGGATCGCCTCGTCCTTTCTGTCCAACCGTGCGAGGAGGTGGCCGAGGTTCAGCCTCGCGAGGAAGAAGTCCGGGTCGAGGCTGATTGCGGCGCGGTACTCCGAGATCGCTTCTTCCGTCTGCCCCTTGTCGGCCAAGGCGATTGCCAGGTTGACGCGTGCCTGCAGAAAGCTGGCATTCGCAGTGATCGCCGCCCGGTATTCTCCGATGGATTCCTCCACCTTATTTTGCGCAGCGAGCGTACGGGCAAAGTTGTAGTGCGCGTCCGCATGGCCCGGGTCAATCTCGATGGCCTTCTTGTAAGCGACAGCCGCCTCCTGATGTCTGCCGAGTCGGCCGAGCATGACGCCGAGATTGACGCGGGCGTCGACATGGTCCGGCTGGAGTGAGACGGTTCTATCGAAAGCCCCAAGCGCCTCCTCAGTTTGTCCCTGGGCAGCCAGGGCTTTGCCGAGTTGGGAATGTGCCTCGACATGAGACGGATCAAGCTCGATCGCAACCCGGAATCCGGGAATCGCCTCCTCCCATCGCCCGAGCTTCGTCAAGCTGTTGGCGAGATTAAAGTGTGCTCTTTCGTAGTTCGGGTTGATCCGAAGGGCTTTGCAGAACTGTTCGATGGCCTCCAGTGTCCTGCCGCTGTCTGCAAGCCCGCAACCGAGATTGTTCTGCGCCCGTGCGGAGTGTGGCGCCTTCGCTGCGGTATCCTGCCAGATAGCGAGCGAGCTTCGATATACTTTGTTTCGCTGGACGGTTGCAATAGCCAGGGGTGACACAAGGATTGCCACCATGACGACTGCCAGGATGCGCCGGCCGGCGGGCGTTGTGCCGGCTTGAGAGAGTATCCTCGGTGCTGCACGATATGCGCCGAACACCACGACACAGACGACCGCCGCGAGCGACAGGTACATCCGATGCTCGAACATCACGTCTCGTATGGGAACGAAACTCGACGTCGGGGCGAGGATCACGAAGAACCACACGCCGAGGAAGCCGAAGCAAGGCCGCCGGAGATACGCCCACAGCGTTCCGGCCAATAGTGCCACAATGAGGAGGCTCTGCGATAAGATTTGTCCGGCCTCCTTCGCCGGCGGCCACCCATGGTCCAGGCACAGTCCCATCGGCCAGAAGGCGAGACGTAGGTAGTACAGAATCACGCCGGGCTGTGTTGCCAAGTACTGGAGCGGCGAGATGCCCTTGAAGGCGAAGCCGACGGTCGCCAGTCCGGTCGCATTCGGGTTCAAGACGCCGGTTGCAACGCCGGAGAGGAAGAGGACGATCCATGTCGCGCCGAGGCCGAGGTAGAGCTGCCACCGTGCCCGAAGTGCCTGCGCAAACGACGGGCAGAGAAACGCCCGATCGTAGAGCAGCATGACGACGGGGGCGGTGACCATCACGGCCTTGCTCCCCATTCCCAGCGCACAGCAGACCACCGAGCCGGCGTGCCATATCCAGGCGCGGCGTGTGGTCGCACTTCGGATGAGGCAATAGAGTGTAAGCAGATAGAAGAGGCCCATCATCGATTCGGCCCGCTGGACGATATACGTGACGCTCTGGGTTTGGAGGGGATGCACGACCCAGAACAGCGCCGAAACGAAGGCGAGCCACGGTGCCGCGGCGCCGTGTGTCTTCCGAAGCGGATCAAGCAACAAGCTGCGCCGAATGATGCCGAACAGGGTCATGGCTGCCAGGATGTGTACGAGGATGTTGGCGACGTGGTAGCCGAAAGGCTCCAACCCACCCACGGCGTAGTTGATCGCCAAGCTGAGGTTCACAACCGGCCGGCGTTCAAGGAGGCGTGTATCCAGAGGCCACAACTGGCGGATGCTCTCGTTGTTCACGATGCATCTGGAGTCGTCCAGAATGAACGCGCCATTGAGGCTCGTGAGGTAGACGGCGAGGCCCGCGACGACGATGATGAGTACTAGCCAGACGCCGCCGGTGTTGGGCCGCGGCTGCATGGCCGCGGGAGCTTCCTGCAACGACCTTCGCTTGTACTGTTTGCGGCTCATCCGGCCTCCCGACGCCCGTTGCGTCCTCGTCGTCAGACTGGATAGCATAGTCGCCACGAGTTGGCGGACAAGGTTGGCGACGAATGTGACCTGGGGCCCTTGGTGTGGTCTCTCGGGTGAGGCGGTCGGCGTTCCTTGCCGCCATCTCCGCGCGAGGGCGGACCCATGGTCAAGCAGATTGAGGTGCAAACACGTCGGCAAGGGCTGCACGAGATCACGGAAGCGGTGGCGGCCGTCGTGCTCGAATCGGGCTGCCGCGAAGGGCTTTGCACCGTGATGGTGCAACACACATCGGCGAGCCTCACGATCCAGGAGAATGCCGATCCATCCGCCCGGCGAGATCTCGACGCCTGGCTCAGCCGGCTGGTGGCTGAGGACGATCCGCTCTACACGCACACCGCCGAAGGACCGGACGACATGCCGTCACACATCAAGGCGGCTCTGACGGCGACGAGTCTTTCGATCCCCATCGCAGACGGGCGGCTGGGTTTGGGGCCTTGGCAGGGAATCTACCTCTGGGAACACCGGCGCCATGGCTCGACGCGTCGGCTGTTGGTGCATGTCGGGAGCGATTAATGAGGTTCGAATAGTCGAAAAGAACGTTGCGTTTTTGTGTAGGGTCCGACGCTCCAGCAGCGTACCGGTGCTCCTCTGCCGGCGTGCCCTGAGCCGGACGCCGTGAGAACAAGGACAGCGATATAAACAGGTATTGTCACTGATATCTGGTCCGCCGCCCTTGCCTCTGCCGGACGTACGGAGTAGATAGGGCTTTGCCGCACTTGCAGGACAGGGCATCACATGGACTTGAAAGAACTCGACGAGCTACTGGGGAAGGTCAAGGCGGAGGCGGAGTCCGCGGTTCGCCAGGCGGGGGTACCCGACGCTTTGCGATCCGCCGAATCCAGGTTGGCCAAGGGGCCGCTCGCCGAGGCGATGCGGTCGATTAAAGCGTTTCCCGCGGAGCTTCGCGGTCAGGCCGGGAAGGCGATCAACGAGGCGAAGAATGAGGTAAAACAGTGTTTCGCCGACGCGCTCGCGGCATTCCGTCAAGCCGACGTCGCAGGAGAGCGCAAGCGGACCGCCAGCTTCGACCCGACGCTCCCGCCGCCGGCAACGATGCGGGGCTCGCTGCACCCGGTGACGGCGGTGCAACGCGAGGTCGAACGGATCTTCACCGGGCTCGGTTTCGCCGTGGTGGGCGGCCCGGAGATGGAGACGGAGTTCTACAACTTCGAGGCGCTCAACATCCCGGAGATGCACCCGGCGAGGGACACGCAGGATACGTTCTGGCTGACAAACGGCTGGCTCCTGCGGACACACACGAGCCCCTGCCAGGTTCGGGCGATGTTGCGGTTGGGTGCACCGCTCCGTGTGATCGCGCCAGGCCGGTGCTTTCGGTATGAGGCGCTGGACGCTTCGCACGAGAACACGTTCTTCCAGGTCGAGGGGCTGCTGATCGACAAGGATATTTCGATCGCCCATTTGATCGCGTTCATGAAGCTCCTGCTGAAGGAAGTGTTCCAGCGCGAGGTGAAGGTTCGGCTTCGGCCGGGCTTCTTCCCGTTCGTGGAGCCGGGTTTCGAGTTGGACATGTCGTGCGAGATCTGCGACGGCGCCGGCAAGCTGCCCGACGGTTCTGGGTGCGCGACGTGCAAGCAGTCGGGCTGGATCGAAATCCTACCCTGCGGGATGGTGCATCCGAACGTGCTGCGTTACGGGAAGATCGACCCGCACGAGTACACGGGCTTCGCGTTCGGCCTGGGCCTGACGCGGCTGGCGATGATGAAGTACGGCATCGCGGATATACGCATCCTGAACAGCGGGGATTTGCGGGGGTTGGTGAGTGCGGAGCGGTTGGCGGGGGCGGCGATCGCGGATTGCTGGGGAGACCGCTGAGGACGTTCAAGTCTGTGGGATCGCGATGACGATCTAGACTTAGGGTTTGGTCTCTGTTAGGATAGGGACGGCAAGGAAACGAAGCGATGGGCAAGGACTTCCGAGTTCGCGATCCAGTGCATGATTTTGTGTGCTTGCGTGAAGAAGAAGTCAGGCTCATTGGGGTGCCCGTTTTCCAGCGTTTACGTGGCATTCGCCAGTTGGCGATGGCTGATCTTGTGTACCCAGGCGCTCTTCATACTCGTTTTGATCACAGCCTGGGAGTCTGTCATGTCGCCGGTCTGCTGGCCGAGCAGTTGGGACTTGGCGATCATGACGTTAGACTCGTGCGCCTCGCCGCGTTACTTCACGATCTTGGCCACGGACCTTTCAGTCATGTGTCTGAGAATGCGTTGGAGCGGTATGGGAAACGCTCCAAACTCGAACCAGGACAGAAGAAGGAGAAGATCCACGAACTGGTTACGGCTCGAATGATCCGGCACGATTCGGAGATCGTCAGGATCCTCGGCCAGGACACGTGTGACGAAATCGCCAAGTTGCTGGGAGATGGTCATGGACAGCCTGCCAATCGAGCGATCGTCTCTGGCCCACTGGACGCCGATAAGCAGGATTACCTGCTTCGAGACAGCCGATTCTGTGGTGTGACCTACGGCGTGTTTGATATTCACCAACTTCACCGCTCTCTGATTCTCGAAGGTCCCGAGGACGACAAGGAACTTATGATCGCTTCGGACGGTGTACATGCGGTTGAGCAGTACGTGTTGGCCAAGTACTACCTGACGACAAACGTCTACCGTCATCGTGTTCGCCTGATTACGGATCAGATGATTGTCCGCGCGATCCGCCTCGGCATCGAGCGAGACGATCTCGATGACCTACGTCGGTTGTATGCTTTTGATAATTCGGAGGAGTTCTTCGAGAACTATCGAGGGTGGGACGACGCACGCTTTCTGATCACTCTCGGCAATAACGACAGCAGGGGGGGGCTGTGCCACGAGATGATTCGGCGGCTCCGATCCCGCGATTTACTGAAACGTGTCTTCGCCTGCCGGATTCGCGACTTCTCGTCGCCCGCTCTGCAAGAGCTACTGATGAGTTTGGACAAGCGGGAAAACGACGCAACTCGGGCTGATCTTGAAAGGGGAATCGCCGAGATCCTTCCTAAACAGGAAGGTGCGGACATCAATCCCGATTTCGTAATCGCCCACACATTTACGATACGCTCAGTCCGTGTGACATCGCGCAACGACGAAGGCAGCATCATGGTTGCATGTCGTCCCGAGCCTCGCCCTTTCGAACAGGAATCTGCTCTGTTCGAGTCAATCGATGAAAGCTATACCGAAGGATATGTTGAGGTTTACGCGCCTGTGACATGGGCGAACCATACAGAGCGGAACCGAGTCAAAAGCAAGTTGGAACAGGATATCCGCAAACTCATCGAATCAATGAGTCCAAGGAACGGTTAGGGAGGACAATGATGGATCCATACGATTTCGTTCATCTGGCCTTGTTCGCTATCGGCGGTGAGGTAAAGGGTAAGACCAAGCTCCAGAAGACCGTCTTTTTTCTGGGAATCATGACCAACCATCTGGATGATCTGGGTTATCGCCCGCACTTCTACGGCCCCTACTCGAATGATGTAGCCGAGGCAATCGGCCGTCTGAAAGCCATTGGTTTTGTTGATCAAAACATTGTCGGTGGAGGTTCGATGGATGAACGAGGATTTGAGCGCCGCCGATATGATTATCGCCTGAGTGACGATGGCCGGATGATTGCCGAGGCGAAGAAGAAGAAGTATCCAGCATTCTGGGAGAGAATCCAAGAAGCTGCGAAAGTTCTTGCGGATGCCGACAACCTGAATTACATGAAACTCTCCATCGCCGCCAAGACCTATTTCCTGCTCGGCAAGAACCGCGACGCAGCCACGGATAAGGAATTGGCAGGCTTGGCTTCTCGGTTTGGCTGGAGCGTGACATCGAGTGAAGTGCAAGAAGCTGCTCACTACTTGGAAAAGCTGGGCCTCGTAAAGCTCGTCGAGAATTAATGGCTGAGTAACTCCCGCAAAATTCAAATGCTCATATCACTCAACTGGCTCAAAGACTTCGTTGACATCCCTTCGGACCTCAACCCGCAGGACCTGGCGCTTCGGTTTACGTTGACGACTGCTGAGGTGGAGGGCGTCGAGCATGTCGAGCCGCACTTTGCCGGGCTCGTCGCGGCGCGGATCGAGTCGATCCGGGCGAATCCCGGCGAGGAGAAGCTCAAGACGGTGATCGTCGATGCGGGTAAGAAGTACACTTCCCTTACGACGGCGCCGGACATTGATGTGGGGGACCTGGTGATCTACGCGCCGCCGGGGGCAGTGATCGCGGGGCATACCCTCGGCACGATGGACTCCGCCGGGCGGCCGTCCGAGGGGATGATCGTTGCGGGCCAGTCGATCGGCCTCATGCAGGTCGGGGCGAACGCAATGTTCCTGCCGCCGAGCTTCACGCCGGGACAGGGAATCGACACTGCCGTCTTTGACGACTGGATCATCGAGATTGACAACAAGTCGATCACACATCGGCCGGACTGCTGGGGGCATTACGGGATCGCGCGCGAGATGGCGGCGATGCTCGACGTGCCGCTGAAGCCGTACCCTGTGACGGACGCGGCCGAGCTTGCGCGGAACGATCTGCCGGAGATTCCGATCGAGATTGACGACCCGGCGTTGTGCCCGAGGTATACCGGACTGCTGATGAAGGGGCTGAAAGCACAGCCTGCGCCGCTGTGGATGCAGGTGCGGCTCGCGCTTTGCGGCCAGCGTCCGATCGATCTGCTGGTCGATCTGACGAACTACGTCATGCTGGAGTTGGGCCAGCCGATGCACGCCTTCGACGGCGCGGCGCTGCCGAACATCCAGGTCGCCACGGCCGCGCCGGGCGAACGATTCACGACGCTTGACGACGTGACGCGGACGATGCCGCCCAACGCGCTGATGATCCAGTGCAATCGCAAGTCTGTCGCGATGGCGGGGATCATGGGCGGCGCCGAGACGGAAGTGAGCGGCAAGACGGACACCGTACTCCTCGAATCCGCAAACTTCGACGCGGCCACGATCCGCCGCGCGGCAACGGCGATGGGGCATCGCACGGAGGCGAGCGCGCGGTTCGAGAAGTCGCTTGACCCTGCGAACACGGTGATCGGGATCGCGCGTTTTCATAAGCTGGCAGGGGACGAGCTTGACGGGCTGGCGCTTGCCAGCACGTTGAGCGACTGTTATCCCGCCCCGAAGGAAATCGAGCCGATCGATTTGGATTGTGCATTCGCCGCGCGGTTCATCGGGAAGGCCGTCACGCGAGATGAGATTGCCCGCATCTTGACGAAGCTCGAATTCAAGTGTGAGCCGAAGGATGATTGCAGGCTCCAGGTGGCGCCTCCTTCGTTTCGCGCGACGAAGGACATCGAGATTGAAGCCGACCTCATCGAGGAGGTGGCCCGGTTCATCGGGTACAACAACATCGAGCCGGTGCTGCCGACGGTGAGCGCCCGGTTCTTCGAGAAGTCGCCGGCTCTCGTCATCGAGGAGCAGACACTCGATTATCTGTGTGTGGGCGGCGAGTTCGTGGAGGTCCACAACTACATCTGGAACGACGAGGACTGGCTCAAGACGTTGGGCTATTCGCCCGGGGAATGCCTGGTGCTGAAGAACCCGGCATCGGAAAACTGCCCCCGGTTTCGCGGGACGCTAGTGCCGGGGCTGCTGGCGATGGCGGACCGTAACCGGCATTACTACGACCGTTATCAACTTCTGGAGATCGGCACGGTGTTCGAGGTCGGTCGATCGGCGGTGGAAGAGTCGCAGCATCGCAACCTGGGTCTTGTTGCAGTGCAGGCGGGGAAGAAGTCGGAGGGCGTGGTGTGGGAGCGGCTGCGGACGGCGCTCGATGGTTGGGGGCGACAGGTGCTGGAAGCGCGCGTCGAGTATAGGGAGGCGCAGGCGGATTACCCGTGGGAGGATGCGGATCGGATTGCCGAGATTCTGGTCGAGGGCCGGTCGGTGGGTCGCGTCACGATTCTGCCCTTGGCGTGCAAGCAGCGTATCGACGAGCGGCTCAAGGCGTGGTCGATCGCGCTGGCGGAGCTGAATCTCTCGGCGGTCGCGGAGTTCACCGACCGTCACAAGAAGCTGCCGACGGTACCGCGATATCCGCAGGTCGAGCAGGACTTCAGCTTCCTCGTGGATTCGGGTCGGCGGTTCACCGCGATTGCGGGCGAGCTGGGCGAATTCGCGCATCCGCTGCTGAAGCGTTTGTCTTTTGTCGGCGCATACGAAGGGGGCTCGATCGCCACAGGCGACAGAAGCCTGACGATCCGCGCCGAGATCGGCCGTAGCGATCGGACACTGACTGACGAGGAGATTCGCCAGTTTCAGCACAGCTTTGGCGCGTTTCTTGTGTCGCACGACATGAAGCTGCGGGGGGCGTAGTCATCATGTTGTCTAGCCACGTGGGGGCTTGCGCGTGCGTATGCTTGACGTGTCTGACGTGGAGCGCGGCGTCGGCGTTTGCTCAGCCGACGGCGGATGACGGTGGAGTCCGGCGACTCAGCGGAATCGTCGATGAGGACCAGACGTGGGCCGGTCGGGTCGTCATCACGGGCGACCTCACCATCGAGGGCGCGACGGTTGCCGTTGAGGCGGGAACCGTCATCGAGTTTGCGGAGGCCCGGCAAAGCGGGCATCCATTGTTGTTCGTGGGCTCGGCGGATGGCTCCAGCGGACAACTGGATCTTCATGGCTCCGCCGATCGACCGATCATCGTTCGAACGCGCGATCAGACAAACCGTGGTCGGGTGGTCGTCAACGTACGCAGCAGGATCGTCACGGAACGGTCCGCCGAGTCCGGCAAGTTTCAGGTGCAGCCGCCTGTGATCCGGCCGAACGACATTGCATGGCGGCACGTGCGCTTCGAGAACCTCGGCTACGTCCGGGCGCCGCGGCGCGCGAGCCAAACCGCGAAAGTGGCGGAGCCTGCCGTGCGGTTCAACGTAATCGGCGATGCGCACAAGCTGAGCATCTCGCATTGTGTGTTTGAAGCATGCACGCGGCTTGAGGTTCGCGCGGCCGACCAGGCTGAGATCACTGTCGCGAACAACCGGTTTCTCCGCGAGGCAGAGCGTGTGACCGTTGACATACGCGGCGACGGTGGGCGCAAACCGGCGCGCTTGCTCAATGTCGCCGGGAACATTTCTTCCTGCGCATTCACGATCGGCGGCGCGTCGGCCCAGGTTTCGGAGAACATCCTGATCGGCCTGGAGGCCTGCCTTGTGACGGCTGAAGGCGAGGCGGCCGAGACGGTGGTGGCCGGCAATTACATTCACAACACGACGACAGAGGACGACGGACGGTATTGCGTGGATTGCCGCAACGCGGAGACGCGGTTTACCGACAACATCGTCCGGGGCGGGACGGCGTGCGTGCTGAACGGTTCGCGGCGGATGGCGGGCAACGTGTTTATCGGCGCCGGGCATCTGAGAAGCCGGCACGTCAAGATCGCCCGAACGCACCAACTCGTTCAAACGCTACCGGCCGGCGCCGCCTTCGAGGACAACCTGTTGATCGGCCCGGCGTACTCACTGTTGATGCCGCAGCCTTCGGTCGGGAGACGGGAGACGGGAGGCGCGGAAGGTCCCACGCTAATCAGGCACAATGTCTTCGACGGTTTTTCGGATTCCAATCGAGCGATTCACCTGAACACCCTGGGTCGCGAGTGGGGCGCGGTGGCCGTGTGGAACAACGTCTTCCTGCGCGTCGGGACGCTGATCTACAGTGAGGGCAAAACGGGCGACACGCTCCGTTACGCGGATTTCAACGCAGCCGCGCCGACTCCACGCAAGGCGTTCGACAACGTGCAGGTTCCCGGGATCAAGCAGGGCACCGAGGGCTGGGCCGGGCACAACCTCGTGCTAAACGAGGTGGCGGCGCTGCGTCTGCAAGGTATTCCCGATGCGCCATTGCCCGATTATGACGGCGATCTGCTCGCCGGAAAGCTCACGATCACGCAGCTGCGACGATCGCTGTTTGACGCGTATCGACCAACCGCGGACTGCCCGCTTCGCGGCGCGGGTCGCGCGGAGCGATCAGCCGACGGGACGGCGAGCCGTCCGGCGATTGGGATCCGCGACAGAGTTGGCGAGACTGATCCGAGCCCCAAGCGCTAGCGCGGGGTCTTCGTGGAATGACGACAGGATTCGGACCCGTCGGCCGGCGAGACGCCGACGCTCCCCAGCGCTCGGATTAGGCGCCCGACTCGAGTGATACGACGCTCCGCCTCGCTGATTCGCGACCAGCCGAATCTGTCATGGACCCCAGCCTGCAGGATCATCGCCCCGGCGGTTGGCGCGTGGGGTACCATCGTGACGTCCGATCCCGGGCGGTTTCGACGATGGCTGCGAGAGAGGGTTCTCGCCAGAGCGGCTACAGCCCGGAGAGCACCGACACGATGTCGCTGCGGCTCGCGTGCCGCGCGGGAATCAGCGCCGCAACCAGGCACAACCCGGTTGCCATCGCCGCACCGCCGAGGACCATACCCCACGGCACGGAGAACTCCGGCTGGAAGCCCGACAATACCGTTGTCATGAAGTTGCTCGTCCGCCCCAGGACGATTCCGAGTGCCAGTCCCATGGCACTTCCAAGCAGTCCGAGGACCAGCGCTTCGCCGACCACGATGCGCGACACCTGGTTCTGTGTCGTTCCGATCGCCCTCAAGATCGCGATCTGTTTGCTCCGGCTGGCGACGCTCGCGGCCATCACGTTCGCCAGGCCCAACGCCGCTACCACCAGGCCGACAAACGGAATCGCCGACAGCAGCAGCGTTACTCTGTTGATGTTCCGGTCGATTTGGTGCTTCAACTCTCGCGCCGTCACGAACGCCTTGGGGGGATAGCCCAGCCGCTCCAGCATCCTGTTGACAATCCGCTCCTCCGGCCCGTCGCCGGGGACCGGCCCCTCCCCAGCCATAAATGTCGGCCGACCTTCCGGCGATGTGCCCATCACCGGAATGCCCTGGCTGCTCTCGGACACGATGCGCGACGCATCCGACCGGGCGAAGTCGAAGTTGAAGAGCATCAGCTTCCCATACCTCCGTCCGAACAACCGCTCGGCGTCATCCAGTGTCCCGATGACCGCCCCGACGGCATAAGTCTGAAATGCGTTCGTCGCGTTAAAGTAGCTAATTGCGATGTCCAGCCCCGGCGATGCGACCACGCCCGCGATCGTGAACGTGGCTTTCTTGAAGGTCTCCCTCCCCGTCGGGACCCAGACACGGTATTGGTCGCCGATATGTACGCCCTGATTCAGCGAAAGTTCGCGCGTGATGAGGATGTGCCCGCCGCGTTTGAGCTTCGCCACCGCTTCCGGCTCGTCGCCCTCGATGTAGGTTAGCTTCACCAGATCGAAGCCTTCGTCCGGGTCGATCGCCAGGAACCTGGAAAACTTGTCAAAGCCGGACAGCGTGCGCAACCAGGCCGGTCCGCGAGGCTTCCGCCGGAAGAAGGCGAAGTCGTCGGTCACGGTGAACTGCGCGATTCCCTCCATGTTCGCCAACGCGCGCACCTCGTCGAGTCGCAGCGGGGCATACGAATACAGCATCGCGTCGGGGAACTCCTTCGGAAACTGCCAGCCCTGTTTGACTGACTTCCCCCAAACGACCAGCCCCACGATCAGAGACAGCCCGACCATCAGCCCGCAGCAGATCGCAGCAGATCGATACGGCGTCTTCCCGATCTCCTCGCCGAGCAGTTGCGGGCGCAGCCGCAGGGCAAACGCCGCCGCCCACGCCACGGGCCTGCCGAGAAGCACAACCACCGCGGGACCGATCAGGGCGCAGCCGCAGTACAGCAGGATCAGGGTCACGATCGCACGGGTGTCGAACGTCGCCGCCTCCGCCGTTGTCATGGAGCGACGGACGATCTCGTGTGCGACGAGCACCGCGCAGCCGACCGCCGCGACGAACCATACCCACCGATTCAGCCTGCTGCCGCTGTGCGTCCGGGCCGCTTCGGCCGGTGACACCGAGAACGCGCTCAGCGCAGGCACGACCGCGCCGAGGAGCGTCGTGCCGATGCCGCCGATCACCGCCAGCGCCATGCCCCAGTAACTCACCACGAACCCGCCGACATACTCCGAGGCGATCTGCATTGTCACCCACTGAAACGCCAGACCCAACGGCAGACCCGCGAGCGTTCCCGCGATGCCGAGTGGCGCACTCTGCAACAGAATCAGGCCGCCCAACTGCGCGCGTGTCACGCCGACACAACGCAACAGTCCCAACTCGGTGACCTGTTCCGTCACCCCCATGCTCATCGTTGCCAGAATGATGAAGAATGCCGTGAGCAACACCGCGCACGAAAGCAACATCATGATGAACCGGAGCAAGCCCTGCGCTGCCCCGAGCTTCTGATGCTGCGCCTCGGTCGTCTTGATCTCAACCGCGAGCGGCTCCAGGCCGGCCTTGGCCCGCTCCGCCTCTTTCGCGTCGATGATCTCCCGAATCCGGGAAGATGCCGCCTGTATCCGACCCATCGTCGGATCCGACAGGATGATGTCGACCGCCTTGATCTTCCCCTCCAGCCCGCAGATCGACTGCACGTTGCCGAGGCTCGCCCACGTCATCGGCGCCTGGTTCAGGCTCGCGCGTCGCCTGTCCACCACCCCCACGATCCGGAAACGACGCACAGGTTCCTTGCGCTCGTAGGGACGCATCAGAATCTCGCCGCCTTCGCCGACACCCAGTTCCCGTGCGAGCATCTGTTCGATCACGATCGCGTTCTTGTCGTGCGGCTCGATGAACCGCCCCTGGGCAAGATTGTGCGTGCGAAACCGAAGCTCCTTCTCGGGAACGACGCCGGTGACTTCCACGTGAACAAAGTGGGGCTGCGCAACCTCCCCCTCCTCTGTGCCGGGCGGCACATCTCCCGGGGCATTTTCCAGCCTTTCCCCTTGATCCTTCTCTTCGACTGCGGCCGCGACCTCGACGTACTCGCACGTTCGCACCGTCGTGAATGCGACGCCCGGCACGTCCGCGATCCAATCCTCCATTCCTTCGTCGAAGACCGCCCAGAGCCCCAGCTTCGGCTCGATCATGATGTGGCTGCGTCCGATCCACTCCGACACGACTTCCGTCATCTTCAGCCGGACGGACTCGTAGCAGCAGGTGACCCACACGACGACCGCGACACCCAGCGCCACGGAGAAGGCCGCCAACGTCGATCGCGCGGGCTTAGTCCGCCAACTCCGCGTAACGAGTTGCAACCAGTGTCGCATCGCCGCTCCCATTGCTGTCGATAGTGCCGGTGAATCGCCCCTCTCGCAGGACGTGAACCCTGTCGGCATGCGCGGCCGCCGCCGCTTCGTGTGTTACCATCAGGATGGTCGTCGCCGTCTGTCGCGACAGGTCCCGCAATAGATGCCAGATTTCCTGCGAGGATGTCGGATCGAGATTGCCCGTCGGCTCGTCCGCCAGGATCAGGACGGGATCGTTGATCAACGCGCGCGCGATCGCAACGCGCTGCTGTTCGCCCCCCGACATCGCCGCAGGCCTGTGTCGCATTCGATGGTCGAGGTGAACCTGCGCGACCAGCTCCGTCGCGCGGCGCCGCGCCTTCGGCGCGGCCTGCCCATCCACCAACAACGGCAGCATCACATTCTCGAGAGCCGTCAACGTGGGCAGCAGATTGAAGGATTGGAATACGATTCCCAGCTTCCGGCGGCGAAAGAGCGTCCGCTCACGGTCGCACATCTCGGCGATCGCCTGGCCTGCTATGGTAATGCGCCCCCGATCGGGCAGATCCAGGCCGCCGGCCAGGTGCAGCAGCGTCGTCTTGCCCGAGCCGCTGGCTCCCATGATCGCCGCAAACGCCCCGCGCTCGACCGCCAGATCAACCCCCCGCAGGGCTTCGATCACCTCGCTGCCAAGATGGTATCGTTTCCACAGCGACTCGATCGTGACGACGTCGGACATGAAGCGTTGTTTCCAATACGGGAGACAGCTATGGTTTCATGACGCAGTGAGCAATGCCCACCACTCAGTGGCAGCGTGGGCAACGTCCGCCATTCTCCTCAGTATTCACTTGGTGGGCAATCCCCACGCCACACAGGCTGCAAACATGGTGGATTCTCCGCCATGACGGCGGTGCTACAATGTCCCTAAGATACGTTCCCGGCGCGCCCAATGCCACTGACGGCTTGCCCGGCAGTCTCTTGTGTGGGATCGCGTGCACGATCGCGATGACGGCTTGCTGCCTGCGACGCCCGTGCATCAGGATTCGGAATGAAGAGCCGCGGGCTTCAGCCCGCGCGGCCGTCCGAAGAGACGAGCGTTTTCGTGCCGGGAACAACCGTGCGGACTGAAGTCCGCGGCTCCTCGACCGCGGAGACACTCTAGCTCATGCGAATCGTCGTCGCCCCCGACAGCTTCAAGAACGCGATTTCCGCTACTGCCGCCGCCCGCGCGATCGCAGCCGGCGTCCGCCGGGCAAGACCCGACGCGGACGTCATTGAACTGCCGATGGCGGACGGTGGCGAAGGAACGCTCGACGTGCTCGTCAATGCGCGCGACGGCTTGCGCCGGTCGGTCAGCGCGACGGGTCCGTTAGGCAATCCCCTCGACGCGCCGGTCGGGCTCTTGCGCGAGGCATCCACCGCCATTGTTGAACTCGCAACGGTCGCGGGCTACCACCTCGTGCCGACGGAACTGCGAGACCCCTTGAAGACCTCCACATACGGCGTTGGCCGGGTCCTGCGTACGGTTATCGAAAGCGAGATCGAGGAGATCATTCTGGCCCTTGGCGGCAGCGCAACCGTGGACGGAGGCGCAGGCATGATGCAGGCCCTCGGCGCGACGTTCTTCGACAACGCCGGGCGCGTCATTCCAGCCGCCATTGCCGGCGGGCATCTTCTTCAGATCAGCCGTTTCATCTGGGACAAGCCACCGGCCGGCATCGAGCACGTTCAGTTCACCATCGCGTGCGACGTTCTCAACCCGGCGTGTGGACCCGATGGCGCCGCGGCCGTGTTCGGCCCGCAGAAGGGAGCGGATACCGATGGGGTCCGACGCCTTGATGCCGGCCTCTCGCATTGGGCGGACCTGCTCGAACAGGCTTCCGGCCGCTCGATTCGCAACGAGCCAGGCGCCGGCGCGGCCGGCGGCGTCGCGCTGCCGCTATTGGCCCTAACCAGCGCCGCCCTCGTTCCGGGCGTCGATCTGGTGGCCGAGGCGTGCGACCTCGCCTCACACGTCGGCGGGGCCGACCTCGTCATCACGGGCGAAGGCTGCCTCGATCGCCAATCCCTCATGGGCAAGGTCGTCGGTGCCGTCGCACGAACCGCTCGATCGGCCGGCGTCCCCTGTATCGCCCTCGTCGGCAAGACCGGCTCGGGCGTGGAGGACTGCCTGCGCATTCTGAATCGCTGCGAAACCCTGGACGCCCCCTTGGCGTCGACCGAGACACGCCTGACGGAACTGGCCGAACACATCGCGGGCGATTTCCACGCTTCTTGACGCCCGAACAAACTACGGGAGCGCCCGCCAAGCCCGCGGATCGCAATCCGCGGGCCTCAAAGAGACAAGCGGGCAGCGGGACTATTATGTCTCACGTTTGCTTGTAACGCCGGCGCCAAGGCAGGTGAGGCGATGGAGCCACATATTCTCGATTCCGCCGCCGTTGCGCGCGGCGCCACACTCATGCGATGACCGCGCCAGGCCGGAGAACGGCGCTCACCGCCAATCGCCAAGTGCTCGTGGTTTGCCCCTTGAATCCCGGGTCCCGCCACGCCATAATCCGGCTTCTCGTCCGACAGGGACGGCCACTGTCGGGTAGGTAGCTCAGTTGGTAGAGCAACGGACTGAAAATCCGTGAGTCGCCGGTTCAACTCCGGCCCTACCCAGTTCTGTAACCCACCCAAAACAAAGGTCTTAGATGTGACAGCGACCACGCTAATCGACCGTGGCCGTCGCTCACGTCAACGAAACGCGCTGTAGATGTTTTGCTCATGCCGTCTGCGTTCTGGCAAGAGGCAGCCCTGCGACAGCCGCACTCGCGATCTGGTCGACGCCACCGTCGGGACCGTTCAAACTCCACAACTGTCCAAGTCGGGTTAAACCGGGATCAGTTGCGGCACGTCGAAGCGCACTGCGAATCCCACGCGATCCGCCTCCCCCTCATCCACCTCGATGCCGGAACGAACGACGGTTCCGTATCCCAACGGCGTTGCCAGATGCGGGGAAGACATGCCGCCTGCGCCACCGTTGGCGATCCGGAGTTCATACCGTTGCCCGATCGCCAAGCCGAAACCGATCGCCGCGCTGGCGTGCAGGCCCGCGTCGGAGATGTCGCTAATCTTGCACCGCAACACCGATTGGGATTCCCCGTCGATCATCCAGAGATTGCATTGAATCGAGCGCCGGGAGTAATCTCGCTTCTCTTCTCGGCCTCCCTGGTGCAGGCCGAATCGCCAGCGGGCGAATGTCGGCGGCTTCGCCACGTGCGGCGAGCCGAGTGGTATGGGTGTCGGCAATCCTGTTGGCGAAGACATGTGGGCCTCCCTGCTGTTTCGCCGCTTGTCGCCGGCCGGCTGAGGGCGGTGGTCGACCGGCGAGAACGGGCATCTCGTCGCTTGCGGTCCGCAGTCTCACGAACGTCGACACACCGAGCAAGCCTCGGGGCGACCTTCGACTCTTCCCCGCCGCCCGCCAGACGCCTCCCACTTCCGCGGGTTACCCTCGATCGGTCAGGCGTGTGACTGCCAGCCTCACCGGCTCCATTTCCCTCCAGCGCCCGGAACCGCACAATCAGCGCCCATGTACCTCCTGCCGCGCTGTATCGAGTGGAGTTCAGAAGAGATGGGGGACTCCGAGAGCCCGCCAATTCTGATCACACGGCGCGGCGGAGCACGATCCGTCTTCTCACACAGGCCGACCGAGTTGTGCAATCAAGTCTGATTATACCGGATCGCCGCTGGGCGTCAAAGCGATTTCCGTCTCGAAAAGTTACCTTGACGAAGCGGCGACGAGGAAGTTATCGCTAAATGTCGCTCTTAGCCGCCAAAACAGCGTTTTCCTCGCCCAAAGCGAATCTCACATTCCCCCCCACAATCGTGTGCGTCGCGCGGCCCTTCAACCCCCAGGCATCATACGGGCAGTTTCGACTGCGAGATCGGAACGACGAAACGTCCACCGTCCATTCCATCTCCGGATCGATCACCGTCACGTCCGCCGCCGAGCCGACGGCCAGCGTGCCCCGGTCCAGACCCAGAACCCGCGCGGGTGCGACCGTCATCTTCGAGATCAGCTCCCGCCAGCCAAGACGGCCTGTGGAGATCAGGGCCTTGACGAACAGCGCCAGCGCAACCTCCAACCCGATGATGCCGAACGGCGCGTTCTCGAAGTCCAGTTCCTTGTCCTCTCGGCCGTGCGGGGCGTGGTCGGTCACGAGGCAGTCGATCGTGCCGTCCGCCACGCCTGCCAGGCACGCTTCCACATCCTCCGGCGTGCGTAGCGGCGGCTTCATTTTGTAGTTCGTGTCATAGCCCGACACGCACTCCTCGGTCAGCAGGAGGTGGTGCGGACAGACCTCCGCCGTCACATCAATCCCGCGTTGCTTCGCATCACGCAAAAGCGCCACAGCCCCGGCCGTCGAGACATGCGCAACGTGGTAACGGCATCGCGTGTTCTCGACGAGCAGCAGATCTCGTTGGAGCATCATCTCTTCCGCCGCCGCCGGAATGCCTGCCAGCCCCAGGCGAACGGCTGTTGCGCCCGCGTTCATACAGCCGTTGCCGGCCATGTCCGGGTCTTCGCAATGCTGGATCAACGGTTTTCCGAACATCGTGGCGTATTGCATCGCCCGGTACATCATCGCCGAATTGCCCACGCCGGCTCCGTCGTCGCTGAACGCCACGGCCCCGGCCCGGACCATCTGCCCCATCTCCGCGAGTTCCTTCCCCTCACGGCCCTTGGTGATCGCCCCGACAGGGTAGACGTTGCAGCAGCCGGCACGAGCGGCCTGGCGATACACAAATTCGATCATCGCCTCGCGATCAACCGCCGGCTCCGTGTTCGGCATGCACGCGATCGAAGTGAACCCCCCCGCCACGGCCGCCGCGCTGCCCGACGCAATCGTCTCCGCATCTTCGCGCCCCGGCTCCCGCAGATGCACGTGCATGTCGATCAGACCTGGACAGACGATCTTGCCGGCCGCGTCGATCACCTCGTCGGCAGACCCGGCCGCCTTGCCGATCGCGGCAATCTTCCCATCCGTGATCATGACATCCGTGACTTTGTCGAGCGACTGCGAGGGATCAATGATCCGCCCGTTCCTGATGACCAGTATCTTGTTCATCATCCGATCGAGTCCTCGAGCCACAGACAGCTTGCGCACTAGCGGCGGCTGTCACCGGCAACGGGCGCCACCGGCAACGGGCGCTGCTGGCGGCTTGCCCGCCAGAGTTCTGTCCGGAGAGGCGTGGTAGATCATACTGGCGCCCAGCCGCCGTACAAGTTTGGCACGCAAACCGTCCCGAAGGGACGAGGGATCGTAGCCAGAAGCGCAAACCCCTGGAATGCGAGGGGGTGCGCGAGCATGGGCCCCGGTGGGGCGACAGAAGCACCCGTTGTGCCGCAACTCATCCACCGCCCCGCTGGGGCGGGATGTTGGTTTGTGTGGCCCGCAACCACGGGTTTCGCTGCGTTGCACCCGTGGCTTCTATGAACGCCCGTTGCGTGTCAAGCGTTTTTTCGGGGACGACCAGCGATCTCACTCTTCCATCCGAGCCGCCCGAGCCTGGGCGGTTATTCCACTCGCTGAATCTCCGTCCCAAATTGCCTGCGCGCCGTCCCATCTTCGACTGCGCGCACAAACGGCGCCGGCACGGGCGTCCGGGAATGGCCCCATCCTCCCAATGTCCGGTAACTGCTTGACACATCAGAAGTTGTATTCGACATTTCGAGCAGATCATCGCCATTGGGGGGCAAGACCATGCGGGGCATGGCGATTGGAGTGGCAATCCTCCTTGCTGCCGGCTGCCACGCGGGCGAACGCGGCCGGATTGGATTGAGCGTCGCAGATGTGAGTGAGGCCGAGGCACTGGCCGGCGCCTGGGCCGCGCCTGGGCTGGAGCACCGCTACGGCGGCATCGTTTCGATCCCACAAGCCGAAACACGGATGCGTCGCATCGGCACCCAGCTAGCCGGGGTAGAGGGTCGGCTGGAGGGGGATTACAAATTCGCCATCCTGGCGTCGGAAGCTCCGAATGCCTTCTCACTCCCGGGCGGCCGTATCTACGTTACGCGGGGGCTCTACGAATGCCTCGACGATGACCGCACCCTTGCAGCCGTGCTGGCCCACGAGATGGCGCACATCGAAGCCAAAGACAGTCTCAAGCCTCGATGCCGTGACCGCGACGAGGCTTTGCAGCGGGAGATTGCCGCCGACCTCCGCGGATGCGCGTTCCTCATGAATGCCGGTTACGAAGCGGCCGATCTTGTTGCCCTTGTCAATCAGCTTGATGATGCGATGCCTACGGGCTGGTCCGACGCGCGCTGTCGAAGTCTGTGCGCCGCGCACCCGGAAGCGGCTGGTGCATCGCTTGGCATACGCAAACGGATCGCCGAATCAATCGGGGGCCACATATGGGCAAGCATCACGCCCCCGGGCAAGTGGCTGCTACTCGCCTTGCAGGTTCGCCTCTCGGTGTGCTGAAGGAGGCTGCAACATCGAATGCAGCGTCGCCCCCCCGTGGCCGACGATCAGAGCCGCGCGCGTCAGCAAGCGGTCAATGCGCGATCAGAAGAGCCGCGCGCAGGGTGCCACTGGCAGCTTGTCTGCCAGTGCGGAGTCGGTGGTTACACTGGCGGACAAGCCGCCAGTGGCACCCACATACGTTGGCAAACCGTCATTTGAGCCGCGACGAAACGCTAGTCATCGCCCTCAGGCCACGTCTGCTCGGCGCATCCTGTAAGGTGGTTTGCCAGACGCGCCCAGGCGAACAGCAAGTCGCCCAGCCGATTCAAGTAGATGAGAACCTGAGGGTCGATCGTCTCTCGCGGGGTGCCACTGGCAGCTTGTCTGCCAGTGCATGCACGCGCAAGTGTGACGACGCGCCGCTCGGCCCTGCGACAGGCGGCCCTGCAAACGTGGAGATGGGCGGCGAGACGATTTCCCCCCGGCAAGATGAACCGCTTGAGCGGCGGCACGAGTGTATCCGCTTCGTCGATCCACGATTCCAGCCGCGAGATTCGATCTGACGGAATTGCGGGAGTTTTCTTCTGCTTTCTGCCTGGCGTTGTCGGTCTCGCAAGTTCGGCGCCGATCTCAAAGAGTTGGCCCTGGATGACTCGCAGGCGGTCACGGAGCGCCTCCTGTTCGGTCGTGTCACTCGAGCCATCGAGGAGGCTGGCGGCCACGCCCAGCTGGGCATTCAATTCGTCCACCGTACCGTAGGCCTCGACGCGCGCATCATCCTTAGGCACGCGGCCCCCACCGAGAAGCCCCGTCTTGCCGTCGTCGCCTTTTCGTGTGTACAGCTTGGCCACGTCGCAGGCTCCTGCTTCTCCCTTAACGTCAATGATTAGGGTAGAGCAGAGATTCTCTTTGCTCATTCGCCGCGACAAAGTGGAACTTTGTCGTGCCCGCACCCAGAAGAGGCGAGCGTGACAGCGTACTACTCTATGGCGCAAGAGCATACCGTAAACCCGGCAGGCCGACACGCGCTCCGGCGGACATTTCTCAGCGTCCGTGCCCCTGGGCGGCTTGGCTGCGACGCGCACTCACGCACAGAGGGCCGCACATCGCGTTCGACGGCGGCCCTCCATACTATCAAGCTGAGTTTTCAGGCGCCCGAAGGCTTGTCGGGCGAGTCCGCCGTATCAGTCGTCGTCTTCATCGTCGTCGTCATCATCGTCGGCGTCGTCGTCAGCTTCATCGTCACCTTTGTCTTCGTCTTCGTCTTCGTCGAAGTCGTCCATCATGGCGTTCATCTGCTTGTCAGCGAACGCTTTAATCGCCTTGATGAGCTTGGTCGTGACGAGGATCTTCACTTCCGTCGTCGGCCCGAGTTGGGCGCCGGCGAACACGATCGGCGAGTCGACGGTCGGAATGTCATAGTTGAACTCCGCTTCCTCTCCGAGCGTTTTGGCAACCGCCTTGATCGCGTGGCCCAGGTTGTCCAGGGCGATGTAGCCTTCCGAAGACCGCGAACTGGGGATGTGAGCGGCCACGGACTGAATCCCGGGATCCTTGTTCAGGCCGCCGCCGGATTTCAGGTTGTCGCAAACCGCCTCGAAGCGGTCCTTGCCCCCGCCCAGCGTGATGACGAAGTTCTTGCCGTCGGCAGCACCGAACCGGAGGACCACGTCCTTGCCCAATACCTTTTGGATGAGCTTCAGGTCGTCCTCTTCGATTGAGAGCAGATCGGCGAAACCGGCCAGCTTCACTGCCACTGTGTCGACCTTCTTCCCGCCGATCGTCTCGGCATCCGGCGTGTGGACGATGTTCTCCTTGAATGTCGCGAGGTCTTCGTCGGGCTCCTTCTCCTCGGTCCCTTCGACCATCTTCCAGAGCAGCCCGTAGAGCTTCCGGATTCCATCAACGTATTCCTTCGGCGACGACTTCGGCTGAGTCACGATCGTCACGCCGAACATGCCTTCCTTGCCATCCGGGAGGAAGCTGATGCTCATGGCCGTGGGGCCGCCCTGCTTAGCCATGTCCATGACCTCGGATTCCAATTCCTTGGCCGCTTCCTCGTTGAGACCCTCGATCCCCACTGTCGTGAGCATCTGAGACAACCCGTGAGGATTGCTGAACTTTTCGGAATGCTTGCTGTAGCCGCCCGTCGTTCCCATCGCGAAGATGTATTTTTCCTTCGGCAGGAGGGCGAGCAAGGACTCGTCGGAGTTCTTCGTTTCCCTGAGCCACTTCTCGAGGTCGCTGTCCTTCTTGGGTGTAAAAAGCAGCGAGAGGGAGACGCCGGCCTCCTCGAGGCGGAAGCCGAGATCGAAGGCCGCGACTTCGTTGAGCATCTTGATGAACTTCTCGATGTTCTCGCCCTCGGGATCTGTTTGCGCGGTGAGCGCTTTCAGCATCGGAAGGAACATGTCCTTGTAGGCGTCGACAATCGTTCCCAGAGAGATGCTAACGAAGAGGTCGCTCCGGCCGACGGCCGCCAGCCGTGCTTCCGTGATGCCTTCTGCCGCGCTCTTCTTGGATTCGAGGACCTTCTCGATGCAGTCCTGCTTGGCACAGAGCACGACGTACTTACCCTTCGCAGCGGCATAGGCGGGATTGCCCATGATCGCTATCTTGGTGACACCCTTCTTCATCTCCGGCGAGTCGTCTTCGTCTTTCTTCTCTGCAGCGGCGCCCTCCGCCTCCGGCGCTGCGGGCGGCGTAAGCTTCTCCAGGAACGCCTTGGAATCCGTCACCGGCACCAGCAGGACGCCGGCTTCACCCGGATTCTGCATACTGCCGTATTCATTGACGTCCATGATGACCATGCACAGCGGCCTGGTCATGTCGAGGGTGTCGCCGAGGTTCAACATCGCCAGCGCCATGGGCGTGATCGGCGTCGGATACTCCAACCCGAACAGCCCCTTGATCTCGGCTGCCTTCTGATCGATGTTGTTAAGCGATTTGATGTAGACAAAGCCCCAGGCGTCTTCCGGCACGAGCTTGAGAAGGTCCGTGGAGGGATCCGCCATGGCCGACGGCGTCAGTGTGAGCCCGGCTACAACGGCGATCAGCGTTGCGTATCCGGCGAGTCTTCGGTGAAGTAACATCTTGATTGGCTCCTTAACTCTGGTTTCTTGTGTGTTGTGCGCAATTCCCGGACTGTAATCCGGTACTTGGGGAACTTGGGTATAGGGCGGGAGGCCGCTCCCGTCAAGCAGGCCCCACGGTTGTCTCCTCTCAGCCTACGAATCGGCAAGGCTCGTGGAAAACCCGGGAACCCATGCCGAAAGCATGACCCAATGCATGACTCAATGCACGACTCCTTGCAGCTTGGGTACCAACTGCTTGATTAACTCGGAAGCACGGACCGCGTCATCGCCTTCAATGGTCAGGTGGCCCTTGATTGCGGTGGGCGTAAGCACACATGCCCAGCCCAGCATCGGCCCCGGCGATGGCGGGGGCTCCAAAGAGCCCGCCGGTCCTTCCGATTTCGACGCGCCGGGCGCCCCGTCAGTCATCTGAGGACTTACCTGCATGAGGTACGGCGCCGCGGCCAGGCATCGCCCTACGTCCACGATGATCAACAGGTGGGGATCGGGCGGCAGCCCTTTTCGCATCCGCTGAACGAGCGGATCATCGCCGATTGTGGCCGCGTCCGAACCAGGCGGCACGAAGTCGAAAACAGAACTCGTCCGGGGCGCAGCCAAAACGTGTACCGCATGGTGCTTGCCCAAGACGGCCTGTTGAAGCCGGGCGTCCTCGCCGTAGAACCAGATCATCTGCTGTCGCGTGACGTCGTTCATCTGATCGAGATTGAAGGGTGTTTCGTAGTACGTTCTGCCGTTCTTCTCGATGCGGGCCATCTTTCCCCAGTAGGGTCCGCTCATGAAATCCGCCAACGCGCCAGCGGCATTCTTCTGAATGAAGCGGAGTTGCTCGCCGGCCTCTTCGGCGTCCTCCACGACATACCCGCCCATTGCGCTGAGCGGCAGCAAACGGTGTGGCGCCGAGCACATCATGAAGTAGGAGCCCCGCATCTGGTCGTGTAACGCCTCAGTCCGGTCGGAGACCTTCCGTCTTAAGCGCGGAGCAATGCGGCCGGACTCCTCTGCCCGCTCCAGGAGGAACTTGCTCAATCGAGAAGCGAGTGAATTCTTGCCGTCGTTTTGCCAATCGGACGTGCCGAACACGAAGAACGGCTGCTTGGGCAGGACGTCCCAGGGGCCGACACCGTTGCGTTTGACACGGCCCAGGTAGTCGGCCACCGAACCATCCGGCCTGAAAGCATGGTAATGCGTGATGTGGAAGGCGTCCCCGTCGTAGGCGATCCCGAGGCTCATGGAGTCCATTTCAGCCAGGACCGTTCGCAGGCCGGTGCCGACCCAATCGAACGTCTGCGTGCTGGCTTCGATGAGCGCCGGTTCCTGCTTCGCGGCGGCCTGGAACTTCATCACGTTGATTGCCAACAAGGCGACGACGTTCATCTTGTCGCGCCACTGTGCCATCGGCAGGTGCAGGAAGATGTCATTCTGTGCGAACATCGCCCGTTGCTCGTCGTCCAGCGATGCGGCCAACGACGCAGACTGATTCACGCGTTGCACGGCACGCATCGACCTTCGCTTGCCGCTAATGAAGACCCTGCCATCCCGCGTCATGACGTAGTATTTGCTGCCGGCCTGTTCGATTCTCCGGATCCTGCCGTCTTGATTCCCGACAAGCTCCGCGTAATGGGCGTAATCCCGGGGCGTGAAGGCCAAAAGGGTTGATGTCTCGCTGAAGTCCGTTGTTCTGAGGAACCCAAAGTCCGGTTTGATCAGAATGAACACGACGGGCTTGGAAGTGTCCCAGGTGCCGGGCTCACAATCCAGGGCTTCTTCCACGAGCCCCACGTTCAGGCCGGAGAAACCCGCGCGATGGCTCCCGAGGAACTTGCAGAGTTCGTCGCAACTCGCGTCCAGGTCGTGAAGGGCGAGCACGCCGGCGACATCCGCCGGGATCATCGACAGCAAGTCGGACGCAAGCAGTCGCCCACCGCGGCCCGCCGTGCAGATCGCAAGCCATGCGCAACACAGCCACGGCAACGTGCGTAACATCGAATGGCAACGAATCGACATCGCGATATCCGTTCTGCTGCGCGGGACAGGTGCCGAACTCTTCGGCACATCGGGGTCTAACGCGTTTCGGTACTTCAGAAGGGAAAGCGAACGCCCGCCCGAATTGCTTCCCGCACTGCTTGAAACGGGCGGCACACCCTTGCCTCACGGCAGTTCTCCACCAACCCAGCTCCCACCCACGAACAACTCTCCAGCCACTGCCGCCGAGGGCCGAGAATCGGAACCACGTAGTCTAGCCGATCGGGGTATGGGACGAAACGAGCGCGGAGAGCGTTGACGAGCCGAATTGGCGGCAAGCGGGATCGGAGACCGTCAGCGAGTTCACTCGCGATGCAGTGGCGGGGAGGGCCGCGACCTGCGAGATCACCCCCCCCGGCAAGAAGACCGGCTTGAGACAACCCGGCTCGCTGGGCCGGGGGGCTCCTGGAACCGGATCAGGGCGCGGAAATGTTCCAAGGATCGCCGCGGAGGACAGAGATGAGATCGGCCAGCGCCTGCTCGACCACGGGCTTCTTCGCCGACAACGCGGACTTCGAGGCGATCAGGTCGCCCACTCGCTGTTCCGGCGCTTCTTGGTTGGAGGCGCGAATCATGTCGCGGACGACATCGTCACCCTTCTTGATCAGTCTCGCCAGGGTCGGTCGGTATTCCTCGGTGGTGCTCTCGTCGAAGTATCGGTCGATGCCGTGGGCGAGCAGGAAGGCCATGTTCTGGGCGAGTTCCCGTTGGGTGCCCTTCGAGGCGGAGGGGTAGCAAGCCGCGACGGCCTCGAAACCAGGTTCATCGGCCAGCTCGTTGCGCCCGCCGCTTGCCAGGCGACCAATGCGGCGATCGAAGATGGTGTTGAGGGCCTTGCCGGAAGCATCCGCCTCGGCGAAACCAGGAATCTCCGTACAGAAGTTGACTGCCTCATAGATCTTCTTGAGCACGATTTCGTTTTGCTCGACAGCCCCGGCCTGGCCCAGCGCACGAAGTGCGTCGCGACATTTCCCGGACTCTCCTTTGAGCCTGGAATGCAGCAACTGAAGACCACGGGCGGCACGATATCGCACGGCCGCGTGTTTCGATTGCAACCCCCGGGTCAATGCCGCACTTGCGTTAGCATTGTCCAACTCGATGAGGATGTTCGCGGCATCCAGCGCGGTCGCCAGCGCGTCGCTGCCGGCCAGCGGCCCCAACTCCTCCCCGCAGGCCTCGACATAGGCGTCAAGTCCCGCCTGGGTGGCATTCGGTGTGCGAGCAGTCTTGATGATCTTGTCTCGCTCACGGGTGCGCCGTTTCGAACTCCCCTCTGCACTTGCGAACGCCTTGACCCGCTCGGGCACCTCGGCCGCAATCAGCGCGCGGTCCGCGCGCGAAAGCTTGTCCTTCGTAACGATGGCAGCCAGTCTATCTTGTGCCCGGACAGGTGTTGAAAGCGCGGTCATCGCGAACAACACAACCGTCCAGAAAAGCCATTGTTGCCGCATATTCGTGACCAAGACCCCCTGAGACAAACACCCGGTCGGCCGGGCCGACCGCATTGCGCCATAAGCCCATTGGGGGCGCCACCGGTGCGGGCGGGCGCCGCCTGAGAGACCGTTTCTCTGGTTCAACCGTAGCAGGACGCACAAGAAAGTGTCAAGGGCAAAACCAGGGGGGCTTCACCACAATCGCGCCACGACGATGGTGGGCGTGTGGCATCGCGCGACACCAAGGTCGCCGCCACTATTATCGCACCGCATCGAAGCGCAGTGCGCGTGGCGTGGATCTTGTCCGCTCGCGAGCCCGCCCGAGTGTTCCGTCGCACGTTAAGCGAGGGGTACAGGGGCAAACATCGGTGCCACTGGCGGCTCGTCCGCCAGTGAGGCGCACGCAACGTCGAGAAGAAGATACTGGTGGGCAAGCCACCAGTGGCACCCATCAAACCATGTGCGACGAAGCGCTTGGGCGACGACCGGTGTCACTGCGTCACTGCCGACTTGACCGACTCCTCGCCGCGCCGCGCCGAGGGGGCGACGCGTTCGCCGGATCGTGACGATCGCGGCCGCGTGCCGCACTCCGCTTCTTCCGGCCGTCGCTTCGGCAATCGCCTCGCTTTGCCTCACGAGCGCCGCCCCCGCCTCGATGCTGCGGCTGCTCGACCGTCTCCAGGTGTTTGGGATACTCCCCACGCTTGTCCCAAAGATAGTAAATGGGGGGCTCGCCGATGATCTGGCGAAAGGCGCGGGCCAGCGTGATCGGAGGGCGCCCTTCGACCCGGTACTTTGCCGTTCCCTGCGTCCGATCCACCCAACTCTTGATCGTCTCCTCGATCAGTTTTCGAAGGCGCGGATAACGGGCGATCTTCCGTGAAAACTCGGGCGAGAAGGGATCGATGTCCCACTTGCGGAGCCGTCTGAGCAACTCCATCCTGCCGCGCGGCAAAGGGCATCGCCCGATGCGCTGCATCCCAGCCCGCTCGAAGACGGGATTAACGGCGCCCATCGCCGCGAGGCATTCGACGAAGCGCACGCCCACCTGGGGCAGGGTGTTCTCGACAAACCAGTGTCCGAGTCCGCAGCCGCGAACGTCAGGGTGCATCACCAGGCGGCGGAGAATCCGCAGTTCGCGGTTCAATCGCCGGACGTTCCGCGTGAAGCGACCGGCAGTCGAACGGTTCCTTAGCGCCAGCTCCATCGGGGCGTGGGCGAACACCAGGATACCCAACGGCTCGCCGCGAGGCGATTCCTTCAGCACGAACACTTTGTCCACGAAGCCCAGGCCGTCCCGGTGGCGATAGTGCATCGGCCCGAAGATGCGGTAGTCGCGGACGGAGCCCGGCACGATCGTGGCGTGACGTCGCAGGGAAGGCGGTTTGTCACGCACCTGGTGTCGCGCGACCTGCGGGATAGCGGCGCCTAGCCGGATCACCTGATCGGGTTGAAGGTCCGCGATCACATCGTCGTGCGTCGTGGCAACGACGAGCATCAGGCGGTGGCGGCTCACGAGTTTCCGAAGGTTGTACGCCACGGCCTTCGCCATTCGGCGGTGGAGGATCGCTGTGAACTCGTCGCAGAAGATCGGCGTCGGATGTCTGGCGTCAAGCGACCTTCCGACCGCCCTCGCGAGCGACACGCGAAACTGCTCGCCGTCCGATAGATCGCTGAACTCCCGGACCCACAGCCGCGGCTCGCCCAGGCCGCAGGCGGTCAGGATATCCAGCGCCGTCGCCAGCGTCTTTCGCGGGGCAATCGCGTCCACAATCGCCCGGTCTGTCGGAAAACGCCCGCGTCCGACCCAGACAGCACGGCCCGCCCGCTCGGCGGCTGCGTGAAGCAGCGAGGTCTTTCCGCTGCCTGACGGCCCCGTCAGCATGACGACGGCGCCCGGCCGAAGTTCGATGGACAGGTCCTCGCCAATAACAAAGGGCTCCTCCCTCGGCGGGATGCCGAAGTTCCAACACACCTCGTGTTTCCGCGGGCTCATGGGCACATACGCGGGTTCGCGAATGACCCGCAGACTGACCGTGTCGACCGGTTCCTGCTCACGTTGCATAGACCACCTCCAAGGCCCTAACAAAGTCCGAACATGCAGAATATACAACCGGTGACGCACATAGTCAATACAAATCAGGAATTACAGATCAAGAAATGGCGCAAATCGTGCCGCGTTCTACTTAAAGCTCTCTGCTAACGAGACATACGGCGATTCCCTGTATTGAAAAAGAATTGGTTTCGTCGATAATCGTCGGGGGAGCGTTGGGGTTATCGCCCCGTAGGACGACCAGCCGGTTTGTTTTCTGGACCTCCACGCTGACCCGCTTGAGGGTCGGCTGTCCGTCCACGAGGCACGCGCAGATCCGGCCCTGCACGAACTCGGGGTCCACTCCGGGGCGGTACTCCACCAGTATGATGTCGTTCCGCTTCAGCGTCGGTTCCATCGAGTCGAACTCGCACCGGAGGCAGTAGCGGTCGCGATGCCACAGGTGACGCAGCACCGGGAACATCTCGAGCTGCTCCTGAGACGCGGCCGGAGGGCCGTTCGGGATCGTCCCGAACAAAGGCAATTCCCGCGTCTCCAGGGCCTGCGGCGCGTCGTGGTCCTCGCCGGGGCCGACCAGGACAGCCTCCGGAACGCCGAGCGCGATGGCGATCGCACGAATCGTGCCGGGTCGTGGAGCGTGATCGCCGCGTTCGATCGATGACAGGTGCCCCTGGTTGACGTTGGCTTCGCGGGCGAGTTGCACCTGGGTGAGGCCTTGTTGCCGGCGGATGCCGCGGATTCGATCGCCCAACGAATCGGCTGGGGGGGCGCCAGACCGGATTCGCCGATGACTTGCCATACCGCCATCTTATCGCGGGAGAGCATCATTCGCGAGAGCAGAGCCGCAAGAGCAGAGCCGCGACCGTAAGGGAGTCGGTTGGCGTCCGTGTTTGGAGGACCTTCCTGGCAGGCGCTGACCGCTTGCTGACACGCGCGGCCAGGATATGGACTCGCGGCGTTGATCCGAGCCCCAAGCGCCAGCGCGGGGTTTTTGTGGACCGACCGTAGCACTTCGGACCCGCTCGCTCGCGCTCGGGGCTCGGATCCTGGCACGCACGGCCCTGACCCTCCGCGCTGTTGTAAGACCCTTCGAGCCGCGATAGTTTTCCACTATGTCCGAGCCTTCCAAGCAATGGTCCGTGAGGCTGCCTGAAGGAGTGACACGTGCAGCGCTCGCGGGGTCGGCTGTCGTGGCGCTCGCGGCGCTCCTGGCACGCGACGCGGGTGGGACTGCCGTTCTGCCGACTTGGCTCGCAGCCACACTCCAGGCGCCGGCGGCCTTGGCCTGGTGCCTGTGGGTTGCCCGGCGACCGCGTCGAGAGAAGGTGGACAGCCAGCTGCAGGGGCCACAGCCTGCTCGGAGTGGAGCGGGGGCGGATTTCCGCTTGACGCTAGCCCTTGTCCTGGCCGCTGGCGCACTCGCGGCCGGTTTGCGCGACTTGGCCGTTTTCTTCGCGGCCACGACCACTTTCATTGTGGGAATGCTACTGCTCGACTTCGCGGCGGACGTGTATCAAAGAGCTTCCCGACTAATCGCGGAACCGACACGGTTGTTGCGGGCCCTGGTCGGCCCCTGGTTCGGCCTGATGCTGGCGGCGACGCTCCTGCTGGCTCTGCCGTTGGCAACAGACTCCGCCGTGCCGGACTACCGCCACAACTTCTGGCTGCACGTGCTGAACAGCGCCTACGCGGCCGTGAGCGCGGCGTGTCTGGTCGGCACGACGACGTACAGCGTCGGCGAGGAATACTCGCTCTTTGGCCAGGTTGTCCTGCTCGTAGCGACGCAACTGGCGGGCATGGGGCTGGCGGCGGTGGGCCTTGCCGTGATCCGGCCTTTTCTCGCCCATGCGATCCGGCTGCGCACGGTCCTGCTGATGTCGGTCGTCTTGCAGATACTGGCGATACCGGCGATGTGGGGATCCTGGCACGCTGTGGATGCGGCCGCCTCCTGGGACCGATTCTGGTGGGGCGCCTTCCATGCGTCCAACGCTCTGTGGAACAGTGGGCTGACCCTCCGCGCGACCGGTCTGGCAGCGTATTTCTCGAGCGGCGCGGTCTTCATGACGATCACCACGCTAGCCATCGTCGGTTCACTCGGCTTGCCGATCATTCTCGACTTGCTCGTCGACATTCGCGCGTCGCTGGGCCGCGGAAGGAGCGACCTCCGCACTCGACCGGAAGCCGGCGCGGGCCGCGCGCCGTGGCGGAGGTTGCCGCAGTGGGAGGCCGGCGCTGCCTTCGTCCTCCTGATTGCGACCGCCACGCTACTGTTCTTCTTGGAGACGCCGTGGCGGTCAGATATCGTGTGGCGGCTTCCGGATGAGTGGGTTCCGGCGAGACCCTTCGATCTGGGTCCCGAGCACGTCTCCTTCCGCGACGACATGAGCCACAGCGCGAGGTGGACGACCGGCGTCTTCGTTTCGGCCACGCTTCGATCGGCGGGGCTGCAGAGCATCCCGCTCTCGCAGGGGGCGGTTTCCTGGCCGAGCTATGGCTTGGTCTTGGCGAACATGCTCGTCGGGGGTTCTGCCGGCGGTGTCTCGGGGGGGCTTCGCACATCGTGCCTCCTGATACTGGGGCTGTGCCTTGTAGTGCGGAGAAGAACGTGGATGCAGACGCCGGGAGGTCCGGCTGTGAGAGGCACGCTCATCAGGGGCATGATCGTCCTGCTGGCGGCATGGCTCGCACTGAACGCGGTAGGCGTCCTCGCGTTTGCCGCGACGACGGATGGCACGGCATACGACCTCGTCTTGGACAGCATGGCCGCCTGCAACAGCGTGGGCCTCTCGACGGGTCTATCGCTTCATTTGACTGCAACCGGCAGACTCGTCATCATCGCACTCATGCTTGCCGGGCGTATCGTGCCGACCGTGTGCTGGGCTCGTGTCGCCCGGAGTGTGGCCGAGAGCGCGCGTAGGATCGGCGACATCACGTAGCACCGGCCCCCTGCGGCCGACGACATCACGGGTGAGGAATGATGCACACCCACCTCGGGACAACTTCACGGATGCCGGCAGGGCAAGCGGCGACGGCGCGACGTTTGGCGCCGATGGCGTTCGCCCTCGCCTGCACGAGCCTCGTGCTGTGCGGAGTTGGTTGCGCCGATCCGGAGGGCGTCTCGCCGAGAGAACGATCGCGGCTCTCCGTTATTCGTGATGAGCGGCCGGGCACCGTCCGCATCGAGGGCATCGGACCGATCCGGGGCTTCACCCGGGGCAGAGACAACACGTTCGTGCACTGTCTCGAGCTGATTCTCGATGCCGCTGGCAGGGAAATCGGATACGACGAGCTGATGGGCATCAGCGGAATGGCATTCAGGGTCCAGTTCAGGGTCGACCGATGGGACGTCGGCAATCCCGATCCGCTCGTCGGCGAAGACTGCCTGCCGGCGCTCTTTGAGGGCATCGGCTGGGAGTACGAGGTCTGGATCGTCCGTCGGGACGAGTTCTCCGAGGCGGATGCGTTGCGGCGGGCCATCGAGCAGAGCATCAGCCTCAACCGACTTCCAGTTCTCGCAGCCAACATCATGCCGCCGGAGGATTGGGGCATTATCACAGGCTATCGTCGTGACAGAACGTGGCTCTGTCGTGCATACAACCCCCGCGCCATGCGCCAGGATTGCGCCGCCAAGGGCTGGCCGACGGCCGTTGTTCTGCTCAACCGCCAATTGAATCGCCCGGACCCGAAGCTTGCTCACAAGGCCTCCATCCGCCGCGCGATCGAACTGTTCGACAAACGGAGTGCGCGAACGCACGCCCTCGGCCCAAAGGCGTTCGACGAATGGTGTCACAGCCTGCGGAGCGCCCGCGACGCCGGATACGTACATGCGAATTTCTGGACGTACGTCAACTTGATCGACTCGCGGTCGGCTGCGGTCCGCTATCTGCGTTCGATCGCCAAGGAGTTCGGCTCGCGCGCCACTCACGTGAACGCCGCCGCGGACGAATACGACAAGGAAGTTCGCGCCTTGCTCGACGGGCTGAAGGATGTGGCAACTGTTGAGCGGTACCCCGACTCGCTGCCTCCCGCGGGCATGCGCGACAAGCAGATCAACTCGCTCAAAAAGGCCAAAGCGTTCGAGCAAGAAGCCATCACATCGCTGCGCAAAGCGGTATGACGAGCGCGGTCGAGGAGCCGCGGACTTCAGTCCGCGCGGTTGTTCGTGGTCCAAGAGCCCCCGTCCTTGGCCGCGGGGCACGTTCCCGCATGTTGCAGGTTATCCCCCGACCAAGGTCGGGGGCTCCTTGAGCGTTGGCTCCGCGGCTTCACGCTACGCTGTGCTGTTAGCGCGACCCTGCTGGCAGAACTCGGTCAAGACGCCGCCGGTGTTCTTGGGGTGGGCGAAGGCGATCTTCATGCCGTGCGCGCCGTGGCGGGGGGATTCGTCGATGAGTCGGATGCCGGCGGACTTCAGGGCGGCGAGCGTGGCGGACAGGTCGGCCACCCGATACGCAATGTGGTGCAGGCCGGGGCCTCTCTTCTCGAGGAACCTGGCGACCGGGCTGTCGGCCGTGGTCGGTTCGATCAGCTCGATGCGGACCTCGCCGATTTGGAAGAACGCGACGCGGACCTTCTGGTCTGGCACTTCTTCGTTTTCACCCGGCGACAGGCCCAGCACGTCGCGATAGAACTTGCCGGCCTCTTCGATGGACGCTACGGCTATGCCGAGATGATCTATTCGGGATGGTGGTGACATTGAGAACTTCTCAGTTGTGGCCGACACCTAAACCGACGCATTGGGTGCCATGCCTTCACGGCCCGCTAATGCGGGGCGGGTAGGCATGTTGACTCGTAAGTATTCAACATGCTCACCCGCGACTGCGTCGCGTGAGAGCATGGCACCCGATCCGTGTTACTTTGCGCGCTATGGCGTTCCAAGAAACACCGTAGCGTCCGACCCCTGTGTCGGACGTGGAATACCAAGTGTCTTCGACGGCCGACAGAGGCGTCGGCCGCTGCACTCAAACTGAAACCGAACTAGACCGTGGTGCGTTCCTCGTACTCGCCGAACACGCTTCTCAATCTGTCGCAGATCTCGCCGACGGTGGCGTACGCCCGGACCGCTTCGAGGATCGGCGGCATAAGATTGTCGTTGCCGCGGGCAGTTTCTTCAAGTGTATCCAGCGTACGGGAGACCGTGGCGTCGTCGCGATGGGCTCGCACCTTGTCTAGCCGCTCGATCTGCCGGCGTTGGGACTCCGCGCTGATCGTCAGGGTCTCCGGCTGAGCTTCTTCATCGGTCTTGTAGCGATTGACGCCGACGATGACGCGTTCGCCACGCTCGATCTCCTGCTGATAGTCGTAGGCGGAGCGTTCGATCTCGCCCTGGGGGTAGTACCGTTCGATGGCCTGCACCATGCCGCCCATCTCATCGATCTTGTTGATATACGCCTCGGCCTCCGCCTCGATTTCGTCGGTGAGTTTCTCGACATAGTAGCTGCCGGCGAGCGGATCGACGGTGTGGGCGACGCCGGATTCGTGTGCGATGAGTTGCTGAGTGCGCAAGGCGACCTGAACGGACTTCTCCGTGGGCAGGGCAAGGGCTTCGTCGCGGCTGTTGGTGTGGAGAGATTGCGTGCCCCCGAGGACCGCGGCCAACGCCTGGAGCGTCACACGCACAATATTGTTATCCACCTGCTGGGCGGTCAGCGTGGCGCCGCACGTCTGCGTGTGGAAGCGGAGCATGCAGCTTCGCGGGTCCTTCGCGGCAAAGCGCTCCTTCATCATCCGTGCCCAAAGTCGCCTAGCTGCGCGGAACTTGGCGACCTCTTCGAGCACGTCGGTCATGGCCCCGAAGAAGAAGGCGACGCGCGGGGCGAACTTGTCGACGTCGAGCCCGGCATCGAGCGCGGCACGGACGTATGCGGCCCCGTCGGCGAGGGTGAAGCCGATCTCCTGCGCCGCGGTCGCGCCGGCCTCGCGGATGTGGTAGCCGCTGACGCTGATCGTGTTGAATCGCGGCGTGTGCTCTGCGGCATAGGCGAAGATGTCCGTGATCAGCCGCAGCGACGGCGCTGGCGGGAAGATGTACGTGCCGCGTGCGATGTACTCCTTGAGCACGTCGTTCTGGATCGTGCCGGTGAGCCGGGCCGCGAAATCCTCCGGACCCTGGGCCGTGATTCCCTTCTCGGCCCCCCTCTGCTGAGCCTGTTTCTCACCCACGGCAATGTACATCGCCAGCAGCACCGCCGCCGGCGCGTTGATCGTCATCGAAGTCGAGACCTTGTCGAGCGGGATGGCGTCGAACAGGATCTCCATGTCGGCCAGCGAGTCGATGGCGACGCCGACCTTGCCGACCTCTCCGGATGCCAACGGGTTGTCACTGTCATACCCGATCTGCGTAGGCAGATCGAACGCCACGCTCAGGCCGGTCTGCCCCTGGTCGAGCAGGAAGCGGTACCGCTCGTTCGTCTCTTCTGCCGTGCCGAAGCCGGCGTACTGCCGCATCGTCCAGAAACGCGAGCGGTACATCGTCGGCTGCACACCGCGTGTGAAAGGGAACTCGCCGGGAAAGCCGACCCGATCGAGATACGCCTGAGATGCCGCTTCGTCCGTGATCGGATCCGGCCCGTAGAGCGTCTCGACGCGCCGCCCGCTTGCCGTGACCGTTCGCTCCGGCTGTTCAGGCATCTTGGAGACAGACTTGGCGAGCGTGTCTGCCTTCCATCGGTCGAAGCGTTGTCTCAGAGAATCACCCATGTTGCTAGTTCTCTTGCTGCAAATCGGCGAGCACGCCGGCCGAGAGTTGTGACGCGACAGCGTCGAGTGTCAACTGGCCTTGTTCGAGTTTGGCGACGAGTTCCTCCATAGTCGGGGCGGCGAGCGCGGCTTCCAGGCGCTGTTCGCACATTTGCATTACGCTCCGGCCAATCTCACCCAATAGGCGCCGCCGTCTGTGGCGTTGGCGCTGCGCCGGCTCGCGGGCCGTGCGATCCAGTTCCAGCAGCTTCACCAATAGCGCGTCCGCCCCTTTGCCGGACTTCGCTTCGACGCCGACGATCTCGATGCAAGAGGAAGAAGACTCCGCGGCTTGTTCGGCTTTTTGACTTTCTGGCGTTTCGGCGTTTTGGCGTTTCTCCTCTCGCACATCCTTCAGCAGGCGATTCGCCTCGGGCAGGTCGCACTTGTTCACGACCACAATGTCCGCGATCTCCAGCAGCCCTGCCTTGATCAACTGAATGTCGTCGCCGTAGCCGGGGCCCAGCATCACGACGCACACGTCCGCCACGGCGGCGATGTCCACCTCGTTCTGCCCGACGCCGACGGTCTCGATCAGGACGGGGTCGTACCCGCCCAGTTCCAGCAGCCTCGCGCAATGCACCGTCGCGTCGGACAGGCCGCCCTCACGATGGTGCGTGGCCAGCGAGCGGATGAAAACGTCGTCGTCCGTGGCGTGCCGCATCATGCGGACGCGGTCGCCGAGCATCGCTCCTTCCGACAACGCGGACGTCGGATCGACCGCAACGACGCCGATGCGCCGGCCCCGCTTCCGCAACGCGCCCAGCAACGCGTCGATCAAAGTCGACTTGCCGACGCCTGGCGGGCCGGTGAATCCCCACCACGGCACGTCGCCGGTGGAGCGTCGCAGGATGTCTGTGATTACACGAGCCTCCGGACCGGGGCGATCGACGATCGACATCGCGCGTGCGAGCGAGCGTCGATCTCTGTGCCGGACTTGGTCGAGGAGGTCGTGCATGATTGGGCGGAAGCTACTAGCTGTTAGCTATCAGGGCGTGCGCATGAATAAGCCGAACGAATGCCGAAGGGTGGTACGGGCGTCCCGCCCGTAGCCGCACGGGCAAGATGCCCGCACCACCCAGATGAAATGTGCAACTTATTCATGCGCGGGTCCTTAGCTGTTGGTTATTTGGTGTTGCGTCTATCGTCACTGCTTCGCTGCGAGCGTTTCTTCTATGGCGGTCAGGATCTCCGACAGGGCTGCGCCGGGCGTAAATACATGGCGGAAGCCCATCGATTCCAGGCGGGGAATGTCCTTGTCGGGAATCGTCCCGCCCGCGAAGAGGGCGATCGATCCGGCGTCCTGTTCCTTGAGCAGCTCGGCGACGCGCTCGAAGAGTTCGAGGTGCGCCCCGCTCAGCAAGCTAAGGCCGATCGCGTCCACGTCCTCATCCAATGCGGTCCGGACAATCTGCTCGGGCGTCTTTCTAATGCCGGTATAAATGACCTCATAGCCCGCGTTACGCAGCGCGCGGACGATGAACTTGGCCCCACGATCGTGCCCGTCGAGGCCGACCTTGCCGATCAGAATGCGTTTTGGCCTGGCGGCGTTCACATCGCGACTCATCTCGTATCCATCGGACTTTCAGTTCGCCACAGGAGCACAGTATAGGCGGCGAAACGAGAGGAACAAGTGGCGGCGAGTTGCAAAAGGCTGTGTGTGGTTGGTCGTGCGGAAGTGTGGGTTCACAATCGCGTCCGGCGTCGGAAGGGCACAGCGGCGATCAGACAGCCGGTAAGGGCAAGTGGCGGGAGTAGGCCGAGACCGCAGAGGCCTGGGTCGATTGGCGGGGGTTGCCGTTCGGCTGTGCCGCCGACGAGCGTGACGGTGCCGAGCAGGACGTTCTCGCTGCAGTGGCTTGGTGGTGTGACGCGGTAGGTAAACGTGGTCATGCCGGAGAAGTCTTCGTACGGGACGAAGACGAAGTCGGTCGATCGCTCGCCTGTCTGTTCGATGATGCCGCCGAGTGGGTATTGAAAGACGGTGATTTCGCTCTCTTCGAGAAACGAGCCTTGAAGCGTGAATGTCGCCGGCTGGCCGGTGCTGACGACGACGACCTGATCGTAAACGGTCGGGCAGTTCTGCGCGGCGGCGGTGCGCGGAAGCGCCGCGACGACCGCGGCGCAAACCAACAGCGCAGCGACAGCGTGTGTGGACTTCATCTTTCCTCTCCCGAATCCGGGCGCAAGGCCCGGCATCCCCCGACGGCGCCCGCGCAAGGTGGGCGGCCGTTCTGTCAGGTGCTCTCTATCTGACTATAGGCGCAAGAGAATGGTGGGTCGCCTGCTCGCGGCGCGGGAGTTGGCAGTGAAGGGACATACTCGGACCTGCGCTACTTTGCTTAGCCGGGGGTGGCATGGGTTAGCGGAGTCCCGGCGGGCCGGGACGGCGCGTACCCGTGCGGAAGAGACATCGAGGTGTTCCCATGGGTAACGAGCGGGACGCACCAGAGTGCGTCCCGCTCGTTACCCATGCCACCCCGTCGAGAACTGCTACTCGACCGCGCAGCCGATCATCGTGAGAGAATCATCGGAGGCGAGCGCAGCGCGTGCGACTCGGACGGTTCGGTCGATGGTGATCCACCGATCACGGTCGAGCTGGCGGACGTTCAGGACTTCTCCGACGCAGGGTGCGATCTCCGTGTTCGTGAGGAAACCCAGGCCTGACGGGGCACGATCGACCATCCAGGCCTTTTGGTCCTCGATCTTGCCGGGCCGCTTCCACCGAATGATGTCGTCCGCGATCTTGCGTTCTTCCTTGCGACGGTCAGACTTGTTGAGGGGGTCGGTCACGTGGCGTTCCTCCAGATTGGCGCCGCAGGTTCCCATCGGGCGCGGTTACCCGGGATGAATTCGGCCCGCCGTTGCCGCGAGTTTAGGAATATCGGTCGGAGGCCGCGCCGGGACTGCGGGCGTGGTAATATCGGCCGAAAGCTGCGGCTCGGATACAATGCACCGCGTTGAACAAGCCGTGGACGCTGGAGTAGGATTGTATCCGGGCGCGCAGCGTCGCTCCCGGTAGCGTCCGACCCCTGCGGCCGACGGCGACCACGTTGAAGCGTTTGCCGGCTGATACGTCGGCCGCAGGGGCCGACGCTACCGATGCCGCGAGGGGCCGATGCTAATGGCGTAACGGTCAGGTGCAGGCTGATCGAGAAGGGAGGATCGCCTTGGACGGTGAAGAGTCGGCGGAAGTGCGGCGGCTGATCGAGCAGGCCCGGCAACATGACGACGCAGCGATGGGCGCGTTGCTTTCGGCGCATACGCAACGGTTACTGGCATCGGTCAGGGCGGAGTTGGGCGACCGGCTTAGACAACGGCTGGAGTCGCAGGACGTGATGCAGCAGGTGTATCTCGACGCGCTGAACAACATCGACAAGTTTGTCGAACAGGGGCACGACAGTTTCTTCCGCTGGCTGCGGCGCATCGCGGTAAATCGCATTTGCGATGTGGATCGAAAGGCGTTCAAGACGGAGAAGCGGGGCAAGGAGGTTCGGGCGGGCGACGTTGCGGTGGACGATTCGCTCCTGAACCTGTTGGATCACATCCCGGCCGGCGTGAGCGGGCCTGTCACGGTGGCAGACCGGTCGGACCGGATCAAGCTGCTGGCCGAGGCATTGTTGCGGCTGTCGGAGGATCATCGCGAAGTGCTCCGCCTGCGCTATCTCAGCGAACTGAGCGTGGCGGAGACGGCCGCGCGGATGAATCGAACCGAGCGGGCGGTTCGGGGACTGTGTGTTCGAGCGTTGATTGGACTGCGGGAGGCGCTGGGGAATGCCGTCTGACGATTCAGCGGAACGTACCTCTCCGTTGCAGGACGATCTGCTGGCCGAGGTCGTGGATCGCTACCTGGAGGAGCTGGCGGATGGCAAGTCGCCGGACCAGTCGGCGTACGTCGAGGCGCACCCGGAAATGGCAGATGCGCTGCGGGGCGTCTTCAAAACGCTCGATCTGGTCCAGGCGGCGGGCAAGTCGCTGAATGCGTCAAACCTGGAATCAGGCCAGCGGCTGGGGGAATTCAGGATCGTCCGGGAGATCGGCCGGGGCGGCATGGGTGTTGTCTATGAGGCCGTTCAGACGTCCCTGGGACGCCGCGTGGCGTTGAAGGTGCTGCCAGCCAGTGTGACGATTTCAGAAAACGCCCTGGAGCGGTTCCACCGAGAGGCACACACCGGCGGTCGGTTGCACCACACGAGCATCGTTCCGGTCTATGCCGTGGGGGAAGAGAACGGGATCAATTACTACGCGATGCAGCTCATCGAGGGGCGGTCGCTGTCACACTACCTCAAGACCGCGCGAGAGAGTCCGCGGAGCGTGGATCGGAACCACTTCAAGCGGATCGCGAAATGGGGGCGGCAGGCGGCAGACGCATTGGCGCACGCGCACGGCCAAGGGATCATCCACCGGGACATCAAGCCCGCCAACATGCTGTACGACGGCAAGGACAACGTGTGGATCTTCGATTTCGGGCTGGCGCGCGCCTCTGACGATCCGACGATCACGCAATCGGGAGACCTGCTAGGCACGGTCCGCTACATGTCGCCGGAGCAGGCCCGAAGCGAATCGCATCTGGACGGCCTCACGGATGTGTATTCCCTGGGTGCGACGCTTTATGAGCTGGCGAGTTTAAGCCCGGCGTTCGAGGGGGATTCCCGTGCGACGGCGCTTCGGCAAGTGACGGAGATGGAGCCGCGGCCGCTACGCCAGTTGGCGCCGTTGGTGCCGCGCGATATCGAGACGATCGTCCAGAAATGCATGCAGAAGGACCGGTCGCGCCGTTACCAGTCCGCCGCGGACGTGGCCGAGGACCTCCGACGATTCCTGGCGGGCGAGCCGATTCTGGCGCGGCGTACGCCGCTGTCCGTTCGGGCTTGGCGTTGGGTTCGGCGACATCGCGGCCTCTCCGCATCGCTCGTGGCTGCAATCGTCCTGGCAATCGGGGCGTCGCTATTGGCCGCCAAGCTGCGTCATGACGAGGGACGCAGGCGCTTGCAGGAGGCCTACACCGCGATCGTCATGGACCAGGACTTCACTCGTGGTACGGAACTCCTCCAGGATGCCGAATCCCGCGGAGTGGACTCGGCCGAGCTGTATCTCTATCGCGGGCTGATCCCGATGCTCAACGAGCAACCGCAGAGGGCTCTGCCGGACTTGGAAAAGGCGCGCGAGTTGGCGTCGAACGACCTGAACGCCCTGTACGCAACGGCACGCGCGCACGTCGACATGGGCGATTTCAATAGCAGCAAGCACCTGTTCGAAGAAGAGGGCTCGCGGCGACCGGCGAGTGCCTTGGGGTGGTTTCTCCGCGGGTACGCGCAGAGCCGAATCCAAGAGAGTGAAGCCATCGCGTGTTACAACCGGGCCCTGGAGGTGCAGCCGGACTTTGTTGCAGCCATCGTGGAACGGGCAACCTACCGGGGTTTTCGACTCACCACCGAGGGCTTGCGGGAAGAACTCGAGCCAATGCTCCGGGATTTCGACGCGGTGGCGGTGATGCGCCCGGGGATTTCGTATCCATACGCCTGGCGGGCGTGGAGCCGGCTGATCGGCGCCGCCTATGCAGCAACACAGCCGGACTTGCAGGAGCAGGGGCTCGCGTGGCTACAGGAATGCCGTGCGGACTTGGGTGAGGCGCTGCGCGTGCGCCGGCCGGACGACCCGCGAGCGCTCTCCGTCTCCGGAGCCTACCTCCGGTACATCGGCGATTTCCACGGTTCGGCCAAGGCGTACAACGACGCGATGAAGATTCACCGGCGGCTATGGGGCAAGCCCAACCTGTTCTACCTGCACGCCACTGCCATCGCACTGCACGCGGAAGGGCGCGTGGATGCCGCCTTGGGCAAGATTGTGCCTGATTCCAGGGCTACGCCGGAGTTCTACTCGCTGGTTTTGCATCGCGCGATCCTGCTTGCAGAACTCGGCCGGTTCGAGGAGGCACGGTCCGTCTGCCTGGAGGCGGCCGAACATCAGAAGTCTCACGGAACGGCGACGTTCATCATTGCCGCGATCATGGAGTTTCTCGGCTATCACGACGATGCCCGTGCAGCCATACGCGGCTTCGAGACGCGCGATCCGGAAGAAATGAGCTTCGAATACATGACGCAGACAACCGGCGGAGCCGAATTGGAATACCTGGCAGGACGAATCGACGCCGACGCCCTCATGGCCGCGGCGGAAGGCAATCCAGGCCGCAGGTGCGAATACGCATTCCGGATCGCGATGCGAGAGCTGGGCCGGGGGCATCGAGAAGCTGGCCTGGCGATGCTCAACGTGTGCGACAAGACCGGCGTCGTCTTCTACATCGAACACCGCTTCACGCGCGTCTTTCTCGAACGCGCGAAGAACGATCCACAGTGGCCACGGTGGATCAAGGCGGCCAACACAACAACATCGCCAGGCTCTGAGTGACCCAGCGAGCCGGTGCGTCAGCGAGCCGGGGCGTCCCCGCCCCGGTCCTTTCCATCGTAACGCTATCCTCCACCACCCCCGCAGCACGACCGAAAACTCAACACACTCAGGCTCGCAAAAAAACTCAGAATCCACGGAGCGCACCCGGAATCCCCACGCTCTTGAACATGACGGGAAATGAATCCTGCTCCTAAAGCAAGAAAGGAATACAGTCATGTTGAAGAGAATCCAGAAGCGAATCGCGGCCCTTTGCACTTGTGGCACTCTGATGGTTGCAGCGCCGATGTCCCTCGACGGTTGCCAGGGCATGGCCGGCATCATCGGTGGTGGAAGCACGACCGAGGTGGTCACGCAGAGCACAGCCACGGCCTTCGCCGGCTCGGACGGCGCATCGGCATCCGCCGGGAGCACGACCTCCGTTACCCAGCAGCAAGGCGGCTTCGTCGGCGGCGGCTTCCTGGGTGGCGGCCTCGGGTACGGCGACTTCTAAGACCCCCGTGGATTAAACGCACCGCTCCTCCAAGAACAGAAGAAGACACACGCGTTCCTGCCCTCCTGAAAACGACGGCGCCCGCGAACATCGCGGACGCCGTCCTGCATTGGGGTGTCACAAGCACCACCGGCCAACAGAGCCGGCTCGTGTCGAGCCGGTGTCGTTGCCCACAGAGCCGGCTCGTGTCGAGCCGGTGCTGCCGCCAAGGATATGAATGCTCTTGCGCGGAGGAAGGCCGCGCGGACTGAAGTCCGCGGCTCGTCGATGCGCCGATTACGGATCGGACCCTGCTTCCGCCTCGCCGGTCATGGGCACGAAGCGGACCGGCGCGAGCATCTTTCGATCGAGCGCGCCGTCCGCCCGCTTGGTCAGGAGAACGAGGTCCTGTCCGAACGATTGGCCGCCGACGGGGATGCACATCCGGCCGCCGACGGTGAGCTGTTCGACCAGGGCCGGCGGCGGATCCTCGGGAGCACAAGTTACGATAATGGCATCGAAGGGCGCTTCTTCCGGCCAGCCGAGATGGCCGTCGCCAATCCGCGTGCGAATGGTGTCGTAGCCGCGTTCTTGCAGCAGCCCGAACGTCCGCTTGGCCAGCGGTTCGACGATCTCAATGGTGAACACCTTGTCCGTCAGCTCGGCGAGGATCGCCGCCTGGTAGCCTGATCCCGTGCCGATTTCGAAGACCTTGTCCCCATGCTCAAGCGCCAGCGCTTCCGTCATCAGCGCGACGATATAAGGTTGCGAGATCGTCTGCGCGTAACCGATCGGCAACGCGCAGTCTCGGTACGCACTGTCCGTGTAAGGCTCGGGCACGAACCAGTGCCGCGGCACATTCTGCATGGCCTCCAGCACGCGCTCCGACGCGATCCCGCGATCGGCGATCTGACGGCGGACCATCTGTCGGCGCTCGTCGGCGCGCTCGGCAGTCCGCGGCAGGCGGTTCGTGGGAGCCGAGGAGACTTCGGTCGGAGCGGTCGCAATCCTCGTCGTCGGTCGGCGACCGTCCTTGTTGACGGTCGGCTCACGACATGCGGGAATCGTCAGCATCGCGATGCCTCCGCAGATGAGGGTGTGCAGTCGTAGTCGGTGAACCAGGCGAGTCGTCATGATCTGCCCCTTTTCGACTGAGGGGTTGAGGCCTGACGGGGTCATTGTAGACGCCGCCACGTTGTCCGTCTCGGCTGGAAGGAAGGCGAATGCTGTCGGATAGGACGGGCTCTTGCCCGGGGACCGTCGGGCTTGCCAAGTCGATGCTTGCTCCGAGCCGGGCGGACGGTTATCGTGTTCTTTCAATATGAAAGTACTCCTCGACGAGAATGGAATCCAGAGCGCTTTGTCGCGACTGGCTGATGAGGTTGCGGGCTCGATTCCCGACGGTTGCCCCGTGGGCGTCATCGGGATACGCCGTCGCGGCGATGACCTTGCGCGCCGGCTGATTCGCTTGCTGGGCGATCGCGGCGTGAGGGGCGTCGCCTCCGGCTCACTCGATATCACGCTCTATCGCGACGACCTGGCGGAGATCGGTCCGTCCGCGGTTGTGCGGACGACGGAGATCGACTTCGACGTCGCGGGCCGCTACATCGTGCTGGTGGACGACGTGATCTACACGGGCCGGAGCGTGCGGTCCGCCTTGGCTGCCATCATCGATCTGGGACGGCCGAATGCGATCCGGCTGGCCGTGTTGGTCGATCGCGGCGGGCGCGAGCTTCCCATCCAGCCGGACTTCGTGGGCCTGCGGACGAAAGAAGACGAGGAGCGAATCACCGTTTCGCTGCGAGAGAGCGGCGGCGTTGATCGCGTGGAGGTCGAGACATGAACGCCCGCCGTGCTCCAACGGCAGCGGCGGGGGCGGCCGCGATGACGCGTGAGTCGGCGGTCTGGCCCTATCGGAATCTGCTGGGTCTCGAGACCCTCGCGGCAGAGGAGATTACACATATCCTGGACACGGCCGAGGCGTTTGAGGATGTCTCGACGCGGAGCGTGAAGAAGGTGCCGGCGTTGCGCGGGCGCGTTGTCGTGAACTTGTTCTTCGAGGACTCGACGCGCACCAAGACGAGCTTCACGCTGGCGGCACAGCGTCTCAGCGCGGACGTGATCAACTTCACGGCCCGGACGAGTTCGCTGAGCAAGGGCGAGAGCCTTCGCGATACTGCCCGGAACATCGAGGCGATGGGCGTGGATATCATCGTGTGCCGCCATTCGGCCGCGGGGGCGCCGCACCTGGTCGCGCGCAATGTGAGCTGTTCGGTCATAAACGCGGGCGACGGCTGCCACGAACACCCAACACAGGGCCTGCTGGACATCTACACGATTCGTCAGGCGAAGGGCGGAATCGAGGGTCTGAAGGTGGCGATCGTCGGGGACGTCGCGAACTCCCGCGTCGCGCGGTCGAACCTCCACGGCCTGCTGAAACTGGGCGCCGAAGTGACCTTCGTCGGCCCTTCGACGCTCGTCCCGAGAGCATTCGAGGAGATGGGCGCGAAGGTCTGCCACGATCTCGACACGGTGATCGATCAGTTCGACGTGATCAACGTGCTCCGCGTACAGCGCGAACGCATCGCGTCGAACGTGTTTCCCAGCTTGCAGGAGTACTCCCGGTTATTCGGCTTGACCAACGAGCGCATGAACCGGGCGAAGCCGGATGTATTGGTAATGCACCCCGGTCCGATCAACCGCGGCGTCGAGATGTCCGCGGACGTAGCCGACGGCCAGCAGAGCGTGATCCTCAAACAAGTGACGAACGGCTTGGCCGTGCGGATGGCGGTGATGTTTCTGTGCAAACAGGCGGGAGAAGCGGGGTAACGAACTGCCCGTGGGCCGCTGGCAGCTTGCGGATGATCTACTCCGGACTGTGTCGCTTCTTCTTCATCGAGAATCTCCTTGCCCAACCGGGCCGTAGAGACTCTCATAACACATGGATCAGGTTTCGGGGAGCAGGCCAGCGCCAGAGCTGGTGGTTTTTGCGGCCAGGAGCGGCGTTTCCGAACGGCTGTTTTCCATTTTACAGCGGGCTGGTAGGTCTTCGGACCCGCTCGCTTGCGCTCGGCGTTCGGATCGAGAACGCTGACCGCTCACCGAGAGGGCCCTCACGTGTGGGTGCTGACCGCTCCCTGACGGTCGCGGCTCTGATCTGCGTCGCTGTCGCGTCAGCGCAGCTTGATCTGCAGTTGCCCCCGCTTCCACATGTCCGCGATTTCGCGAACGTCGTCGAGTGCCTTGGTCAGGCGCTTGGCGGAAAGTACGAGTTCTTCGTAGAGACGGTTGTCCCTGAGCAACAGACCGGCTGTCCCCTCGCCCTCATTCATCAGAGCAAGGCTCTGGTCCATACGCTTCAACACGACGGAGAGCTCGTCCGCATTCGCGCTGAGCTTGCGCATCAGCGCGCTGGTGTCCTTCATCGTCTCGCTGCCGTTTCGGCTCAGTTCGGCGAGATTGTTCATCGCGACGATTCCCGAGTCGGACATCGTCTTCGCGTTGGCGAGTATCGCATTGAAGTTGGCGACGTTGGTTTCGTCGCCGATGAGGGTGTTGAAGTTCCTCAGTGCCGTATCGAATCGCTGGATGACTGTATCCAGATTGGCGGTTAGCTCTGCCAGGTCGACTTTCTCCACGTCACGGGGTTCGAGCAGCCGAGCGAGATGCGTCGCGACCGGCGTAAGGGCCCTGGCAAGATCTCGGAGGCTCTCCGTTGCTTCGGACAGGGTGTCCTGGATGCGGGGCGGCAACACCTGGTCCAGCACTTCGACCATGCGGCCCTTGATCTCGCCAGTGCCATCGCGGGGCAATACCTCGGGATCAAACGTGCGATCGTCGATTTGCAGCCGAATCGCGGGCCGGCCGAAGCCCATGATGCTCGAAGCAACGACAATTCGCGATGATCTCGGAATGTCGTACTCCGCTTCGATCGCCAAGATGACGACGACGCCGTTCTCCGCGGACTCCTCTCCCGTCTTGGGGTCGCACCAGAACTCGACCCGCTTGGTTTCGCCGACCCGCTTCCCGTAGAGCGTCACACCCTGTCCGGCTTCGACGCCGACCACGCCCCGTTCAAAGTGTACGCGGATTTCGTACGTCTTCGTAAACAGCGTTTGCCCGCCGCCGAAGATGAAGATCAGAAAGAGAAGCACCGCCACGCCCGTCAGCGTGAACAGCCCCACGATCGTGTTTTGACGCGTCGCTGCCATGTGTCCCTCTACGTTTCTGCTCCGGCATTTCGCTTCAGGACGGCCAGATCATCCGGACTGGCCTTGCCGTCCACGAACCGCCTGACCCGGGCATCGTTGCACGTCCGGAACCAGTCTGGCGCGCCGTCGGCGATGATCTTGCCCTCGTGCAACATCACAATCCGGTCGGCCACCTTGTAGGCGCTGGTCATGTCGTGCGTGACCACCACGCTGGTCACTTGGAGTTCCCGCTTGAGCTTGAGGATGAGTTCGTTAATCACGTCGGCCCGGACCGGGTCCAGGCCGGTGGTCGGCTCGTCGTAGAGGACGACTTCAGGGTCCAGTGCGATAGCCCGGGCGAGGGCGACCCGCTTCTTCTGGCCGCCCGACAGTTCGCCGGGCCGTCGCGATTGCAGCCCGTCCAGCCCGACGAGCTTCAGCTTATCGGCCACAACCGCGTCGATCGCCTCCGGCGGCCTGTCGGCATGTTCTGCCAGCGGAAAACCGATATTCTCCGCGACCGTCATCGAGTCAAACAGGGCCCCCATCTGAAACAGCAACCCAAAACACCGACGCACCGGAACAAGCTCCCGCTCGCTGCGCGTATCGATCCGCTTCGCGCGGAAATAGACCTCGCCGCTGTCGGGCCGCATGAGCACGACGATGTGCTTGAGCAGAACGCTCTTGCCCGTTCCCGACTCGCCGATGACAACGGTTGTCTTGCCGCGCTCGAGCGCGAGGTCGACGCGGTCGAGCACAGTCAGGACGCCAAAGCGTTTGCTGACTTTGGAAAGCTCGATGATCGTGTTGTCTTGTGGTGGGGAGTCGTTCACGATGACACGCTACAAAAACGATCGGAAGCCCCACAGGCCGACGCTGACGGCCTGGAGTATCACGGCCAGGATATAGTCCAGCATTAGAATCGCGATAAAAGACGCGACGAAGGCTTCCGTGCATGCTCGGCCGACACCTTCGGCGCCGGCGCGACAGTAGAAACCCTTGAAGCAACTAATGAGCCCCAGTGCCGCCCCGAAGAAGAAGCTCTTGAGGACGCCGCTGAACAGGTCGAAGTTCTCCACGGCCTGTCGCGTGTAGTCCCAGTACGGCCCGCTGTCGACGCCGCCCTGAACCACCGAGACAAACCAACCGCCCAGTGAGCCGGTCAGGTCGGCGTACAGCGTGAGAAACGGTGTGAGCAGGAAGCAGGCCAGCACACGAGGCACGACGAGGTAGCGGATCGGATCAACGCCCATGCTCCGCAAGGCGTCGATCTGCTCGGTCACTTTCATCGTGCCGAGTTCCGCGGTGAGGGCGCCGCCGATGCGTCCCGCGAGCATGATGCCGGCAAGAACGGGACCCAGCTCCCGGACGACCGAGAGGTTGACCACCGCCCCCATCCGCTCTTCCATGCCGACGGCCCGAAACTGCTCGATCGCCTGTACGGCGAGCACCATGCCGACGAATGCGCCCGTGATGAGGATGACGGGAAGCGAACGGTAGCCGACCTCGAGCAACTGGGGCATCAACAACCGCCAGTTCCGCCGTTGAAGAGCTCCCGCGATCGTCCAGGTAAGCGTCCGCCAGGCGAAGATCCAGAACTCGCCGAATCCGTCCACGGCCCGCCGGACGCCCACACCCGTACGAATTACCATTCCGCCCTGAAGGTCAGCCACAACATGCCTCCATCGAGACACCTTTGCCCACGGGGCTTTCTAACAACGCGACGCGCCACTGTCAATTTCTCGGATGGGATGACGCGCGGCGAAAGCGCGCCAGGGCAAGAGCCGCGCGCGTCAGAATCCGAGTCCCGAGCGCAAGCGAGCGGGTAGAATCCGAAGGACCCCGCGCTGGCGCTTGGGGCTCGGATCAGAGCCGCGCGCGTCAGCAAGCGGTTGGCGTTCCGCCGAGAGAGCCTCTCCATATGAGCGAAAACCGACTCCCTCACGGTCGCGGCTTTGGTTCTTACGGTCGTGTGATTCGGTCAGCGGTATTCGGCGAGCGTCTTCTCGAGTTTTCTCAGCGCTTCGCCCTCGAGCTGGCGAACGCGTTCACGGGTGAGGCCGATCTTCGCACCGATGGCCTTCAGCGTCATCGGCTCTTCCTCGTCGCCGCCCAAGCCGTACCGCAGACGGAGAATGGTGGCCTCGCGATCGTCGAGCTCTTCCAGCATCTTCTGGATCATCTCGGATTCTGCTTCGTTAAAGACGGCCTCGTCCGGCGGCAGGGTCTTCTTGTCAGCCAGCAGGTCCGAGAGCGCGAGGCCGGACTCGTGCGTGTCCGACTGCGTGGGTGAGCTGAATGCCCGGACCGCACGCTTGATGATGCGAACTTTCCGCTCAGGCAGGTCCATTCGCTCGGCAATCTCTTGGAGCGAGGGCGCGCGGCCCGATTCCTCTTGAAGCTGGCTGTATACCTTCTTCCACTGGCCGATCATCTCGACCATGTAGGCTGGGATATGAACGGGCTGGACCGCGTTGATCATCGCACGCTTGATCGCCTGCTTGATCCACCAGCCGGCATACGTGCTGAATCGCGCGCCCATGTCCGGGTCGAACCCTTCGACCGCCCGCAGGAGACCGAGGTTGCCCTCCTCGATCAGGTCGGAGAGTGGCATGCCGCGACTGGCGAAGGACTTCGCGATTTTGACAACGAGTCGAAGGTTGGAGCGGATCATATGCTCGCGAGCCAGATTCGCTCGCTCCTCGGCCTCCTCCCTCTCGGCCAGGGTAATCTCACCGTGTTTGAATCGACTTGTGGCGTGGCTGCCTTGGGCGATCGCGCGCGCAAGTTCCTTCTCCTCCTCGGCCGTGAGGAGTGCGGATTCATTGATCTGCTTGAGATACTGTTGTAGGCCGGGCTCCACTGCGATGGCTTGGACCCTCCCTGATGACGCGCTTGCTCGCCGCCAGCGCACACCGAAAGCGCGAACTTACACATGATCGGTCCGGCGGCATGGCGGGTTGCCTGAAAACCCACGTTCGCGATCCCGGCTACCGGGTCAGGACCGCAACTGCTACCCGCGTCACGATCATCGACATTCTAGGACGTAGGGGTGTCTGTGTCTGCCTTCTCTGATGGTTCCGACTCGGCGGCGTCCTCGGACGGCTCCTCGGCCGTCTCTTCGGCAGTGGCGACTGGCTCCTCCTGAGCTTCGGGCTTCTCGGTCTGATCGTCCTGTTCGCTCGCGGTCTCCGTCTCGGTCGCCGTGGGATCGTTCAGCAAGGCGGTTGGATTGATGATGTCCGTCGTCTCCTCGCCCGCACTACCGTGCAGCCCGCCACGACGCATCTTGGGACCGCCTCCCTTGGCGTCGCCGGAGTCATCCCGAGCCCCGTCAGCCGCCCAGTCCGCTCGCTTCTTCGAAAGACCGATTTTCCGCTCTGCCGTGTCCACACGCAGGATCTTGACTTCGATCTCCTCGCCGAGCTCGACTTCCTCGTGCGGATCGTCCACCCGGCGGTCCGTCAACTCCGAAACGTGCAACAGGCCCTCGAGATCCTGCTCCAACTCGATGAAGACGCCGAAGTTGGTGATCTTGGTGACCTTGCCCTGGACGATCATGCCTGGGATGTACCGGTCCGGCACGGCACGCAGCCACGGATCCTCCGTCAACTGCTTTAGACCCAAGGCGATGCGCTGCTTTTCCTGGTCCACCGTCAGAACAACGCACTTGATGTTGTCGCTCTTCTTGATCATCTCGGAAGGATGGCTGACCTTCTTGGTCCAGCTCATATCCGAAACGTGCAGAAGGCCGTCGATCCCATCCTCGATCTCGACGAAGGCCCCGTAATTGGTCAGGTTCCGCACCTGCCCCGCCACCACGGTGTTCGGCGGGTACTTCTCCACGACTCGAGTCCACGGATTCGTCTCGGTCTGCTTGATGCCGAGCGAGATCTCCTGCTTGCCCTTGTTGATCTCCAGCACGACCACCTCGACCTCGTCGCCGACGTTGAGTATCTCGGAAGGATGCGTGATGCGTCGCGTCCAGGACATCTCCGAGATGTGAACCAGGCCCTCGATACCACCATCGAGCTTCACGAATGCCCCGTAATTCGTGATGTTGACGACCTCTCCCTTGATACGGGAGCCGATGGGGAATCGGCCCTCGACCTCGTCCCACGGGTTGATCTGGGTTTGCTTGAGACCCAGCGCAATCTTCTCCTTGTCCTTGTCGATCGCCAGAATCTTGATTTTGACCCTCTCGTCGATTCTAACGACCTCGCTGGGATGGTTGACGCGATCCCAACTCATGTCGGTGATGTGCAGCAAACCGTCGATCCCGCCCAGGTCGATGAATGCGCCGAAGTCCGCGATATTCTTGACCACGCCTTCGCGGATCTGGCCGACCTCGATTTCCGACATGAGATTGGCCTTCGATTCCGCACGCTCGGTTTCGATCAGCCTCCGCCGCGAGATCACGATGTTTCTGCGTTCCACGTCGATTTTCAGAACGATGGCTTCGATTGTCCGACCGATATACTCGCTCACGTCCCCCGGGCGACGTGTATCTACCTGGCTGGCAGGCAGGAAGACCGGCACGCCAATGTCCACCAGGAGGCCGCCCTTGATCTTCCTCATGCACTTGCCGCTGACTTTCTCGCCCTCTTTGCACTTGGACAGGATGCGCTCCCAACCACGAATGCGATCGGCCTTGCGCTTGGAGAGAAGGATGGTGCCTGTGTCTGATTCGATCTGTTCAAGAAGCACCTCGATCGGATCGCCCGCCTTGACTTCGCTGAGGTCTTCCCATTCGTAGGCCGGCACATAACCTTCACTCTTGAGTCCGACATCGACGACGACTTCGTTTCCGCTGATGCCGATGATGCGCCCATTCAGGATGGTGTTCGCCTTGCACTCGGCGATCGAGTCGCTGATCGCCTTGTCCAGCGTTTCGGCGCCGTCCACCTCTCCGAAGGCGGCCTGCAATTGCGCGTCAATCTCCTCGTCCGTCACGTCGATCTGGGACAGTAATTCGTTCTGATTCATCAACAGTGTCCAATCCCTCGACCCCCGGCCAAAGCCGAAAGTCACTAACAATTGTTTCCGGACAGTCAGCGCGCACTGCGCACACTATCCGGCGATGCCGCTCAATCCCAAACGTCCGGCATCCGGGTGCCTTGCCGCCACACCTTGTCGGCGGAACGTCCGACCGAATGTGTTCTGGATGTGGCGCAAACCGCTATGATACCCTCGGAGTATCGGTCAGGCAAACGCACCGCGTGTAAAAAGGCTGTTTCGGCATGCACGTTATAGGACGGAATCGAAGCCGGCCGGCCTGACGGCTCACACCTTGCCGACGGGAGAGGTCGCGGCACCGGGTGGGACAGGGGGCGGCGGGATTGGCTGGCCGCCTCCGGGCCGATGGAGCACGACATCCGGCCTGGCCGACGCGCCACCCGAGAGGATCATGGACAGCGCCTCCTCCTTCGTCCAATCGACCTGGGTGATCTTGTTCATGGGCACGATCAACATGTACCCGCTCGTTGGGTTCGGTGTGGTCGGCACGTACACCGTGGCCATTCGCTCCTTCGTAGCCCGATCCGTCACGATGTTCGTCATGAAGGCGATCGCCTTCATGTTCTCGTGCGGGAAATCGATCAGGACCACCTGTTGGTCCCCGTCTTTGTTGTCGGCGCCAGAGAGAGACTGCACCATCCGCTTGATCGCCGAATAGATGGTTGCGACCAGCGGGATTTGCTCGACGAGCCCCTCGAAGAAATCGAGGATTCGTCGGCCGACGACGTTCGTACCAAGCCAGCCCAGCAGGTACAGCATCAGCACGGTCAGGACGACCGCGACGGTTTTCTCCGTCCATTCCGCATTCTCGGGGTCGATCCATTTGGGCTCGCCTTCGAGCTTAAACGCCCAGTGGCTGGCCCGGGACGCCCAGTAAACAAGCCACACGCCGACCTCAAGCGCCCCGTTGTAGACGAACCTGATGAGCAGGCCCGTCACAACCAGAGGAATGATGATGAGCACGCCGGCGACGAGCCGCCCGCGCAGCGACCTCGGGGCGACGGACGCGGGCCGTTTGGATTTGTCCGGCGTCCCCTCGGGGGTGCCGTCTGCTTCTTCTGGCTTGCTTCGGTTTCTCGTCATCCTGAGGCAGTGCCTTTCTTCGCGTCCGGGAGAGTATATCGCCTGTCGCCGCCGTGGAAAGCTGACATAGATTCGACGGATGCCCTGTCTGTACGCGAACCAGGCCGTCCGGTTTGCACCCCGAACACAGGAGGCCTAGAATCCGTTAGAATCTACCGGCAGGCAGCTTGCCGGATGCACTCCACCACGGTCGCTGCGCGGCCTCTTTTCCGCGAGGTTCGGCCATGAGCAACATCGATCGCCAAATCAGACAGGCCCAGCGTCGTCTCTGGCTCAACCGGTGGCTCCGGCAATGGGGCTGGACGATCCTGTTCGCCTCGGTCGCCTGGACCCTGCTGTGGATCGCGAACCAACTCTTCGCCCTCAAGCTGCCGATGGGTTGGGCGGCACTTACGGGCTTTGGCGTCAGCGTCGCCGTCTCGGTCTTCTGGCTGATCGCCACCCGTGAACCTGTCATGGCTGCCGCGGTCGCTTTGGACGAGGCAGCGGGGCTCCGCGAGCGGCTCTCCACGGGCCTTCACGCTCATACCCAGACCAGCGATCCGTTCGCCAGGGCCGTGGTAGCCGATGCCGAATCGCGGGTCGCGGGCCTGTCGGCCAAGAAGTTTCTCCCCGTGCGATGGACGGGCTCACTCTCGCTCAGTTCGATGATGTTGGCTGTTGCCCTGTTGTCGCTGCTCCTGCCGGAGTTCGACATCCTCAACAGCAAGAAAGCCGCGGCCGGCCAGCCCCAGCAGGCGCAGCGCTTGCAGGCCGCCCGGGCCGTCTTGAAGAAGCCTGTCTCGGTGCTCGAGAAAATCACAGAACGCAACCCCGATCTGGGGATGGAAAAGGACATCGACTCGCTCAAGAACCTCCTGCAGCACAGACCGGACGTCGATCCGGACGCGCTGCGGCGCCAGACAGTCAAGAACCTGGACAATTTGCAGGACGCGCTGAAGAAGAAAGCCGAGTCCGATCGGTACAAGGCCTTAAACGAAACGAAGAAACGCCTCAAGCAACTCGGCAAGCCACAGGATCCCAAGAGCGAACTCGGCAAGCTGATCGAGAACCTCTCTGCGGGCGACTTCGATCAGGCACAACAGTCCATCAAGGCGCTTCAGGAGAAGCTGGCAAAACGCGCCAAGGGGGGCGGCAAGGACGCCGCGAAGCTGAAGGAGCTCCAGAAGCAACTCAATGACCTGGCCAAGCAGTTGGAGCAGGCGGCAGAGGACAAACAGAGCCAGCGCGAACTCCAGAACGCCGGTCTGAAAGAGGCGGACGCCAAACGACTCCTCAGCAACCTCTCCAAGAAAGATCCCAAGCAAGTCGAGAAGGCAATCAAGGACCTGACCGAACGTCTCAAAGAAAAAGGGATGTCCGAAGAGCAGATCAAGGAGATGATCGAGAAGATCAAGCAGCGCCAGAAGGCGTGCAGCAATTGCCAGAAAATGGGCAACAAGATGTCTGGCGCCGCCAAGGAGTGTGAGAAGGGCAATCTGGGGTCCGCTTCCTCGCAGCTTGGCGAGGCCGGCGAGATGCTCGACGAACTCGAACAAATGGAGTCGGCTCTCAACGACGTCGAGGCCCAATTGGCGGAACTCAACGACAGTTGGGAAGACATGAGCGATCTCGGGAACCAGCAGCAGGAACCATGCCAGCACTGCCAGGGGACCGGCTTCCTGGAGGACGGCTCGCCCTGCCCGCACTGCAACGGGACCGGCAATGCCGGCAGCAGTGGCGGACGCGGTTCAGGCAATCGGGCGCGAGACGACAGCGCTTTAACCGACACCGTGAACGCCAAGGCCAAGGTCAAGCAGGGACGAGGCGGCAGCATCGTCGGCCAGCAATTCGTCAAGGGCCAACCGATCAAGGGCCAGTCGTTGGTCGAGTTGGGTGAAGCCGCCGCGGCGGCGGAACTCGATGCTTCCGACGCCCTGAACAAGGATCGGGTCCCCCGGCGATATCGCAGCGGAGTCAAGAAGTACTTTGACCGACTTGGCGACCGGTTCAAGAAAACCGGTGGCGAAGGAACGGAGGATGTCGGGGATTCCGGCAAGGACGCGAACGATGCCAAAGAGGCTGGCAAAGACGAGGGCGATGCCAAGGAATCCACCGAGGGCGATGAAAAAGCGGACGCCGACGAGGCTGGGGAAGGCAATTGACGACTGACGATTGACGATGGGGCTCGGGTCGTTTCGTTTCCCACACCGGCAAGGACTATCCACCACATGCGTATCGCCGTTGTTTGCAGCACTCTGGCACTTGCGATTCTGGCCGGGTGCGAGCGTAATCCGGATCAACAAGGAACCGACCAGAAGACCGGCGAGACATCCGCGCCCTCGTCCGTCGTCGTGTATTGCTCCGTAGACACGGCATTCGCCCGACCGATCCTGGATGAGTTTGAAAACCACACGGGGACCGAAGTACATCCGGTCTTCGACACCGAGGCTGGGAAGACCACGGGTTTAGTCAACAGGCTCATCGGCGAGAAGAACACCCCCCGGGCCGACGTGTGGTGGTCCAGCGAAATCTTCGGCACGTTGCAGCTTGCCGCCAAGGGCGTTCTGTCGCCCTATGCGCCTGCCACGGCGGAGGACGTACCGGCCCGATATCGCGATCCGGCCGGGCTGTGGACCGCCTTCGGGTTGCGCGGCCGCGTGATCGCTTACGACCCCGAGAGGACCGAACCGGAGGCGTTGCCGCGGCGTTGGTGCGAGTTGACCGATCCGAAGTACAAGGGTCGGTTTCGCATGGCCGATCCCCGCTTCGGCACCACGCGCGGGCACATGGCGGTGCTGTGTTCTCTCTGGGGCTCCGAAGCTCTGTCCGAGTTTTACAACGCGCTGCGGGAGAACGGCTGCGAACTCGCGGACGGCAACTCCCACGCCGTGCTCCTGCTCAGCCGGGGCGTGGCGGACTTCGTCGCGACCGACACGGACGACGTGATCGTCGCCCAAGATCGCGGGGATTCCGTGGCGATGATCTTTCCCGACCTGGATGCCCCCGACGGCGCCCGCCCCGTTGCCGGCACGCTGTGGATCCCCAATTCCGTGGCGTTGGTGGCCGGCGCCCGGCATCCCGAGGCTGCCCGGCGACTGATCGACTACATCGCTTCCGCCGAGATCGAAGAGAAGCTGCACATAAGCAGCTCGCGGAACATTCCCGTCCGCCCCGCGGTGCGGCGTCAGTTGGGCGTTGCCAAAATCAGCGAGGCGGAGGTGGATTACGAAGCCGCCGGCGTCCTGCTCGAAACATCCGACAAGCTCGCCCGCGACGTCCTATTGCGGTAGAACGGATGCCGTGATGCCCACGCTCGCACTGCGGCTGACTCGTTCCCTCGGCTGGATCGTGCTCGTCTGCTCGGTCGGCGTCGTTGTCGGCGCGATCGTGTGGCAGTCGGCGCAGGGACCAGAGGCAGGACAGGACGTCTGGCCCACGGCCCGGTTGTGGCGGTGCCTTTTCAGAACACTCTGGATGGCCGCCGGCGCGACGATCTTCGCGCTGCTGCTCTCGATCCCCTGCGCCTATGCTTTGGTCCAGCCATGCCGCCGGTGGCAACGGGTGGTGCTGCACGCGCTGGTGATCGTACCGCTGGTGTCGCCGCCGAGCGTCTTCGCATACGCCTGGCTTCTGCTCTCGACCAGCCGATCCGAGTTCGTCGCCGGCGCAATCCGGCTCATCGGCTGGAATACGGCGGGCTGGGAGCCCCTTCAGGCCGCATGGGTTCAGGCGACGTGGCTGTGGCCGATCTGCGCGCTCGTGCTCGCCCTGGCATTCAAGCACACGGGGCAGCGGGCTTATCAACTGGCGTGCATTGACGCATCGCCGACCCGCGCGTTTCTCCGTGGCGCGTTGCCGGTCATGCGCGCGCCCGTGATCGCGGCCGTGGCGATGGTCTTCATTCTGGCAGCCTTCGATTCGAACATCCCGCCACTGATGTCTGCCGGCGAGACGTGGGCCGCGGAGATGGTGGCGATCGCCGCGGTCGCCGGGGCACACGAGCACCCCGTCGCGTATCTTGCGTGGCACGCCTGGCCGATGCTGCTCACGATTGCCCTGCTGGCGGCTGCCGCAATGCCCGGCCTTCGCCAAATGGCCGGATGGGGCGACGACACGCCCGATGAGGACACGGGCTCGCATCTGCCGTCCACGCGATGGACGTGGCCGCTTGCCTGCTTGATCGCAATCGGTATCACGGTCATGCCTATCGCCGTCTTCGCGGTTGAACTCGCCACGGCCCGCGGGTCGCTCGCCGAGTCGCTCGGTATTGTCTGGAAGACGGCGGGAGATGCCATCCTTGCGACACTTGTCGTTGCGGCCCTGGCAGTTGTGGCTTCATTGACCGTTGCGGCAGCCGTGCTCGATGAGCCGGGCCGGCCGCGGTTCTCGCGGTTTGTCAGCCGCGTGGCCGTCGGGCTCGTGATCGCCGTGGCGGTCATCCCGCCGGAGTTGACAGGCGCCGCGCTCTTAGCTGTGTTTGGCTGCGAGACAATCAGTCCGCGTGGCGCGTGGAACGTCTACGACAACTCGCCGCTGGTCTGGACGGCCGCGATGGTGGCGCGGTTCGCGTTTCTCCCGGTCTGCGTCGTGCGACTGCTGAACCGACGCTTGCCGCAAAGCCTCTCGGACCAGGCGCTCAGCGACGGCGGCAATTACCTTCAGCGAATCACGCACACGCGACTGCCCGTGCTGTGGCGTCCCGTCTTGGCGGCCGGGCTGCTCGTCGGGTGTCTCACGCTCTCCGAGATCACCGCCAGCCAGGCCGTGCAGCCCTCGCAGTTCATCGGCGGGAGCCTCGCCGTACACGTTGATGCACAGATGCACTATGGACGGCAAAACGAGACGGTGGCAACGAGTCTGCTGCTGATTCTGCCCGCCGTGCTGATCGCGGTCGTCGTGCCGCTAGTTGGCAGGCTGCCTCGATCCGTGCGACACGCCGAGGCGGGACCGTACGAGGAGGATCGTTGATGGCAATGGGATGGCGGCAGACTCGACGGCAGCGCAGCGTAGCGTCGGCCCCCTATGGCCGACGTGAAGATCAGAGCCGCGACCGTGAGGGAGTCGGTCGGCGTTCATCTCAAAGGGCCTTCTTGGCGAATGCTGACCGGTTGCTGACGCGCGCGGCTCTGACCGTCGGCCATAGGGGGCCGACGCTACACATTGCGGTGGGGCCGACGGTACGCGTGGCGGTGGCGCTTCTGTGTGCGTGCGCGGCGCTACTGCCTGCTTGTCACCGCGAGGAACCTGATCCCGCCGCAGTCGAGTTCGTCTTCGGACGCTCGGGCCTTGGCTCCGGCGAGTTTAGCTATCCGCGCGGCATCGCCGTATCACCCGTAGACGGCTGCGTCTTCGTCGTCGACCGCAGTCCGACGGGCCGCGTTCAGCGATTCAGCGCGGAGGGCGAGTACGAACACCAGTGGCCGATGCCGGAGGCCGCCAACGGCAAACCCACCGGTCTCTACGTCGATCAACAGAACCGCGTTTGGGTGCCTGACACACACTATCAGCGGGTGATCGTGTACGACCGCGAGGGGGTAGAGCTGCTGCGATTCGGTAAAGAGGGCAGGGGACCCGGCCAGTTTATCTTTCCCACCTCAGTCGCCATCGACCGCGAGGGCTACATCTACATCGCGGAGTACGGCGGCAACGATCGCATCAGCAAGTTCACGCCTGATCTGCAATACGTCTCCTGTTTTGCGCAGGAAGGCTCGGGCGAAGGCAGTGTCGAACGGCCGTACGAAATCGTATTCGACGAAGACGACTGCCTGTGGGTCACTGATTCATGCCACCACCGCATCTGTCGCTACGACCGGCAGGGCAAGTTGCTCTTCGCATTCGGCTCGCCAGGCACGGAGCCGTACAACTTGAACTATCCCATCGGGCTGACTCTCGAGAAGTCCGGCACGATCCTCGTCGCGGATCGCGGCAACAACAGGATCGTGAGATTCGACCGGCAAGGCCGTTTCCTCGGCTCCTGGGGCAGCGCAGGGCGAGAGCTGGGGCAGATGTTACAGCCGTGGGGTGTGGCGGTTTCTCGCAAGGGATTGGTTTACTGCCTGGACTCGTGGAATAATCGGGTGCAGGCGATAGACTGGTGAGGAGGGCTATCAGCTATCAACAGTCAGTTGTTAGTTGTCAGTTGTTAGTTGTTAACATTGTGTTGTTCTTCTCTTTGCCCTGTTGACTTTTCGGCGTTTCCCCATGTTCCTGCTTTCCACATTGGAACGATTCGATCGACCTGAAGCGCTGTGGCTCGCGTTGATCGTCGTCCTATTGTGGTGGTTCTCGCGGCGGTCGCTGGCGGGGCTAGGGCCGATTCGCAGCAAGGTATGCATGGCCGTCCGCGCGCTCGTCGTTGTCCTGCTTGTCCTTGCACTCGCTGGCGCGCACAAGATTCTGAAGAACGAAGACCTGAGCGTCTTGTTCCTCCTCGATCAATCCCGCTCCATCCCGCCGGAACTCCGCACCCAGGCGGAGGACTTCGTCATGCAGATGGGCAAGGCGATGGAACGAGAGGACGACCGTCTGAGCATCCTCACGTTCGACGGACAGACGTACATCGAGCAGCTGCCCAGCCGCCCGGGGCCGGATGGCGGCGTTCACGTCCTGCCGCCGTTTCCCGACGGCCAGCGGCCCGATGCCACGAATCTCTCTCAAGCGCTTCGGATGGCCGCCGCGTGTGCACTGGACTCCACCAACAACCGCGTCGTCATCCTCTCCGACGGGAACGAAAACGTCGGGACGTTGGCGGAAGAGGCGAAAACCGCCCAGGCGAACAACATCACTGTGGACGTGGTGCCGCTACGATACGAGCACGGGGCGGAGGTCGTCAACGAGATGCTCCGCGCGCCGGCCTACGCCAACCTCCACGAGCAGGCCCTCGTCCGCTTCGTGCTTACGAGCGACCGCGCCACGACAGGCACGCTTTTCCTCTACAAACGCGTCGGTCAGAAAGAGGAGCCGGTGGATCTCGATCCCGAGAGCGAAGGTAACGGAAAGCGCGTCAGGCTCGAAAAGGGCCGCAATGCGTTTGCCCGTCGCGTGTATCTCGACTCTACCGGCACACACGAATGGCACAGCGTCTTCGTTCCGGACGACAAGGCCGCCGACGCCGTTGCCCAAAACAACGCCGCACGGGCCTTCACCAATATCGAAGGCCCCAAGACGGTGCTCTTCATCGGGAAGGCCGAAGAGGCTGAGGACGACGAGCCCCTCATCAACGCACTGATCCAGGAAGACATCCGCGTGCTCTACCAGCCCGTCGACTCGGTGAACCTCCAGACATCCGTCTTGCAGGATTACTCGGCGATCATCCTCGCGAATGTCGGCGCGGACTTGTTCGACGCCGAACAGCAACGGAGCCTCGCCACCTACGTTCGCGACCTCGGCGGCGGGCTCGTCATGATCGGCGGGGATGACAGCTTCGGCGCCGGCGGCTGGCAGGGTTCAGTCGTCGAGAGCACGATGCCTGTGAAGTTCGACGTGGACGCCGTCAAGCAGATCCCCCGCGGCGCGCTGGCCATCGTCATGCACTCGTGCGAGATGCCCCAGGGCAACAAGTGGGGCATCGAGACGGCGGTGGCTGCGCTCAAGACGCTCAGCCGCCTGGACTACTACGGCGTCGTGGGATGGGGCGCCATGGGCTTCCATTGGGAAGTCTCGATGCAAACCGCCAGCGACAAGGAAGCCATTATCGCCCGTCTCCGCAAGATGCAGAACGCGGACATGTTCGACTTCGGAACGCCGATGACGATGGCCTACCAGGCGCTCATGAACTGCCGCGACGCCGGCCAACGGCACATGATCATCATCTCCGACGGCGACCCGCAAGCGCCTCCGACCGGGCTGCTCAACAAGATGATCGGCCATCGGGTCACATGCTCCACGGTCTCGGTCTTCCCGCACGGCGGGGCCGAAATCGCCACCATGAAGGACATCGCCACCAAAACCGGCGGGACCTATTACTCGCTCTACCGTTCCGGCGACGAAAAACGCCTGCCCAAGATCTTCATAAAAGAGGCCAAGATCGTTCGCCGCCCGTTGATCCGCGACGAGGTCTTCACCCCCAAGCTCCAGTCGAGCATGTCGGACATCATGGTCGGCATCGGCGACGACATCCCACAGCTCAGAGGTTATGTCGTGACGACACCCCGCAAGGTCGTCGATGTGGAGATGCCGCTGCTCACCGAGCGCGGCGATCCGCTGCTCGCGCACTGGCAGTGCGGCTTCGGGCGGACCGTCGCCTTCACGAGCGGGCGATGGCGGCATTGGGGCGTGGACTGGGTGGGCTGGCCCAGCTTCAGCAAGCTATGGGCGCAGGCAGTCCACTGGTGCATGCAGCAGGGTTCTGCCGCCGACTACGAGGTCACGAAGTCGATCGAGGGTGACGAAGGCCACGTCCTCATCGAGTGTATGGACGAGAAGGAGGGTTTCGCGAACTTCAAGCGGTTTGTCGGCAAGGTCATCAGCCCCGACGGCAACGCCGCAAACCTGCAAATCGAGCAGACCGGCCCCGGCCGTTACGAGGCCAAGTTCAAGGCCGACAAGATGGGCACCTACCTGCTCAACATCACCGCGCCGGGCGTGCAGGGAGACGAGCCGACCGTGATCCGAACCGGCGTCTCTGTCGCCTACTCGCCCGAGTTCAAGGATGTCTCCCCGAACGAAGCCCTTCTCCAGGAGGTTGCGGACGAGACGGAGGGGCGCGTCCTGTCTCTCAACACCAAGGCGGAGACTCTCTTCGCGCATAACCTGCCGCCGACCGTATCGCGCACGCCGATTTGGGACACGCTGCTCAAGCTTGCGATCTTCGCATTCCTGCTCGATGTCGCCGTGCGCCGAATCGCGATCGACCCGCTCAAGACGCTCGCCAGGGCGAGGGTTTACATCGGCAGCCTCGCGGGGCGCTTTGGCGCAGGCAAACGGGCCGAAGCCACGCTTACCGATCTGAAGACCGTCCGAGAGAAGGTCCGCGCGGAACGCACCTCCGAGGGGGATGCCGGCGCGCTCGCCGCCGCGGGGCAGGCTGCCAAGGATGCTGCCGCGCAGTCCTACGGACAGGACGACGAGGGCCTCTTGGCTGCTACGAAGTTTGATGCCGGTGCGCAAGCGAAGAAACCCGCCAAAGACATCGTCGACGCCCTCGGTGGTCACAAGGGCGGCCCGGCCGGCCCTCCCTCGGCGGCGCCCAAGAAACCGCAAGGCCCGCAGGAATCGACGACCGCCCGCCTGCTCAAGGCCAAGAAACGCGCCAAGCAGGCCGAGGAGCAGGAGGGCAAGGATGGGAAGGAGAGCTCGTAAGTGCGCAGTGCATCGTCACGACGCAAACCGAGGCAGCCACTGGCGGCTTGTCCGCCAGTGCAATCTCGGCTGCGAATAAGCACAAAACATTGGCGGACAAGCCGCCGGTGGCACCCTATACCAGTGGCACACGGCCGGATTCGTCAATCGACGAGCGACAAAGGAATAGGCTCGCACTAACATAACGCCGCCGGAGCGCGGCAGTTGGAGCACAATATGGCGACACAAGTTGATCCGGCGATCCAAAAAGCCACCGATGAGTTCCGCGCGAAGTTCAAGGCCGTTTATGACGAGATCGCCAAGGCCATTGTCGGCCATGCCGAGGTCATCGGCGGCGTCCTCACTTGCCTCTTCACCGGCGGGCACGCGCTGCTCGAAGGGGTGCCCGGACTCGGCAAGACCTACCTCATTCGCTCGATGTCTGAAGCGCTGAGCCTGAAGTTCTCGCGCGTGCAGTTCACGCCCGACCTGATGCCGGCCGACATCATCGGAACGAATATCATTACGGAAGACCAGCAGAGCGGCCGGCGGCAGTTCCAGTTCCAGCAGGGACCGCTCTTCGCCCAGATCGTGCTCGCGGACGAGATCAACCGAGCCACGCCAAAGACCCAGTCCGCCCTTCTCGAAGCCATGCAGGAGAAGACCGTCACCGTTGCGGGCAAACGCTATCAACTCGAACCGCCGTTCTTCGTGATGGCCACGCAGAACCCAATCGAGCAGGAGGGCACGTATCCGCTGCCGGAAGCACAGCTCGACCGGTTCTTCTTCAAACTCATCGTCAACTACTCCAGCCGCAAGGAAATCGGAACGATCCTCAATCGCACGACGACGGGCCACAAGCCGGACATCAAGCCCGTGATGAGCGGCGAACAGATCATCGGTGGACAACGTCTCGTGCAACGGGTCATCGTCGCCCCCCACGTGCAGGACTACGGCGTTCGCCTCACGCTCGCCACGCACCCTCAAGGCGAGTTCGCAACCGAGCAGACGAACCGGTACGTTCGCTGGGGTTCCTCGCCGCGCGGTGCGCAGGCGGTGATCCTCGCGGCCAAGGTGCAGGCCTTGCTCGACGGTCGCTACAACGTCAGCTTCGATGACATCCGCAAGGTCTTCCTGCCAGCCCTGCGCCACCGCGTGCTCTTGAACTTCGAAGCGCAGGCGGAGGGCCTGGAGACGGATGTTGTTCTCCATGACATTCTTGACAAGATGCCCACAACCGCGGAAGCGGCGGCGTAGGAGATTGGTGGGCAATGCCCACCCCACCGGGAGATCACACGATGGCGCGCACGCGCGAGATGCTGTTTGCCGCAACTCACCGCTGGGTTGCGGCAATTGATCCCAAAACGGGCGAAGAACTCTGGCGGACGAAGCTCCCGCAGGGCGGCTTTTCAGTACCCATCATCCTGATCAAGGATACGTATCTCTATGTCGGCCATGCCGGGCACGTGTACTGCCTCGACAAGCGATACGGAGAAGTCATCTGGGATAACGGGCTCCCGAAGATGGGGTTTCAAACGGTCGTGCTGGCCATGGAAGGCGCAACGACGTCCGATGTGGCGGCCGCCGCGGCAGGCACGACGAGCGACCGGCGACGGCGCGCGGCAGCAGCGGCCGGCGGCGGGGCCGCCGCCGGCTCGTAGGTGGATTCTCACTTCGGCGCTTTTGGCAACTTGCTGCCAATGCCATTTTGCTCGCGAGTTCGCGCACAAAGCACTGGCGGGCAAGCCACCCGTGGCACAAGGAACTGCCATAACTGGAACGCACGAGAGGAGGATCGCCTGTGACCCAGCCCATGGACGAGCAGAAGTACACCTTTGATCGCGTGGCACGGCTCCTCCTGACGGCCGGCGTCATCATCGCCATGGTCGCGCTGGTCCGCCACCTCTCCGACGTGCTGCTTCCATTCGTGATGGCCGTCGTGCTGGCCTACCTGTTGCACCCGTTGGTGACCGGCATCGAGCGGCGCGTCAAACGGCGTTGGGTCGCCGTGCTCGGCACACTCCTCGGCCTGGGGCTCGTGGGCGTCGTCTTGCTCACACTCCTCGTCCCGCTGACGCTGCATCAGCTCGGTCGATTCGAGCGAAGCCTGCAAGGCATCGTTGCCGACCTGCCCGAACCGTTGCGAGCCAGGGCGGATCAGCCGGAACCGATCTCGGGAGAGTTGATTCCGACCTCGCAGCCGGAGGATTCGGGCAAGTCTGCTTCGGGGCTGTCTGAGTTGCGGGACGGCTGGCAGGAGTTCCTCAACGACGCGGGCAAGCTGCCTCGACACGACCGACTCGATCGGCTCTACGACAAAGTCGAGGGCACCTTCGTCGGCGGGCTCGTCGAACAGTCAGCCGAGTTCGTCCAGACACAAGCGTTTCGCGAGATGGTGCTCAACGCGTTGAAACGCCTCGCCCTCGGTGGCGCTTCCGTCTTGAATCTCGCCGTGCAGATCGCCCTCGGCTCGACCGTGCTGATTGTCGTGCTGATCTACCTGGTCTTCCTGCTTCTCGACTTCGACGCCTACAGGCGAACGTTCCAGGAAATGCTGCCGCCCAAGTATCGCGACGGAATCCTCGGCTTTCTTGGCGAGTTCGAAGTAGCGATGCGACGGTACTTCCGCGGCCAGTTCATCGTTGCGCTCGCCGTCGGCATCCTGTTTTCGATCGGCTTCTCGATCATCGGGTTGCCTATGGCGGTACCCTTCGGCCTGTTCGTCGGGCTGCTGAACATGGTGCCGTATCTCCAAATCGCCGCCCTCGTGCCTGCGATCCTGCTGGCCATCCTCCGCTCGCTCGAAACGAGCAGCGGCGTGCTGGGCTCCGTCATCCTGGTCTTGGTCGTGTTCGGCGTGGTTCAGATCTTGCAGGACGCCGTGATAGTGCCCCGTGTGATGGGCAAGGCAACGGGTCTGCGGCCGGTCGCGATACTGCTCGGTGTCTTCATCTGGAGCAAGCTGATCGGCTTCATCGGCTTGCTGCTGGCCATTCCGCTGACGTGTTTGGGCATCGCGTACTATCGGCGATTCGTCCTGGCCGAGTCGTCGGCCCACTCGCCCGCCACTGCGGTTGAGGATACCCCCGCTTCGCCTGGCTGACCGTGCTCCATTGCCCGTGGGCGTGGCGCGGTTATAATCGTGCCCGTGTGTGTTCGGCTTGGCGGGTGTTCGGGCATACTCCAGACGCAAGGCATCCGGGATCGCGGCGATCTTGACTTGTAGGGGCGCTGGCTTTGAATAGGGCGACGACTATGACCTGCAGAGCGCAATCGAGCCTCTTTTTGGCGGGCGGACTGTGTCTCCTCGGCATCGTGGGGTGCGGCTACTCCAGCGACCGGGGCGAAGTGATTCGGACGGCGAACTCGCAGGACAATCCAATCCGCACCGTGGCGTTGGATATCTTCGAGTCGCGCGAGTTCCGCCGCGGGCTCGAATTACAGCTCACCGAGAGTCTGGCAAAGAGGATCGAAGCCGAGACCCCGCTCAAGCTCGCGAAGAAAGACCGCGCGGACACCCTCTTGAGTGGAGAGATCCTGGAGGTCCGGCAGGCCACGATCGGCCGCGATTTTCGGACGGTCACCCCGCGTGAGACCACCGCAACGGTGATCATCACGTTCCAATGGAAGGACCTGCGCACCGGAGAAATCCTCGTCGATCGCCCAAAGTTTGTGCAGACAGTGGATTACATCCGCCCTGTGGGGGAGGATTTCTACCACGCCAGCCAGCGTTCTATGGACCGTCTCGCCGAGCGGATCGTCGAGCAGATGGAATCGGATTGGTGATGCTGGCGCAGGGACTATAATCCGATAGGTGAAGGGTGGGCCGTGCCCACCCCAATGTCCTGCGAATGGCTGGTGGGCTGTGCCCACCGCACCTGTGGAATCGTGGATTCATGGCGGACGAAAACCCTGATTCTGGGAACCAGCCATCGGGAAAGCCGAACGGCAGCCCCCAACTGCCCCGTCCGCGCATGTCGCGCGGCGTCATGAGTTGGCTCGGCTTCCTGGCGATTGCGCTGCTGATCATCATGGTCTTGCAGATGCAGTACGCCCCGCCGCAGGACATGAGCATCAACGATTTCTGGGCCCGAGCCGCCAATGGCGACTTCTCAGAAATCGAAATAAGAGACGACGAGATCAGGGGAAAGATCCGGTCCACCGCACAGGGCCTTCAGCAGGCCGAATCGGGCGAACGGGAGTTCAAGGTCCTCTATCGCGTGGACAAGGTCTCCGAGATGGAAGCCAAGCTCCGAGACATCTGCCCCGGCGACACCAAGATCACCTACAAGCAGAGCAGCGCGCCGGTCATGCAGATTCTGATCGGCGTCGTCCCCTGGATTCTGATTATCGCGTTTTTCTGGTTCTTCATCTTCCGGCAGCTTCGATCCTCCGCGGGCGGGGCCGGCATGTTGGGCAACTTCGGCAGGTCCAGGCACCGGGTGAGCAACAAGGAGGTCGCCAACGTCACGTTCAAGGACGTGGCCGGCGTGGATGAGGCGAAGGAAGAAGTCAGCGAGATCATCGAGTTCCTCAAGAATCCCAAGAAGTTCCAGCGGCTCGGCGGGCGCATCCCGCGCGGCGTCCTGCTCGTGGGTGATCCAGGCTGCGGAAAGACGCTGCTGGCCAAGGCGATCGCCGGCGAAGCGGACGCCCCCTTCTTCTGTATCAGTGGTGCGGATTTCGTGGAGATGTTCGTCGGCGTCGGCGCGTCGCGCGTTCGCGATCTTTTCAAATCCGCCAAGGAGAGCTCGCCGTGTATCATCTTCCTCGACGAGATCGATGCCGTGGGGCGACGCCGCGGTGCGGCCTACAACGGCGGCGGGCACGACGAGCGCGAGCAGACGCTCAATGCCATCCTCGTTGAGATGGACGGCTTCGACACGTCCGACCAGGTCATCGTCATCGCCGCGACAAACCGCGCCGATATCCTCGATCCCGCGCTGACGCGGCCCGGCAGGTTTGACCGCCGCGTGGACGTGCCGCTTCCGGACCTCAAGGGGCGGCTCGAAATCCTCAAAGTCCACGCCAAGAAGGTCAAACTGTCTCCCGGGCTGGACCTCATGCGTCTGGCACGAGGCACCCCGATGTTCAACGGTGCGGAGTTGGCCGCCATCATCAACGAGGGGGCCATCATCGCGACCATGCAGAACAAGGACGCCGTCGAGTTGGAGGACCTCGAGGAAGCCCGTGACAAGGTGCGATACGGGCGATCAAACAAGAGCCGCGCCATCGAGGAGAAAGAACGCCTCGCCACCGCCTATCACGAAGCCGGACACGCCGTCTTGCAGACGTTGCTGGAAGATGCGGACCCACTCCACAAGGTTACCATCATCCCGCGCGGTCGCACCTTGGGGGCTACGATGGCCCTGCCCGAGAAGGACCGGTACGGCTACGGCCTCAAGTGGTTGCAGGCAACCATGCGTGTTCTGTGCGGCGGCAGAATCGCCGAAGGTCGCCACAGTGGAGATGTCGGCAGCGGCGCCGCGCAGGACATCGAACAGGCCACCGGCATCGCCCGCGCCATGATCGTCGATTGGGGCATGAGCTCGAAGCTAGGCTTCGTGAAGTACTCGCCCGATCCGAAGCGTGAGACCTTCTTCAATGAGAAGTCGTACTCCGACAACACCGCACAGGTCATCGACGAGGAAATCCGACGCCTGACGGACGAGGCCTATCGAGACGCCGAACGCCTCCTGGATGAGAACTGGCAGAAGGTCGAGGCCGTCGCCCTGGCCCTCCTGAAGCACGAAACCCTCGACGCCGACGAGGTCAGGCGACTCTGCGAGGGAGAGGGCCTCGACAAGCCCAGTCTTTCGGGAATCCTGGCCAGCGAAACGCTGCCTCCGCCCTCGTCAAACACCCAATCCCGGACACCGCCCCCTGAGCCCGATCTCGATGGCCTGGCCGGCGGTTCGCTTCCACAGCCCGGCATGGGTTGATCCCGTCTTAAGATCAGAGCCGCGCGCGTCAGCAAGCGGTCACCGCTCGACAAGAGGGCCCCATCGACCCGAACGCCAACCGACTCCCTCACGGTCGCGGCTCTGATCTCACGGCGTGAGCTTCTCTCCATAACCTGCTATCATGCGCAACCGAGGAACACTCGCAGCCCGAATCAGTCTCCAGAGGGAGCCATCAACCATGACGGACATCCAAGTCGTCATCGTGGATAAGAACGAACTATCGGTCATTGCCGATCTCTATAATGAGATCTTCCGCCCACCGCACGACGTTGCCTTCTTCAATCGCCGCTTCCTCGGACGTCACAATCCTCTGATGTTGCTCGCCACATTGGACGGGCGCCCGGTGGGCTTCGCGACAGGCTTCGAACTCAAACCCAATGCGTTCTTCTCCTGGCTTACCGGGATACACCCGGACTTCCGGCGGCGCGGCATTGCTACGGCCATCCACGAGGCCGAGGCCACCTGGGCTGCGGAACACGGCTATAACTACATTCGCATGGAGTGTCACAACGCCCACCGCCCCATCCTGCACTTGGCGATTGCCATGGGGTTCAACATCATCGGGCTTCGCTGGGATGCCGACCGCTCCGACAACCTGATCATACTCGAGAAGACTCTGGAGGTGCTGTAGCGTCGGCCCCCTGCGGCCGACGAGGAACACGAGTTGCAGGGCAGAGCCGCGACCGTAAGGGAGTCGGTTATCGTCCATATGAAAGGGCCATCGCAGCGAACGCTGACCGCTTGCTGACACGCGCGGCTCTGATCCGGCACGTCGGCCGCTACGGACTGTTTCACGCCAACCATGGAAACGCGCATCGACAACATTGGGAAGCTCGTCGCCGTGCCGCCGGGGCCCGTGGCGGGAGAGCTGTTCGCCGCGCCACCGCTGCTGACCGGGGCATCGCTTCTGATCAACGACGGGTGGATCGCGTGGTTCGGGCCGCAAGACGAATCGCCGGACGCCTCGGGAAAGGTCGCCGTCATCGACGCCGCCGGTGGAACGGTCGTGCCCGGCCTCGTCGATTGCCATACGCACGTCGTTCACGCCGGCTGCCGCGAGGACGAATTCGTACGGCGCATCACAGGCGCCAGCTACATCGAGATTCTAGAAGCAGGAGGCGGAATCAAGAACTCCGTCCGGGCACTTCGAGAAGCATCAGTGGACGATCTCGCCCAAGAATCTCGGCCGCGGTTGCAGCGCATGCTCGCCACCGGAACGACAACGGTGGAGGCCAAGTCCGGCTACGGCCTCGATCCGGAAAACGAAATCAAGACACTTCAGACGATCAAGCGGCTCAATGACGAAACGGCCCTCGACATCGTGCCGACTTTCCTCGGCGCCCACACGATCCCGCCGGAATACGACGGCCGTGCGGACGACTTCATCGAGCTGATCAGCTCGGCATCACTGCTGCAACGGATTTGCGACGAGAGCCTGGCGGAATTCGCGGACGTTTTCTGCGAGCGCGGGGCGTTCGATATCGCGCAGTCGCGCCGCTTCCTGACGGCGTGCAAGGCCGCCGGCCTGAAGCCCAAGATACACTCGGAGCAAATCACCAACAGCGGCGCCACGATGCTCGGCATCGAACTCGGCGCGATATCGGCCGACCACCTCGAGTTCGTTGACGACGACACGATCGCGGCGTTGAAGGCTTCCGACACGATCCCCGTTCTGCTACCGGGCTGTTCGTTCTTCCTCGGCTCGCCGCCGGCCCCGGCGCGCAAGCTGATCGACGCCGGCCTGCCGGTCGCGCTCGCGACGGACTGCAACCCAGGCTCGTGTACGGTTGAGTCCCTGCCGCTGATCATGTCCATCGCGGCAACGATGTTGCGGATGACACCGCTGGAATCGCTCGTCGCCTGCACGGCCAACGCCGCAGCTGCGATCGATCGGGCGGACACCATCGGCGCGATTGCGATCGGACATCAGGCCGACCTGCTCATACTCGACATACCCAACGTCAATCAATGGGCCTACCGCGTCGGCGTCAATCCCGTACGCACGGTGATCAAACGCGGGCGGATCGTCCACGAGAATCGATGAACACACACTGAGAAGGCAAGGACATGAGCAACCAACTGATCGAATGCGTGCCGAACTTCAGCGAAGGCAACGACCTCTCTCTCATCAAGCAGATCACCGATCAGATCGAGGCGGTCGAAGGCGTCAAGCTGCTCGACGTCGATCCCGGCAAGGCCACGAACCGGACCGTTGTGACCTTTGTCGGCACGCCGGACGAGGTACTCGATGCCGCCACTGCGGCCGTGAAGAAGGCCGCCGAGCTGATCGACATGCGGAAGCACCACGGCGAGCATCCGCGGTTCGGGGCCACCGACGTCTGCCCGCTCGTGCCTGTCTCGAACATCACGATGGAGGAGACGGCCGAGTATGCCCGGAAACTCGGCAAGCGCCTGGGCGAGGAGTTGGGCATTACCGTGTTCTGCTACGAGAATGCGGCGATCATCGAGGAACGGCGCAACCTCGCCACCGTTCGCGCGGGTGAGTATGAGGCCCTGGCCGACAGGCTGAAAGAACCTCGCTGGAAGCCCGACTTTGGCCCGGCCGAGTTCGATCCCAAGTACGGCGCTACCGCCGTCGGCGCCAGGGACTTTCTCGTCGCCTACAACGTGAACCTCAACACGACCTCCAGCCGCCGGGCGAACGCGATCGCATTCGACATCCGTGAGCGTGGGCGCGTCAAGCGCGAGGGCGATCCCGTAACAGGCAAGATCGTCCTCGACGAGAACGGCAACCAGGTCTGGGAGCCGGGCTTGCTCAAGTGCGTCAAGGCGATCGGCTGGTTCATCGAGGAATTCGGCGTCGCGCAGATATCGATCAACCTCACCAACCTCAACGTGACGCCGGTCCACGTTGTCTTCGACACCGTATGCGAGCGCGCGACGGCCCGTGGGCTTCGGGCAACGGGCTCCGAACTCGTTGGCCTGATCCCACTGAAGGCGATGCTCGATGCCGGCCGCTACTTCCTCCGCAAGCAGCAGCGATCTCTCGGGGTGAGCGATGCCGAACTCATCAAGATTGCTGTCAAATCGCTCGGGCTCGACGAGTTGTATCCCTTCAAGCCCGAAGAAAAGATCATCGAGTATGCCATCGCCGCCGACCAGAAAACCAAGCGACTTATAGACCTGACTCTGGAGGGCTTCGTCCATGAGACGGCATCCGAGTCGCCCGCGCCGGGCGGCGGTTCGATTGCCGCTTCGATGGGCGCCATGGGCGTGGCACTGGCGACAATGGTCGCGAATCTCTCTTCCCACAAGCGCGGCTGGGACGACCGTTGGGAGGAGTTCTCCGACTGGGCGGTCAAGGGCAAGGCGCTGCACGATGACCTTCTCCGCCTCATCGACGAGGACACCGACGCGTTCAACAAGATCATGGCCGCCTTCGGCCTGCCTAAAGGAAGCGACGACGAAAAGGCGGCGCGGCAGAAAGCGATCCAGGATGCCACGAAGGAGGCCATCGAGGTGCCTTTCCGCGTCATGCAGAAGTCCTACGAGGCGATGGAGGTCATCCAGGCCATGGCTGAAGTCGGCAATCCGAACTCCGTTTCCGACGCCGGCGTCGGTGCGCTGGCGGCTCGCAGTGCCGTCATGGGCGCGTTTCTGAACGTGAAGATCAACGCCGGCGATGTGGAGGACAAGGCGTGGATCGAGGGCATTCTCGCTAAGGGTAAGCACATCTGTGAGCAAGCGATTGCCAAGGAGAAGGAAATCCTCGCCATCGTGGAGAGCAAGCTGTAGCAAGAGGTAGGGTGCGGCTTGCCGTACCAACCTCGATGGACGCATGGGGTGCCACTGGCGGCTTGTCCGCCAGTGTCCGCACGAGCGAACGACGCACTGGCGGACGAGCCGCCGGTGGCACCCAGCACACGCGCGTCTCACCGGTGAGGCAACGAGGTTTGGCCTCCTCGACGTCACCGGCGAGACGCCGGTGCCACACTCACTCGCGAACTGCTATAGAATAGTCCGTATGGCAAAGGGCGAAGACAACCTGATCGCCTGGCTGGCTTCTCGGCCCACGCGAACGCAACCCGGTGTCGAGGTCGGCATCGGCGATGACATGGCGATCCTCCGCGCCGGCGAAGACGACCCGCCGTCCGGCCCGCCGATCCTCATTACCGCCGACATGCTCATGGACGGCGTCCACTTCGACACCTCCGCGCACACGCCTGAGCAAATCGGGCGGAAGGCCCTGGCGGCCAGCCTCTCGGACTGTGCGGCGATGGCGGTCCGGCCGCGATACGCCGTCGTCAGCATTGCCCTACCGGCCGGTTGGTCGATGACACAGGCCCAGGCCCTGTACATCGGGATGGAGGTGTTGGCGGAGACCCACGACTGCGCGATCGTCGGCGGCGACACGAATAGCTGGCCGCACCCGCTCGTGATTGATATCAGTATCGTCGCGGTCCCGTGGCCTGGCATCGAGCCGGCCCGGCGTAGCGGCGTGCAGGTCGGAGATGCCGTCTGCGTGACCGGCAAACTGGGTGGAAGTCTCCATCCGGGTCCGGCGGATGCGGCCGGCGGCGTGCCGCATCATCTCTGCTTCGAGCCGCGCGTCGCAGAAGCCCGCTGGCTGGCGGCGCGTCTGGCCGATCGTCTGCACGCGATGATGGATCTCAGTGACGGCCTGTCCACCGACGCCACGCGAATGGCCGCAGCATCCGGGTGCGGCATCGAGTTCGACGCGGCCGCATTGGAGAATGTCGTATCCGACGCAGCGCTCGCCGCGTCACAGGCCGACGGGCGAACGCCATTGGATCATCTGCTCAATGACGGCGAGGACTTCGAACTCCTGTTCGCGGTGGCCCCGACGTCACTGGCAGCGTTGGAGAAGTCGGCCGCCACAGGAACCGCGACCGGCAACGCAAAGCCCCCGGCCCTTTTGACGCGCGTCGGCACGGCAATTGAGGGAGCCGGCGTCTGGCTCAAACGCGGCGATGCTCCGCGTGAGGCGATCAAGCCCGGCGGCTGGCAGCACTTTACGAACGGAGGATGCGGGAAGGAGGATGAGGCGCCACCCTCGCCCGTGTGATCTACACGATGGCCGATTGGACGATTCAACTCGAGTCACAAAGCGTCGAGGAAACGCTTGCCATCGGGCGGGCAATCGGCGGTGCTGCCGCGCCCGGAGATGTTGTCGGACTCATCGGATGTCTCGGCGCGGGCAAGACACACCTGGCCAAGGGGGTGGCCGTCGGCCTGGGCGTACCGGACGACCGGGAGGTCAACAGCCCTACGTTCGTGTTGGTGAACGAGTACGAGGGCCGCCTGCACATCTACCACGTGGACGCCTACCGCCTGACTTCGCCCGACGAGTTGGAAGCACTGGGCTTTGCGGAGATGTGCGAGGCCGCGGGCGTCGTCCTGGTCGAATGGGCAGACCGTGTGATGGAGGCGCTCGGGCCGGACGCGCTGTGGATCGAGCTTTCCGTAACGGCCGAGACAGGGCGGCGTCTGACCCTCCGGACGGATTCGACCGCGCTTGCCCGGCGACTAGACGCCGCGGGGCTTGACCGTTGGGCGTTGACCGTGCATAAGGGGGAAGCGTAAGGGCGTGCGCATGAATAAGCTGAACGAATGCCGAAGGGTGGTACGGGCAAGATGCCCGTATCACCCATATGAAATGTGCAATCTATTGATGCGCGAGTCCCAAGGGTAGAGGAGCCGCGGACTTCAGCATGGGTGGCGACATGGCGCGAGTGGACGGGCGTAAGGCGAACGAGCTTCGACAGATAACGATCCAACGCGGGTTTACGAAAGCCGCCCCGGGCTCGGTCCTGATCAAGACCGGCCAAACGCACGTCCTCTGCACCGCCACCATCGAGGAATCGGTCCCGAAGTGGCGGAAGGATTCCGGCCTCGGCTGGGTGACTTCCGAGTACGAGATGCTCCCGGGCAGCACGGGAGAACGCCGCGCCCGCAATCGCGGCGGAAAGATCGATGGGCGAACCCAGGAGATCCAACGGCTGATCGGCCGGTCGCTCCGGGCGGTCGTCGACATGGCGAAGCTCGGGGATCGCACGATCTGGCTCGACTGCGACGTCTTGCAAGCCGACGGCGGTACGCGAACGGCCAGCATCACCGGAGCCTATGTTGCTCTCGTGGATGCGATCCGTCACCTGCGGCGAGAGAAACTCCTGAGAGTCGATCCGCTGACCGATTCCGTTGCGGCGGTCAGCGTGGGGCTGATAGGCGGCAAGGTGCTACTGGACCTGTGTTACAAAGAGGACAGCAAGGCCGAGGTCGATGCGACGGTCGTGCAGACCGGCCGCGGGCAGTTCGTCGAGATCCAGGCCACGGCCGAGGCGGGCACGTTTAGTCAGGCGAGGATGGCCAAGATGCTGGCCATTGCGGGCAAGGGTGTCCGCCAACTGCATGGAATCCAGCAAACAGCGCTACGCGCGCGCCGCCGCGGATGAGAACGGCATCAGAGCCGCGCGCGTCGGCAGGCGGTCAGCGCGCGGGTGACACTGGCGGCTTGCCCGCCAGTGTCCGCTCAAGAGAGCGATGCACTAACGGACAAGCCGCCAGTGGCACCCACACTGTTCAGGCTTTCTGTCTTCCCGCTTAGGTTGGGAACCGGAACTCTGGCGAGGTAACGATGGCCAATCGCCTCAAACCCAAGCGAATCACTCTGCTTCTATGGTGCGTAGCAGGCATCATGCTCTGCGGCTGCGACCAGGCCGAGATGGATCGGAAGCACCAGGAGAACATCAAAGACTGGAACAAGTTCTGGGGACTGGACGACTCGCAAGGCTCGCTGTTCGGGCACAAAGCCGGAGACACGGAGGCCTGGACCGTTGAGTGCAATGAGTATCGTGGGCCCGCCCGGCGGGACATGGCCGACAACATGGCCACGGCGATTAAGCGGGTCCAGGGCATCGCGCCATCGGCGGTCTGGGTGGATCACGATAAGGAGCGGAGCCGTGTGTTTTACGGCAAGTACGAGCTGAAGTATGTCCACACGAAGGTGGACAGAGAGGCTCACGCCAAGGGTGATGTCGTCATCGAGATGAATGAGACGATCAAACGCGACCTCAAGTTCATCCGCAGCCTGGCCATCGGCGATCAATACCCATTCTTCAGTGCCAGAGCGATTCCCGAGCCGCTCAAGGACATCGGACCGGCCGAGTGGAACCTGCTGGATGCCAAGGGTTTCTACACGCTCAACGTCGGAGTCACCTACAATACGCCGACGCTACACAACCACAAGCAAGCCGCTGTCGAGTGGGTCAAGGCATTGCGAGACGACGGGTACGAGGCGTATTACTACTACTCGCCGGACGGGGTCAGGACGTCGATCTGCGTGGGAACATTCGGCGAGGACGCCCTGATCGAGTGGCACGAAACCGTGGATGGAGTGTCGGTGCGCCGCACCAAGTACAGTGATGCCGTCGAAGCGCTCCGGAGACAGGGTGAATTCATGTATAACCTCGAAAACGGCCACCGAACCTACCGCACAGCCGTGAACGAGGAGACCGGCAAAGCGGCACGGATGCCGAACAAATCGTTTCTCGTGAAGATCCCGCGAGAAGCCTCGACGGACGATCGGTGATGTCCGAGCAGCAAACCCCGCGCAAGATCCTTCTCGCCACGGGCAACCCGGGCAAGTTCCGCGAGATATCGGCGGTCCTCTCGGAACTGGTGGACGGCATCGACCTGCCGCCGATTCACTGGATCTCTCTGGAAGACCTGCCGACGCAAGTCCCCGAACCCGTCGAGGACCAGGAAACATTTGCGGCCAACGCGGCCCTCAAAGCGTGCTATTACTCCCATGCAACGGGACTCTGGACCCTGGCGGACGACTCCGGCCTGGAAGTCGATGCCCTCGGCGGCGCGCCGGGGGTGCGTTCGGCACGGTATTCGGGGCTGCCGCCAGGGGCGCCGCGCGAAGAGGTGACGCGCGCGAACAACGCGAAACTGATTGCCGCGTTGGCAGGTGTTGGTCCGGACCGGCGTTCCGCCCGTTTTCGATGCTGCCTCGCCCTGGCATCGGGCGATCGAATCCTGGCGACCGCGGAGGGAACGGTCGAGGGCCGCATCATCGACGAACCGCGTGGCGCCGGCGGCTTCGGCTACGATCCCCATTTCCTGCTTCCGGATTTAGGCAAGACAACCGCCGAACTCCCGCCCGAGGAGAAGAACCGCATCAGCCATCGGGGGAAGGCGTTGCAGCGTCTGCGTGTGTTCCTGCCAACTGTATGCACGCAACCCGAGCCCTCATAGGCGATTACGGCGACACGACCGATTCCAGACTGGGTGAGGCGCCTCGATGATCCTGCAGATGGAACGCTCACGCCGCCACCGCGCAGATGACAGCCTGACAACCGTCCGCGAACCGCCCTCCGCCCGGAAGAGGCTGCGGATCTCGTGAGCAATGACCGAGGGCTTGTGATATCATGCCAGGTTTCTGCCCACCTTTGGATTGCCGACGGCCGTCTTGGCGATCGCGTCCGTCGTGAGGGTGTCCAAGCCGGTTGCAGATTCGTCGTCTTACCAAGCGCTTGGGGAGTCTGATGAAGGTATTGCTGGCGAAGCCTCGGGGTTTCTGTGCAGGTGTGGATCGCGCGATCAAGATCGTCGATCTCGCGCTGGAGGTCTTCGGCCCGCCTGTCTACGTCCGCAAGGAGATCGTCCACAACAGCCATGTCGTTACAGCCTTCCGAGAGAAGGGCGTCGTCTTCGTCAACGAACTGGACGAAGTTCCTGACGGCGAGCTGACGATCCTCAGCGCCCACGGCTCTCCGCGCGAGGTCTTTGAAGACGCCAAGCGCCGCGGTTTGCGCGTGATCGACGCGACCTGCCCGCTTGTCACGAAGGTACACATGGAAGTGCATCGCTCCGCCAGGCCCGGCGACCACGTCATCCTCATCGGCCACGCCGGCCATGACGAGGTCGTGGGAACCATCGGGCAGTCTCCCGAGCATATCTCGCTCGTCGAGGACCAGCGGCAGGCGAACGAGGTCCAACTCCCACCCCATGACAGACTTACCGTGCTGACCCAGACAACGCTCGGCGTGGACGACACGGCGGAGGTCATGGCGGTGCTTCGAGATCGGTTTCCACATCTCAAGTCACCCGCCGACGATGACATCTGCTACGCCACCCAGAATCGGCAGGACGCGGTCAAGGCGATGAGCGGACAGGGGATCGATCTTCTGCTCGTTGTGGGCTCGCAGAACTCCAGCAACGCTGCGCGACTCGTTGAGGTGGGACAGGCCCGGGGCGTGCCAGGCTTCCTCATAGACGGACCCGAGGAGATCGACCCCGCGTGGCTGGCGGATGTCGAGTCCGTCGGCATCACCGCCGGCGCGAGCACCCCGGAACACGTCGTCCAATCCGTGCTGGATCGCCTCAGAGAACTCGGTGCGGATGCGATCGAATACTGCGTTACGGCCGAGGAGGCCACGGCGTTTCAATTACCCAGGATTCTGAAGCGGGCGCTCGAAGATCGCTCGCGCGCGGATTCCACATCGCAACCGGGCGGGAGCGGGGAGCCTCGGCGCGCGGACGGGCAGCATCGGCGCGCGGGTGGGGAGCATCGGCCCCTGGCCGGTACCCCCGGAAACGGCGCGCATGAATTGTAGGGTGCGGCATGCCGCACCAACCTCTGGGAACGAAAGCATGAACAGCCCTAAACAACCGAAGCCTGACGCGGGAATGTCGCTGACGAAAACGGCGATCGAAAGCGGTCTGTCGGCCCTATCCGTAGCGTCCTCCGGCGCGAGGACTGGCGCAAAGATCGCCGTGGGCACGCTATTTGCCGGCTGCAACGTCTTGCTCGATCTCGGCGTCCGCGTGACGCGGAAGCTGCCGCTCGACGACGGAAGCGCGGGATTACACCTGAAGACCAAAGACGGCGAGATACCGGTGATCGAGCGAAAGACCGGCTGCCTCGACGGGGCGCTGTTGGGATGGTGGATGCCGGACGACGCCTCACCCGATGTCTCTACGCTCGAAGTCGGGGATAAGGCAATGTCGCGCGCGTTATCCGCCGTGACGCGGAACGTGTACATTGTGGACCGCGAAGGCGAAATCGGCATCGGCCTGGGTGGCCGTGCGGTTCTCGGGGCGGACACGGCGGGTGTCGCGCGATCCTACCCGCTTCGCGCGTTCGCCCCGGCGCTGCACCCGAGCCAATTGGGGGACCCGGCGTTCCGCAATGCGCACGGCGTCAAGTACGCGTACGTCGCAGGGGCGATGGCCAACGGCATCTCCTCGGAAGAACTCGTCGAGACCATGAGCGCGGCCGGCATGATCGGCTTTTTCGGTGCCGCCGGCTTGTCACTCGACCGCATCGAGTCGGCCATCGACCGGCTGCAACGGAGTCTCGGCGACGGCCCGTTCGGCATGAACCTGATCCACAGCCCCAACGAGCCGGACCTGGAAGCCGCCGTCGCGGACCTGTACCTCCGCCGCGGCGTCCGCACCGTCAGCGCTGCAGCCTACCTCGACCTGACACTGCCGCTGATTCGGTATCGCCTCTCTGGCATCCGGCGAGACCCTTCGGGGCGCATCGTCTGTCCGAACAAGGTCCTCGCGAAGCTCTCCCGCGTCGAGGTCGCGGCGAAATTCATGTCGCCTCCGCCCGCCGAGCTGGTCAACGCCCTGGTTAACTCGGGTGATCTCACGCACGAACAGGCCGCTCTGGCGGAATCGGTGCCCGTCGCCGAGGACATCACGGTCGAGGCGGACTCGGCGGGCCACACGGACAACCGACCGGCTATCTCGCTCCTTCCGACAATGATCGCCCTCCGCGACGAACGACAGGCGAAGTTCGAATATGCCACGTCGATTCGGATCGGCGCTGCCGGTGGGATCGCGACGCCCGCCTCCGCGGCGGCGGCGTTTGCTATGGGGGCCGCGTACGTCCTAACAGGCTCGGTGAATCAAGCGTGCGTGGAGTCCGGTACGTCGCCAGCCGTTCGCGAGATGCTCGCACATGCGACGCAGGCGGACACCATAATGGCGCCCGCGGCGGACATGTTTGAAATGGGCGTCAAAGTGCAGGTTCTCAAGTGGGGCACCATGTTCGCGGTCCGGGCGAAGAAGCTCCACGACTTGTACCGGTCGTGCGCGAGCATCGAGGACATCCCATCGAACCAACGCGCAATCCTCGAACGCGACTTCTTCCGCTGCCCGCTCGAAGAAGCGTGGGTCCAGACGCGAGAGTTCTGGCAGGCCCGCGATCCGCGCCAGATTGAGCGCGCGGAGAAGGAGCCGCGACACAAGATGGCGCTGGTCTTCCGCTCGTATCTCGGTCGGGCTTCCGAGTGGGCGAATTCTGGAGAGCCATCGCGAAAGGTTGACTATCAGGTTTGGTGCGGTCCGGCGATGGGGGCGTTCAACGAATGGACGCGCGGCACGTTTCTAGAACGCCCGGAACGACGCAAGGTCGCTACCGTAGCGAAGAACCTGCTCTTGGGCGCGGCGGTGCTGACCCGGGCGAATTGGCTCTCGATGCAGGGCGTGGCCCTGCCCGCGGCGGCCCGGCGATTCCGCCCGCTTGAGGATGCCGAGATTGCTTTCCTGCTGAACGAATAGAGGTGGCGCAAGTAGTGAGCACGGTACGACACGACGAAGATCACGGTAGATCGCCCATTGCCATCGTCGGCATGGGGTGCCTGTTCCCCGGGAGCAACGATCTCACCGCGTTCTGGCGAGCTCTGCGCCGCGGCGATGACGGCATCACCGATGTTCCGCCGACGCACTGGTCCATCGACGACTACTTCAACGCCGATCCGAAAGCGCCGGACCGCACGTGCTGCCGGCGCGGCGGCTTCCTCTCGCCGGTGCCGTTTGACCCCACGGAGTTCGGCATCCCCCCAACCATCCTCGAGGCGACCGATACCTCTCAGCTCTTGGGCCTGCTCGTCGCCAAGGCCGCGTTGGAAGACGCGGGATACGGAGAGAGTCGCGACTTCAACCGTGAGCGCGTCAGCGTGCTGCTCGGCGTCACCGGTTTGCAGGAGCTTGCACTCCCTCTGGCCGCGCGGCTGGACCATCCAATCTGGCGAAGGGCGCTTCGCGAAGCGGGCGTGCCGCCGGACCAGGCCGAAGAGGTCGTCAACCGGATCACCGAATCCTACGTCGGCTGGCAGGAAAACTCCTTCCCGGGCCTGCTGGGCAATGTCATTGCCGGGCGGATTGCGAATCGACTGAATCTTCGCGGCACGAACTGCGCCGTGGACGCCGCCTGCGCCAGCGCGCTCAGCGCGATTCACTTGGCCGTGTTGGAATTGGAGGGCCGCCGATGCGATATGGCCCTGGCGGGCGGCGTGGACACACTGAACCACATCTTCATGTACATGTGCTTCAGCAAGACCACGGCGATCTCTCCCACTGGCGACGCCAGACCCTTTGCCAGTGATGCGGACGGGACCGTCCTTGGCGAAGGCGCCGGCATCGTCGTGCTCAAACGACTCGATGACGCACAACGCGACGGTGACCGTATCTACGCCGTCATCGCCGGCATCGGGACTTCCAGCGACGGACGATCGCAGAGCATCTACGCGCCCCACGCCGCGGGCCAGGCTCGCGCCCTGCGAAACGCCTACCGCGCGGCCGGCATCGGCCCCGAAACCGTCGGCCTGATCGAAGCGCACGGAACCGGCACGAAGGTCGGGGACGCGGCGGAGTTTGAAGGGCTCAGTACCGTCTTCCGAGAAGCACAGAGCGACGGCAGGTGGTGCGCCCTGGGGTCCGTGAAGTCTCAGATCGGCCACACGAAGGCTGCCGCGGGCATTGCCGGCCTCATTAAGGCCGCCTTGGCGATCTACCACCGCGCGATGCCGCCGACGATCAAGATTCGAGAGCCCAGCCCGAAGTTGAACCTCGAAGACAGCCCGTTCTACTTGAACACGCAACTTCGCCCTTGGCTCAGCTCGGAGAGCAATCCCCGACGAGCCGGTGTCAGCGCATTTGGATTCGGTGGGAGCAACTTCCACGCCGTGTTGGAAGAGCACCGTGCCGCCCTGTCGGAAGTCGCGTGGGACGGCTCGACGCAGATCATCGCGCTGTCGGCCGACACGCCGGACGCCCTGTCGGCGGAACTCGACAGGTGGTCCAGGCGGATCAAGAACGAACACTTCAACGAGCACGCGCTGGCGTACGAGGCGTGGCTGTCGCGGCAGGCGTTTTCACACGAACACGAACACCGACTGCTTGTCGTTGCACGGCTCGGCGACAAACTGGCTGACCTGTTGGACCGGGCCAAGGCGAAGCTCGTCGAACAAGACGCGCATTCCACATGGCGCTTGCCGAATGCCTTCTACGGCAGCGGGAAGCCCTCCGGCAAGATCGCGTTTCTCTTCCCAGGCCAGGGCAGCCAATACCTCGGCATGGGACGGGACCTCGCGAGCACGTTCCCCGAGGTTCTCGGTGCGATCGAAGAGGCCGACGCCGTCGAGCGAGATCCAGCCGTTCGCCTCGGCGACATGATCTACCCCGTATCGGTGTTTACACAAGATGCTCGCGACCGTCAGGCCGAAGCCGTCACGCGGACGGACGTAGCACAGCCCGCGATCGGCGCGGTCAGCCTTGGATTCTGCCGGCTGCTCCAGCGATTCGGACTCACGCCGGACATGGTCGCGGGCCACAGCTACGGCGAGCTTGTCGCCCTATGTGTCGCCGGGCGTTACAACGCCGAGACTTTGCACCGGCTGTCCCGTTTGCGGGGCCGGTTGATGGCAGAAGGCGAAGGGGATCGCGGCACGATGCTCGCCGTCTCCGCGCCGCTGGAAGAGTTGGACAAGCTCGTCGAGGCGCAGGGCGGTGATGTGGTCCTGGCGAATCGAAACACGCCGCGGCAGGGCGTCCTGTCCGGCTCGCGCGATGCGATCGGGCTCGCCTATCATGTGTGCAAGGAACAATGCCTCGACGCGAAGCTCCTTCGCGTTTCGGGCGCGTTTCACAGCCCGTTGATGGAGGGTGCGCTCGGGCCTTTCCGAAACGCGCTCGCCGCCGTCGCCTTCGATCCCGCGACGATCCCGGTCTATGCCAATACCACCACCGCTGAATACCCCGCCGACCCAAGCGCCGCTCGCGAGCTACTCGCGAAGCAGCTCATCAGGCCGGTCGATTTCCTCGGCGAAGTGCGGAAGCTCTACGAGGCCGGCGCAAGGACATTCATCGAAGTCGGCCCTAAGTCCGTGCTGACGGCACTGGTGAGTGCGGTGCTCGCGGATCACCAGCACACAGCCATCGCGATGGACGCGTCATCCGGGCGCAAGCCGTCGCTTGTGGATCTCGCACGGCTTCTCGCGCAGTTGGCGGCACAGGGATACGCCGTCGAGTTGGAGCGTTGGGAGCGAGCGTTGCCCGAGCCTCGCAAGCCGAAGATGGTTGTGCCGCTTCTCGGCGCGAACTACCGCGCCGCGTCGCAGGAATCCACTGCGCCGCACAAACCTGCCACGCCGCAAGAAACCATCGGCCGCCAATCCGAGCCCAGAGCGCAAGCGACGGGTCCCGTACTGGAAGCCAGTAGCGACAGCGCGATCGATCAGAATGAACCGGTAACTCATCGCCAGAATGACATGACCGCGCCATTCCCTGAAGCGCCTCCGGTATCTCCGGCCTCACCCCCTCCGCCGTCGAAGGCAAGTCAATCCCCCGTGTTGGCGGAGGCCTTGCGCGTTGTGCAGGACGGATTGCGCGCCATGCAGCAGTTGCAGAAGCAAACCGCCGACGCACACGAGCGATTCCTCGCCGGCCAGGAGCAGGCCCATCGCACGATTCAGGAGCTGATGGAGAGCCGGCATCGCCTCTTCGCGGCCGGCTCGGACGAGCCAACGGCCGAACTGTTCCCGCGCGAGCGTTCGCCCGACATCCAGGCAGCGCCCAACCTCCGCGCAGCGTCCGACCCCCGGGTCGGACGATTATGCCAGCCGGAAGTGCAAACGAGCGGGTTCGAAGACCCACGGCGCGTCCTCGAAAACCCAATCCCCAATTCCCAATCGTCAATCGTTAATTCCCATCCAGCCGCGCCGGCCGCCCCCGTGGTAGATCAACAACAACACGAGGCCGAGCCCGCCACCTTCGATCGCGATGCCGTCGAATCCGCCGTCCTCGCGGTCGTCTGCGAGAAGACCGGCTATCCGCGCGAGATGGTCAACCTCGACATGGACATCGAAGCCGACCTCGGCGTCGACTCGATCAAACGCGTCGAAATCCTCGCCGGCATCGAGGAGCGCCTGCCGCAGTGGTCGGGCGTAAGCCCCGAGTACATCGGCGGTATCAGAACACTCGGCGAGATCGTCTCGTTCATCGAATCGGGCGACAGGGAATCCTCATTGGCGTCTCCGGCCGCGCCGGCGAAAACGCCCACAACTACCGGCCTATCTTCGACGTCAGAATCACCTGCCGCACATGCCGTTGACAGCCAGGCGTTCGGCGACGTCCTGCTCTCTGTCGTGTCCGAACTCACCGGCTACCCGCGCGAGATGCTCGACCTCGCCATGGACATGGAGGCGGATCTCGGTATCGATTCCATCAAACGCGTCGAGATCGTGGCGGCCGTCGAGTCGCGGATCCCCGATCTGCCGCCCGTCAAACCGGAATACATGGGGAGCCTGCGGACGCTGCGGCAGATCGTTGATTGCTCGTGCGGCAAAACGGACGAAGCCAGTGAGGCCACAGAAACCACAGAAGCTGCGAAGACCACGGAAGCCACGGAAACGACAGGCGGACCATTTCGGGATTGTGGCACAGGCGTCTCGTCTGTGTCGCCACCGCCAAGACGACGGTGCGACAGTCTGGCGACAGGCTCGACTACCTCCGCCGCTCCGCTCGATCGGGAGGTGTTGCAGTGGACCACACTGCCGAAGGCGACTCCCGGCAGCCTGTCGATTGCTTCGGGGCACGAGCTTTGGGTTACCGACGACGGTTCGTCCTTGGCTTCGGCGATTGCCGATCGGCTGGCGTCCGCAGGGCACACGCCGCGTCTTGTCGACCCGCTTTCTGCGATCAACGCGGGACACGCTACGCCCGTTGGCGGCTTGATCCTCGTGGGCCGACCCGGCAAGCCCGCGGGACCCACGTGGGAACCCACATCCGAGGCGGAACTCAAAGCGGCTTTCGCATTGCTCAAACATGTCGCAGGTGATCTACGTCGCGCGGCTTCCCGCGGCGGTGCGATCCTAGCGACCGTCGCCCGGATGGACGGCGCCTTCGGGCTGCTCGGCCGAGGCGGTTTTGACCCCACGCACGGCGGGCTCGCCGGCCTCATCAAGACCGCCGCCCTTGAATGGCCGGAAGTCCATTGCAGTGCCATAGACATGACACTTGACTGGAACGATGCGGAGGCAGCCTCAGCAGTTGTGGACGAGCTGTCCACCGACGGGCCGATCGAAGTCGGCCTCAGCCCGAACGGTCGGCGCGGGCTGGAAACCGTGAGTGCGCCCGTGTCCGCCGGCACGCCGATCCTTTGGGAAGGCGACGTCGTCGTCGTGACGGGCGGCGCGCGAGGTGTGACGGCTGCTGCGGCGCTCGCTTTGGCGCAGGATTGCCGGACCACGCTGGTGCTGCTGGGTAGATCGGCGCCGCCCGACGGCGAGCCGCAATGGCTGGCGGGTATGGAAACCGAGGCCGATGTCAAGCGAGCCGTGCTCGCCAACGAGTTTGCAGGCAACGACAAGCCGACGCCCCGCAGGCTCCAGACGCGATGCGATCGGCTCTTGGCCGACCGTGAGATCCGGCGAAACCTCGACCGGATCGCGAAGACCGGCGCCCGAGTCGAGTATCGCAGCGCCGACGTGTGCGACCCGGATGCGGTCCGCGCGACGTTGACCGACCTCCGGACAACCCTCGGCCCGATTCGCGGCCTCATTCACGCGGCGGGCGTCCTCGAAGATCGACGCATCGAAGAAAAAACGCCGGAGCAGTTCGACCGCGTCTTCGACACAAAGGTCGCCGGCCTGCGACATCTGATCGACGCGCTGGACCTGGACGAGCTTCGATGCGTCGTGCTGTTTTCTTCCGTCAGCGGGCGCTACGGCAACGCGGGCCAGGTCGATTACGCCGTGGCGAATGAGGTGCTGAACAAGGCCGCGCGCCGCCTCGCCGCCCGATTGCCAGCCTGTCGCGTCCGGTCGATCAACTGGGGCCCGTGGGATGGCGGCATGGTCGGCCCATCCTTACGGAAGGTGTTCCTGGAACAGGGTATCGATCTGATTCCCCTCGCCGCCGGCGCGAGATGCTTCGTCGATGAGCTGCATCACGACGATCCCGCCGCAACGGAGGTTGTCATCGGCGCATCCCTCGCAAACCGTGGAAAGATCGAGAGCGGAACGCCGAACCGCGACAGCGCGCCGCCACACGACAACTGCCCTCCGGACGCCCGAGAGAGACGCGATGACGCCCTCCTACCCGCGTTCGAGCGGACGTTGGATCTCGCTCGACATCCGTTCCTCGAGTCGCACGTCTTAGGTGGACGGCCCGTATTGCCGGCAGCGATCATCATGGAGTGGCTCGCACACGCGGCGCTGCACATGAATCCCGGATTGCTGTTCCACGGCGTGGACGCCTTGCGTGTCCTGAGCGGCGTCGTCCTTCAAGACGAGCCGATGACCTTGCGTTTCATGACGGCCAAGCCCCGGATCAGCGGGTCGGTCTTCGATGTCGACGTCGAAGTTCGCTCTCGCCGCCAGGATGGCAGCGAGGTCCGCCACGCCGGCGCGACCGTCGTACTGACCTCGCAACTGCCTGCGAGGCCTGTGGACGCCCTCCCGGACATGCCCGCGGAAGACCCCCACGAGCACGCCGCCGGGTACTTGTATGAGAACGTGCTCTTCCACGGCGAGCACTTCCACACAATCCAGACGCTGGAAGCATGTTCCGCACAAGGGCTGGTTGCGAAACTGCGCCCCGCCCCGCCGCCGCGAGCATGGATGGCTGACCCATTACGCAGCGACTGGATTACAGATCCGCTCGTGATCGACGGTGGATTCCAGATGGCGATCCTTTGGTGCCACGACCGGATGGGGACGGTCTCGCTGCCCGCTTGCGTCGGTCGATACCGCCAGTATTGCCCGCGATTCCCCGTGGAAAACACAAGGACGATCCTGCGCGTTCGCGCTCACACGCCGCGCACAATGACCGGCGACCTGTTCTTCTTGGACGACCGGGGGCAACTCGTGGCTCGCATTGAGGAATACGAATGCACCGTGGATCGCTCATTGGAGGAGGCATTCCGCCGCCGGTCGATCTCAGGCACTGCAACGTAGGGGGAAAACGTGTCGCGCAACACGCCGATTGCCGTCGTCGGGCTGGGATGCATGTTCCCCGGCGCCGCCGACCCGCGGACGTTCTGGCGGAACATCCTCGCCAGGCTCGACACGACGCGCGAAGTGCCTGCAGGCCGCTGGGTGCTCGACCCGCGGTCCGTGCTTTCCGATCGTCCCGATCCCGACTGCGTCTATTCCTTGCGGGGCTGCTTCGTCGACGACTTCTCGGTGGAGCCCACAGGCTTGCGCATCGACGCATCGCTTCTGCGAGAACTCGATCCGTTGTACCTCGTCGCCCTGCACGCCGGACAACAGGCATTCCGCGACGGCATCACGGACAACCTCGATCTCTCGCGAGTCGGCGCGATCCTCGCCGCCATCGCCTTGCCAACCGACGGATCGTCCGCTATCACCAGGGAAACGTTCGGCCGCGTTTTCGAGGAAGCCGTACTCCAAACGCAAGCGGGTGCCGCCAGCACGGGTGCCCCTTCCCTTCCAGGGGTGGGGGACGGATCGCAAGGGTGCCACTGGCGGCTTGCCCGCCAGTGCGATCTCGCTCTCGAAAGCACCCAAAACACTGGCAGACAAGCTGCCAGTGGCACCCGTCATTCGATCCCTCACGAAGCCCTGGGCCCGCGCCGCGGCGAATTTTCCCAAGCCTGGCGTCGGCTGCAAACGAATCCGCTGAATCGGCGCGTCACGGGATTACCTGCTTCGTTGTTAGCAAACGCCATCGGCCTCGGCGGCGGCAGCTACACGCTGGACGCGGCCTGCGCCTCCTCACTCTACGCGCTGAAGCTTGCGTGTGACGAGCTCATCGACGGCCGCGCGGATGCCATGCTTGCAGGCGGCGTATCGAGGCCCGATTGCCTCTACACGCAGATGGGCTTCACGCAGCTCCGAGCGCTCTCCCCGTCCGGCCGGTGCTCGCCGTTCGACGCCGCTTCCGATGGCCTCGTCGTCGGCGAAGGCGCCGGCGTCGTCCTGCTCAAGCGCCTCGACGACGCCGTTCGCGACGGAGACCGAGTTTACGGCGTGATCCGCGGTATTGGTCTGTCCAACGACATCGGCGGGAGCCTGCTCGCACCGGATTCCGAGGGACAAGTCCGCGCGATGCGGCAGGCATACGCCGCGACCGATTGGTCGCCGCACGATATCGATCTCATCGAGTGTCACGGTACCGGCACTCCGCTCGGCGACGCTATCGAGATCGAGAGCCTGCGAGCGCTCTGGGGTGACCACGGATGGAAACCGGGACAGTGCGCGATCGGTTCCATCAAGTCGATGATCGGCCATCTCCTCACGGCCGCCGGCGCGGCCGGGCTCATCAAAATCGTCCTCGCCCTGCGCGAGACAACACTGCCGCCCCAGGCCAACTTCCGCCGTTGCTCCGCGATGATCCCGCTCGAAGACAGCCCATTTCACGTCGCGACCGAGCCCATGCGCTGGCAGCGGCGACAAGACCACTCGCCCCGTCGCGCCGCCTTGAACGCATTCGGCTTCGGCGGCATCAACGCGCACGTCCTGCTCGAAGAATGGGACGCATCCCGCACAGCCCTCGTCCACAAGTCCGTCGCATTTCAAGCCGCCCGCGACAAGAAGATCCCAACGCCACAGAACTCGGCCGGCACGGAGGGCGAGCAGCGATCGCCCGCCATTGCGGTCGTTGGTATGGAGGCACGGCTCGCCGGCACGCCGTCGCTGCGCGCATTCCAGGAGTTGATCTTCCGAGGCGAATGCCTGACCCCGCGGGGCGCGGTTTTGGACAAACTCTCCATTCCCGTCGGGAAGTATCGCCTGCCGCCGAACGAGATCGCGGAAGTCCTGCCGCAGCAGTTGTTGATGTTGGAGACGGCGGCCGAGGCGATCCGCGATGCCGGGATGCCCATGCGAGGGCGCAGGCCGAACGTCGGCGTGCTCGTCGGCATGACACTGGACCTCAATACGACGAACTACCATCTGCGTTGGTGGCTTACCGATCAAGTCCGTCGGTGGGCGGCGCAATGCGGTCTGACCCTCACCGACGAGGAATCGACCCGGTGGCTCGGCGATCTGCGCGAGGCCGTCGGCCCCGCGCTCAATGCCCCGCGGACTGTCGGCGCGCTTGGCAACATCATTGCCAGCCGGATCGCCCGCGAATTCGATCTCGGCGGTCCCAGCTTCGCGGTCTCCTGCGACGAAGCCTCCGGTATCCGCGCGCTGGAGATCGCCGTCAGGTCGCTCCAACATGACGAGATCAACGCCGCCATCGTCGGCGCGGTCGACCTCACGGCCGATCCCCGGAACCTCGCTACATCGCACTCAGGCCGGCCGGCCTCGTCGGCCGGCGCGTCGCAACGGTTCGACGCCTCCACCGCCGGACCTGCCTTCGGGGAAGGCGCCGCAGCCGTCGTCCTCAAACGGCTTGACGATGCCCAGCGCGACGGCGATCGGGTCTACGCGGTGATCCGCGGCATCGGCGCGGCGGGCGGAGGAGAATCGCCCGCGGACGGACCGTCAGAAAACACATGTGTGCTGGCTCTCGAACGGGCATACGCCGACGCGGGCGTGCCTCCCGAGTCCGTCAGTTACATCGAATCGCATGGCGGTAGCGACCCGGGCGGCGGCGATCCGGGCGGTGGCGCAGCCGAAGCAGCGGCACTGCGGCGGTTCTTCGGACAACGACGCGATCCCTTCGCCATCGGATCGATCAAGGCAAACATCGGCCACACCGGCGCGACCGCAGGGCTCGCCTCGTTCGTGAAGACGTGCCTCTGTCTCTACCAGGAGTTGCTTCCGCCCAACCGCAACGCCGAACGATCCGATGCAACGATCGAGTCCTGCGGCGATTTCCTGCACGTACCGCATCACGCCCAATACTGGTTCAGAGATCGGACTGCCGGTCCCCGCCGAGCTGGTGTCAGCACAATGACACCCGACGGCAACTGCATGCACGTCGTGCTGGAGGGTAACGAGTCGGCCGAAGACGACCATTCGATGGGGCGATCCCGACCCCTCGGCGCATGCGACAAGGCCGTCTTCGCCGTGGACGGTAGCGACGTCCCGGCACTGCTCGATGCGATCGACTCGTTGAAATCGTCCGTCGCCAAGACGCCGGGCAACATCGAATCCGTCGCCCGCCGCTGGTTCGCCCGACGACCGCCGAACGGCAATGCACGCGTGGCAGCCGCGTTTGTCGCAAGCTCGACCGACGCGTTGAACCACACGCTCGACGAAGCCCGACATGCGATCGCCGCCAATCCCGACAAGTCGCTCGATGGCCGCGATGGTGCGTTCTACAGCCCCCGGCCCCTGGGAGAAGACGCGAAACTCGCCTTCGTCTTCCCCGGCTCGGGCAATCACTACGCCGGGATGGGCCGAGCTATCGCCGCGCGCTGGCCCGAAGTGCCGCGCAGGCTGGATCGCGAGTCCGACTCCCTGAAAAGCCAATTCATGCCCCGCTGGTATGCCCCCTGGCGCGCGTCATGGCGCTCCGGATGGCAACGCGAGACGGATGCGGCCATCGTCCATTCGATGCACCGCATGATCTTCGGCCAAGTCTCTTACGGCGTCCTCGTGGCCGATCTGCTTCGCCGCTTCGGCATTCAACCCGATGCCGTCATCGGCTACAGTTTGGGCGAGTCCGTCGGGCTCTTCGCTCTCCGCGCGTGGCCCGATCGCGACGAGATGCTGAAGCGGATGCAGGCCTCACCGCTCTTCGAGACCGACCTCGCCGGACCCTGCAATGCCGTCCGGTCCGCATGGGGAATACCACCGGATCAGTCGGTTGACTGGCATGCCGTCGTCGTGGGCCGGCCGGAGCCGGTCGTTCGAGAAGCGCTGACCGGCGTCCCCCATGCGCGGCTCTTGATCGTCAACACGCCCGACGAGTGCGTCCTGGGCGGTTTGCGGGCCGACGTCGAAACGGTCACGACGAGGCTCGGATGCAAGGCGATTCCCGTCGTCGGCGTCCCGGCCGTTCACTGTGAGGTCGTCCGCGAGGTCGAGGAAGCATACCGAGACCTCCACTTCTTGCCGACGCACTGTCCCGCCAACGTTCGGTTTTACAGCGCCGTCCTGGCCCGAGCCTACGATGTCGATCGCCAGGCTGCCGCCGACTCGATCACCGGCCAGGCCGTGGCAGGCTTCGACTTCCCCGCGCTCGTCAACCAGGCGTATGAGGACGGCGTGCGTCTCTTCGTCGAGATCGGGCCGCAGGCTTCGTGTTCGCGGATGATCGCCAAGATACTGGCCGGCCGCCCACACATGGCCAGATCGGCGTCGCAACGTGGTGAAGATGAAGTCGCGACGGTCCTGAGGCTCTTGGCCGCATTGATCGCCGAGCGGGTACCGGTCGATTTGACCAGCCTCTACGACGGCGAATCGCCAAAGTCAGACAATGTCCGCACTGAATGCAGAGATGTGCACACGTCCACTGTCGACGTGCCTCTGGGAATCCAACTTGCGCAGCCGCCAAGTGCCCCAGGCCTCGTGGAGCCCTCAAGAGCCCCAGGCCTTGGCCGGGGGGTGGCCACGCAATCCGCCAAAGAGCTTCCCGCCGCCAAAGCCGAGGATGCTTCTACGCAAAACGCAGATACAAACGCGGACGCAACAAACGCACTGACGACAAGTGCCACGGCGACGGCACGTGCCCACGACGCATTCCTGCGTTTCTCCGGCACGGCCACCGAAGGCATGCACCGGGCGCTGGCTTTCCAGACACAGCTACTCGAAATGATCATTGCCGACGGCGGCGTTGATCCGAGTCTCTTGGCGGAACTGCCGCCACGGGCTCCCGTAGCACTACCGGAAACTCAACTCGATGCCAGTGCCGTGCATGCGCCGGGAGCACCGTCATATCCGCGCGAACTGTGCATGGAGTTTGCCGTGGGCTCAGTCGCACAAGTCCTGGGTCCGCGGTTTGCCGAAGTGGACGACTATCCCGTTCGCGTTCGGCTTCCGGACGAGCCGTTGATGCTCGTCGATCGCATCCTCGCGGTCGAAGGCGACAAGTGCTCGCTGACGAGTGGCAGGATCGTCACGGAGCACGACGTCCTGCCCGGCAAGTGGTATCTCGACGGCGACCGGTGTCCCACTTGCATCACGGTGGAAGCAGGTCAGGCGGACCTCTTCTTGTCGAGCTACCTGGGCATCGATCTGGCCGTTCAGGGCCGGCGGTCGTACCGGCTGCTTGATGCTACCGTCACGTTCCACCGCGGCCTTCCCCGGCCCGGCGAGGTCGTTCGCTACGACATTCGGATCGAGCGGTTCGTCCGACAAGGCGACGTGTGGCTCTTCTTCTTTCAGTTTGACGGCGCCATCCGCGGCGAGCCGATGATTTCCATGCGCGACGGGTGCGCCGGCTTCTTCACCGCGGAGGAAATCAAAAAGTCCGGTGGCATCGTCCTGACGCCCAAGGACGCCGAGCCCGCTCCAGGTCGCGCCGTAGTACAAAACACTGGCAGACAAGCTGCCAGTGGCACGCTGGAGGATTGGCGCACGCCACTGCCGATGGCGGTCGAATCCTACGACGACGCCGCCCTCGCCGCCTCCCGGCGCGGAGACCTGGCCGGCTGCTTCGGGCCCCGTTTCGCGGACCTGCCGCTGACCGAGCCGCCGCGCCTGCCCGACGGGCGGATGAAGCTGATCGATCGCGTGCTGGAGATAAATCCCGATGGCGGACGGTTCGGCCTGGGCGTGATCCGTGCCGAGGCCGACATCCACCCCGACGATTGGTTCCTCACCTGCCACTTCGTCGACGACATGGTCATGCCCGGCACACTTATGTACGAGTGCTGCCTGCACGCGCTACGGTTCTTCCTGCTGAGAATGGGCTGGGTCGGTGAGCACGCCGATGTGGTCTACGAGCCCGTCCCCGGCGTTGCCAGCTCTTTGAAGTGCCGCGGCCCGGTCACCCCCGCTACACGCAAGGCAACGTATCAAGTGGAGATCACGGAAATCGGATATCGTCCCGAACCATACGTCATTGCCGACGCCCTGATGTTCGCCGACGGCCGGCGCATCGTGCAGGTCACGGACATGTCGCTCCGACTGACCGGCCTGACGCGCGAGGGTGTTGAGGGTCTGTGGCGAGATCAGAAGGAGGTAGCAGAACGGGCCAGGGGGCTCAGGGATAGAGGTATCGACGGGTTGAGGGAAGAGGCCGCGACCTGTGGTCGCGGTGTCCTCACGAAGCCGCTGTTCGATCGCGACCACTTCCTGGCCTTTGCGATCGGCAAGCCTTCGGATGCCTTTGGTGAGCCTTATCGCGTGTTCGACGAGGAGCGGCGGATTGCCCGGCTCCCGGGGCCGCCCTACCAGTTCATCGACCGGGTCGTCGCGATCGAGCCGCACGCCTGGAAGCTCGAACCCGGTGGGTGGGTGGAGGCCGAGTACGATGTCCCGCCCGATGCCTGGTACTTCCGCGCGAACCGTCAGGCGTCGATGCCGTTCAGCGTCCTCCTGGAAATCCCCCTGCAAACATGTGGCTGGCTGGCGGCGTATCTCGGATCGGCCCTCAAGAGCAACGACGACCTGTCCTTCCGCAACCTCGGCGGAACGGCCACGCTGCACGAAGAGGTCTTCTCCGATTCCGGCACGTTGACGTCCTGCGTCAGGCTCACAGACGTCTCCCATGCAGGCGGCATGATCGTCGAGAAGTTCGAGATGCAGCTCCTGCGGCAGGGACGGTCCGTCTATGAGGGACACACGACATTCGGCTTCTTCTCCAGCGCCGCGCTTGCCCGCCAGATCGGCGTCCGCGATGCCGCCGACCGCATCTTCACACCACGAGCCGAAGACATCCATCGCGCCAGCCAGGTTGCCTTCGAGGATATTCCGCCGCTGACACCCGACGATCCGGATTCCGTCGAGGCCATCCCTGGCGCGCTGCCCGCCCGCGCGTTTCGCATGATCGACGAGATCGACGTACTGCTTCCCGACGGCGGACCGCACGGCTTGGGATATGTTCACGGCAGAGCCAACGTCGATCCTGAGGCGTGGTTCTTCAAGGCGCACTTCTACCAGGACCCGGTATGGCCCGGTTCGCTGGGACTCGAGTCCTTCCTTCAGTTGTTGAAGGTGTTTGCGGTCGCGTGCTGGGGGCCGGATGTCCAGGACACGCATCGCTTCGAGCCGATCGCCCGCGGCATCGAACACACATGGAAGTACCGCGGCCAGATCATCCCGACCAACAAGCTCGTCGAGGTCGAGGCCGTCATCAAACGCCGCGACGACGCACGACGCCTGCTTGTGGCCGACGGGTTCCTCAAGGTGGACGGGCTGCCCATCTACGAGATGCTCGACTTCTCGCTCCGCATGGTGCAAGATGGGATGGTTAACGAATAAGGGTGGCACCGGCGTCTCGCCGGTGAGGCGGAAAGACCGCTACCCTCTTGGCACAACCGGCGAGACGCCGGTGCCACCCGGGATGCCAGTGCTGCAGGCGAACGTCAAATGCCACGGCCGTACATGATCCCGTTCACCAAGATGCACGGACTTGGCAACGACTATGTCTTCGTCGATTGCCTCGATGTGAGCCTGGCCGGCGTGGACATCCCTGCGCTGGCTCGTGCGACCAGCGATCGACATCGCGGCGTGGGCTCCGACGGCCTCATCCTCATTTGCCCACCGGATGACGGTGTCGAAGCACACGCGAGGATGGAGGTGTACAACGCCGACGGCTCGCGCGCCGAGATGTGCGGCAACGGCATCCGCTGTGTCGCCAAGTACGTGATCGAAAGCGGCATTGCCTCGGGCAAGTGCGTAGCCGACCGCCGGGCCGTCAGAATCCAGACCGACCGCGGCGTTCGCGCCCTGGAGGCATACCTATCCAACGGATTGGTGCAGCGCGTCCGCGTGGACATGGGGCGGCCGATCCTCGAGCCCGGCAAGATACCGGTGGATGTGCCTGGCGATCGCTGCGTCCGTGTTCCCTTGTCGGTAGGCGGCGCGAGCTACGTGACGACGTGCGTGTCGATGGGGAACCCGCACGCCGTCGTGTTCGTCCCCGATCCGGACGCGATCGATCTGGCCGCACTGGGCCGGCAGGTTGAACATCTCCCGCTCTTTCCCAATCGCGTAAACCTCCACCTCGCAGGCGTGCAGTCGCGGCAGTCCGCCGTCATGAGAACCTGGGAACGCGGCAGCGGCCTGACCATGGCCTGTGGGACGGGCGCGTGCGCGGTCCTCGTTGCCGGCGTGCTAGAAGGCAGGCTCGATCGTGCCGCCACGATCCGCCTTCCTGGCGGCGATCTGTCCATTGAGTGGGTCCAAGAGTCTTCCGAAGCCAGCGCCGTCTGTATGACTGGACCGGCCGTCGAGGTCTTCCGTGGCGAGTGGCCGACTTGATTTTCGCGGCTGCGCGGGTAGTCTCGTGCGTGTTAAGCGGGCGTGGCATGGGTTAGCGAAGCCGCGTGAAGCGGCGGAGCTTACCCGTGGGTTGGGCCTCAAGGTGTTCCCACTCATTACCCATGCCACCCAGGCTGAACGCCAACTGCGTACACAGTCTCGAATGCCCGAGACTGCCCAAACCCGAGGACACACCGTGGCGACGAGAGCGATCGATCGCATCGGAATCGGAACGGACATCCACCGGCTTGAACCCGGCGGACGGCTCCGGCTTTGTGGAATCGAAGTCGAGCACGAAATGCACCTTCACGGCCACAGTGATGGAGATGTCGTGCTGCATGCCGTGGCCGATGCCCTGCTCGGCGCCGCCGGCCTGCCCGACATCGGCGAGCACTACCCGGATACGGATCCGCGTAACGCGGGGCTGGATAGCCGCAAACTTCTGGCAGGCGTTGTGGAAAAGGTCCTGGCGGCCGGTTTCACCGTTGCGAGCCTCGATCTCGTGATTCACGCCGAGCGCCCCAAGCTCTCGGACCACAAAGAGGCGATGCGGGAGTGCCTCGCGAACCTGCTCGCGCTGCCGCAGTCGCGCGTCGGTATCAAGGCGAAGACGAATGAGGGTTTGGACGCAATCGGCAGAGGCGAGGCAATTGCCTGCACGTGTGTGGCCGGTCTGGCCTCGCTCGCTGATAGCAACTACTATTGATGCCTGCGAGAATGACTACCGCTGATGCTTGAGTGGGCGATAGAACGCGCGTCAAGCCCGCGGATCGCAATCCGTGGGCTTCAAGGAAACACAAGGTGTTCCTTGACCGTTCACGCCTCAATAGGTGGCTGGGAACGGAAGCTGTCTGGCACCGGCGTCTTGCCGGTGGACGCAAGGAGGACAGGTTCCGTTACCTCACCGGCGAGACGCCGGTGCCACAGGCAAACGTGAAATGCCAGGATAAGAACCCTGCCGGAGGCAACAAGCGAACCATGACACTGCGAGTCTACAACACCCTGTCCGGCGAGAAGGAGCTGTTCGAGCCGGTACAGCCCGGCAAGGTCGGCATCTACCTCTGCGGCCCGACTGTCTACAAGCCCGCGCACATCGGCCACGCCGTCGGCCCCGTGATCTTCGACGCAATCAAGCGATACCTCACGTTCAAGGGATTCCGAGTGACGTGGGTCGTCAACATCACGGATGTCGAGGACAAGTTGATCGCGGAGGCCAAGGAACGCGGCATGACCGTGCGCCAGTTGGCACGCGATCTCGAACAGAAGTACATCGAGTCCTTGGCCGCCCTCGGCGTCAAATCCATTGACCGCCTGCCTCGCGCGAGCGAGCACATCGAGGAGATCATCGCCATCGTCCAAAAGTTGGCTGACCAGGACGTCGCGTATGTCGTGGACGGCGATGTGTACTTCGACGTCAGCAAGGATGCGGATTACGGCAAGCTCACAAACCGCAATCCAGACGAGCAGTTCGCCGGAACCCGAGACGGCCTCGACCATTCGGCCAAGCGGAACCCCGGCGACTTCACGCTCTGGAAGGCGGCGAAACCCGAGGAGCCCGACGACGTCAAGTTCGACTCGCCGTGGGGGAAGGGACGTCCCGGCTGGCATATCGAGTGCTCCGCCATGGCCATGAAATACCTCGGCGACACCTTCGACATGCACGGCGGCGGCATGGACCTCAAATTCCCGCACCACGAAAACGAAATCGCCCAGTCGGAGTCCGCCACGGGCAAACACTTCGCCAAATACTGGCTGCACAACGGACTCACACGGTTCAATACGAAAAAAATCTCGAAGTCTGATCCCGAGTTCCAGGAGATCATGACCTCGCTGCAACTGTCTAACCTCCTGAATAGGCACCCCCCCGAGCTGGTGCGGTTCCTGATCCTGCAATCTCATTACCGCTCGCCGATCGACTTCTCCGACGAGTCCCTCCGATCCGCCAAGACCGGCTTGAACACTTTCTACCGACTCCTGGAACGACTCCATCGCGCCACCAGCGCGGACCCATACAACGCCAACACCCAGGTCGAGCAGATGCGGGAGGCCAAGGTCGATGAGCAGACCGGGCAGTTCATGGACGACGTGATGAAAGGCAGAGTACGGTTCCTCGAATCCATGGACGACGACTTCAACACCGCCGGAGCGATCGGCGTCCTCTTCGATATGGCGGGCCTGTTCAATAAATTCATGGACGCGACGCGCCTGGAGAGCCGGCCGAACGAACAGCTCCGGCTCATCGTGCAGGCCGCCGCAGGCACGTTCATGACACTCGCCCGACTGCTCGGGCTCCTGGAGGAGCACCCGACCGCCGTCGGCTATGCGGACGACGAAAAGACCGCCGAGATTCTCGATCTGCTCGTCGATGTGAGGACGATGGCCCGAAAGGCCAAGCAGTTCGAGATTGGCGATCACATTCGTAACAAGCTCGCGGCACTCGGAATCACCCTGGAAGACCGTCCGGACGGCACACAATGGCGCATCGAATAACGCGAAGCACCAGGACCCGCGCCGACGATCGCAAGCGAGGTCGCGGTGGATCGGAATCCCCGCGGATCATCCGCGTGGCCGGTATCGACCCCGGCCTCGAGCGCACGGGCTATGCCGTCATCGAAACGCCGCAGCACCGAATCGCCGACGCCGGCATAGTGACATCGACAACATCGAAACCGCTGTCCGAGCGGCTCCATGAAATCGCCGTGGGAATCGAAGAGGTGTTCGTGGAGCACGACATCCATCTGCTCGTCGTGGAGGACCTCTTCGCCCACTACAAACATCCCCGCACCGCGATTCTGATGGGCCATGCCAGAGGAGTCCTGCTCCTTGCCGCAGCACGGCGCCACATCGAGGTCGTCAGTGTCTCGGCAACGAAGATCAAGAAGGCCCTGACCGGCAATGGCCATGCCTCCAAGCGCCAGATGCAACGCGCAGTCATGGCGACGCTGGGCCTCGACAAGATACCCGAACCCGCGGACGTCGCTGACGCCCTGGCGATCGCCGCCTACGGCATCGCGCTCTGTGATCGCGACCGCAACCAAACAGAAGAGCCGCGGGCTTCAGCCCGCGCGGCCATCCGAGGATGCGGGGGCCTTGGTGCCACTGGCGGCTCGTCCGCCAGTGCCCGCAATAGCGAACAACGCACTGGCGGATGAGCCGCCAGTGGCACCCATTAACTGGGAACAGCCGCGCGGACTGAAGTCCGCGGCTCCTCGAAGCTCGCGAGGTTTCGATGATCGTTCGAATCAGTGGATTGCTCAGTGAGATCGACGAGGAGTCCGCGATCATCGATCGTGACGGCATCGCCTACCAGGTGCTCGTCCCCAGCTACGCCGTCCACGAGCTCGCCGCCAATCGCGGCCGACAGATCACCCTGCACACGCTCGAATACCTCGAAGGGAGCGCCGCCGGCGGCAACCTCATCCCGAGGCTGATCGGCTTCCTTCATCCCGAGGACCGTGCCTTCTTCCAACAGTTCGTCACCGTCAAAGGCGTCGGCATTCGCAAGGGCTTGCGAGCCCTTGCGGAACCCGTCGCGAGAATCGCCGCGCACATCGAGTCCGGCGATCTCATCGCCCTGAGGCGATTGCCCGGCATTGGCAAACGCATGACGGAGCAGATCGTCGCCGAACTCCGCGGTAAGGTCGCCGCCTACGCCTACGCCGCGGAGGACGTCCCCGAAGCCGCCAAACACGCGTTGAGCGACAGCCAGCGAGATGCCATCGAGATTCTTGTCGCCTGGGGAGATTCGCGGGCGGATGCAGAACGTTGGATCGCCCGCGTGGCCCAACTGCACGACGATCTCGATTCGCCCGAGGCATGGGTCCGGGCCGCCTATCGCATCAAGAGTGGCACGGAGGCTTAGAAGCAATGGCCAGACAACGCGTCATCGATGGAGAACCCGGCGGTGAACAGGAGGAACGGTCCAACTGGGCCCTCCGCCCAACGCGGCTCGACGAGTGCATCGGCCAACACAACGTCATCGAACAGCTCCGCATCGCCCTCGACGCAGCCAAGAAGCGCCGCGAGCCAATGGAGCACGTCCTCCTGGACGGCCCCCCCGGCCTCGGCAAGACCACCCTCGCCCATGTGATCGCCGAAGAAATGGGCGTCGCGGACCGCATCCGGATCACAAGCGGGCCCGCCATCGTCAAGCAGGCCGACCTCATGGGCATGCTGACAAACCTCGAAACCGGGGCCATTCTCTTTATCGATGAGGTGCATCGGCTCAACAAGATTGTCGAGGAATTCCTCTATCCGGCGATGGAGGACTTCCGCGTGGACTACACCATCGAAGGCGGGCTCGGCGGACGGACCGTCAACTTCCGGCTGAACCGCTTCACGCTCATCGGCGCCACCACCCGCGCGGGCATGCTCACCGCCGCCCTTCGAGACCGGTTTGGCCTGCGTTATCACCTCGAGTTCTACGACGCCGAATCCCTGTTCGAAATCGTTCGCCGCTCCGCACACATGCTGGAGATCAAGGCGAACGACGACGCCCTGCGAACCGTCGCCGAGCGATCGCGGGGAACGCCGCGCGTCGCCAACCGTCTACTCAGGCGCGTGCGAGACTATGCCCAGGTCCGAGCCGATGGGTCGCTCAACGCCGACGTCGTCGAGAAGGCACTCTCAATCGAGGAGATCGACAAGGTCGGGCTCGACCGGCTGGACCGTGCGTTCTTGACGGCCCTGATTGAAACCTACAACGGCGGGCCGGCCGGCATCGAAGCGCTGGCCGCCACGATGGGACAGTCGCGCGACACCCTCGAGGACATGGTGGAACCGTTCCTCCTACAGCGGGGCTTCGTCACGCGCACGCGGCAGGGACGTTGTGCAACGCGCCGAACCTACGAACATCTCGGCTTTGAAGCGCCGTCCGAAGAGAACCTCCCCCGGCCGGAAGACGCAGAGCCGGGTCTCTTCGACGTCTGATTCCGAGCCCCGTTTCCCCCCTCGTATTCTCGCTGTTGCGAGAATTCCTTCTCACACCCCGTGGAATGCCAATCCGAGCCCCGAGCGCAAGCGAGCGGGTCCGAAGAGCTACGGTTTGTCCTCAGAAACCCCGCGCTGGCGCTTGGGGCTCGGATTGCACGCCCTCGGCATCAGGCGATAACATAACCGGCATGTCTCAACCGCTTGCCTAACTACTCACCTGGACATGTTATGGCACTTGGCTTCCGGGCAATTGATACAACCCTATCCAGCGATTCTCATGCAATCCGGCTGTGAATAATGCCACGCGCACAAAATTACTGTGCTATCGCATAAGGTGTTCTGCAAACCGATTGGATCGTCTCCGGGTTGCAGGCTGAATGCTCCCAGGCGGTTTCGGCGGCGTTGACCAGGGCTGCGTAATCGGCGAAGGCTCGATTCGACCAATGATGGCTTCGCAGGTAATGCCACAGGTTCTCCATCGGGTTCAGTTCCGGCGAGTAGGGCGGCAAGGCGACGATGGAAACGTCCTCCGGAATACGCAACGCTTTGCCGACGTGAAAGCCGGCTCGGTCCCAAACCATGACGAACGCCTGACGCAAGCTCGTGGGCGAACTGTTCTAGGAAGATATTCATGATCTCGACGTTGATGTGCGGCGAGAGCATCGGACAGAGCCGTGTTCTGTGAACACGGTGCACCGCCTTCACAGTAGGCGGCATAGAGCCAATCATATCGCGTCTGACGTACCGCCGTGAACCGTTCGGCGAGACACGCCGACAGCTTGGATGATTCGCGGACACGTCAATCCTCATCGGGCAAGCCAAACCGCCTGAATCCGCCTGGCCAGCCGAGCATCGGCTGTCGCACGGTAGAGCGTGTATAACTCGCCGACCCCGTGATGTTCCGAAACGTCCATAGCGACCTCCTTGCCAAAGAATCGAAATCCTCGCTCACCATGAACTATACCGGACATGTCACGAGAGCGCGTGAACTTTGTGCGCTGGGTATTACAACTCCGATTCCGGTCGGTCTCGGCCGGATTCGTCGTCGTAGTCTTCCCGGCCTGTCAGGTCTTCAACGATGAACTTCCCGGGGATGGTCCTTGTGTCGCAAAAGGTGCTCAAGACGTCGGTGATTTCGGAATAGGGGGCGCCCAGACCTTGCATTTGCTGGTCGGTGTCCCGCACCGGCGTTCCACCCAGAAACTCGATCAGCTCAGCGACGTCGAGAGGTGCGGACAGAGGCGGCGAGCTGCGGTTGTTCCGCTTGTTCGTGAAGATGACTGTGAGGTCCTTGACGCCTTCTCTCGCGCTGATCTGCGAAAAGAACTTGCGGCCGTCGCGGCGGTCGCCCGGGAACATGGCCGGCGTCTGGCATCGCATTTGCTTTCCAAAGATGGCAATCCGAGGCGCATCGGAGCGTTGGACGAAAACCAGATACGGCCCTTTGGAGTCGACGACGTCGAGAATAAGGTTGTCTTCGTAGAGCACCTTGGTTTCGATGGCGGGGTGGGGGCGTCGACGGAGGGCCCTGTAGGCCCTGATCCGCACAGTGGCGCTTCCCTCGTCGAGCAGCTTCCGCAAGTGCTCACCCGCGCCGTACATCCTCACCGCAAACCCGAGTTCGTCGATTGCCTCATCCTGGTATGGGCTGGCTGGGTCCTTCGCATGTCGGGCAACGACCTCCATGCCTCTGCGGTCGCCCAGGCGGAGACCGGTCCGACCTGCGTAGTAGCTGACAACCTGCGAGGAATGAACGTAAAGCTCCCGGACGTCCAGGAGACCGATGTCACCGACCGCTTCCCAGGCCAGGGCGATCGTCTCGTATGGGGCCTCGGGCAAGACTATCTCATCCGCAAGCTCCTTCGACCGCTTTCGCAGGAAGCTCTCACTGCCGTTCAGCGGCGTGTGTACCACGCGTTCAAGGAAGAGACGCTTGCGATTGTGGAATCGTTTGGGGATGTGGAGATCAACGAAGCTGGGGCTCTGGCCGACAGCTACCGGTTCGTCGGTCGCATACCGGCCGTTAAGCCGCGCGACGATGCGCTGGGCGACGCTGTATCGCGGGTCGTTCAGCACAAGGCGAACCCTCCGCTCCTCGGAGACGATGCCGCCGCCGAGCCCCCAACCGGTTCTGAGGTCGACCTTGTCCACAGGCTTACCGTCGCGATCAAAGGGGCTGACGAAGATGGGGCCGGCGGCGGTCGCCAGCGTCTTGCCGCCGATGACACCACTTGGCGTGTCCGCGTAGATCTTCAAGTTGCACAGGAACAGCCTGCCCCCGACCAGGGATTTCGTTTGTGAACCCAGGGCGCGGACGACGACATCGAATCGGTCGTCCTTCTCGGCGCCGGCGGGGATGAGGCCGGTGACTTCGACCATCGCCGTGTCCTTGCTCTCGAGCATCTGCTTGGCCGGCAGGCCGGGAGAACTCGGATCCTGGCGACGACGCATCTCCTTAATTAGGTAGTTCTTGACCATCGTGGGCCCGTCGCTGCCTCCGGTGTCCACCAGGTCGACAACAAGGCCAAACCCTCGAACGTGCGTGAGTCGAAGGCCGTCAAGGGTCACGAGCGGACTGATGGTGCCTCTCAGCGAGGGGGTGACCCCATCCGCATCCGGATCAGCGGTGCGTTGCGCGTCCTTGTCCGCTGGATTCCAGAATCGATCCCATTCCTGCTCGGTCACGCAGCCGACGGCCCCCAAAAAAACGAAGCCGAGGGCTGTGAAGAGCACGGTCAGGCGACACATTCTCACGGGCATGGACCCACCTCCCAAGTAATCTTGTATACGGTGTTATCGGCAGGTCCGGCCCGCACTCCTTCTCGCGGTCGAACACCTGTTCTACAGCTCTCAGAGAGCGTCTATATGCTGAAATCGAGCATCGTGCCGGTAGGTTTGCCCTGTTTCGGCGGCCGGACGGTCAGCTCGGGAGCGGTGGTCGTCACCGTACACCCGGCGGGCACGCTGGAGGTCAGGAAGGTCGAGCCGCCGATCGTGCTGCCCTCGCCGAGGACGGTCTCGCCGCCCAAGATGATGGCGTTTGCGTAGATGGTGACGTTGTCGCGGACCGTGGGGTGTCGCTTGTAGCCCCGCACCATGCGACCGCGTTCGTCCTTCAGGAAGCTCAGGGCTCCCAACGTGACACCCTGGTAGATCTTCACGTGGTCGCCGATTTCGGTCGTCTCGCCGATGACAACGCCGGTGCCGTGGTCAATGAAGAAGCTCTCGCCGATCTTCGCGCCGGGGTGGATGTCGATCCCGGTCTGAAGGTGAGCCCACTCGGTCATGGTCCGCGGCATAAGCGGGACGTCCATTTCGTAAAGCTCATGCGCGTAGCGGAAGACCGTCACGGCAAGAACACCCGGGTACGCGAGGATGGTCTCGTCAAGGTTCGCCGCCGCGGGATCGCCGTCGTATGCCGCCTGAACGTCTAGCGCGAGCAGGTCGCGGATATGGGGAATCTTCTCCAGGAACCGCGTGGTCAGGTCCTGGGCAAGGTCTTCCAGTTCTTGTGCGTCGTCCGCGCCGGCGTCCGGGTCGTACTTGCCGTCCAGCTCGCGTTGGTGGCAGAGACAGCGGAAGAGCTCCGTATAGGCCGATTGCGCCAGACGCGGCAGCACGTCGCCGGCGTGATAGCGCACGTTTTGCGAGGTGAGGTTCTGACGTCCGAAGTATCCGGGATAGGATATCTCGAGCAGCCGCTCGATGATCGTGATGATCTCCCGCTGGCTCAGGAGGTAGCCGCGGTCGATGTGCCGCGTACGCGGCTCGGCCGTGTAGCTGTCGACAATCCGACCGACCAACACCTCCAATCGATCATCGATATCAAACTCGCTTGCCGTCGCGCGTCGTCTCTTCGGGCTCATGGATTCCCACCTGTCTGTATCGCGGTCACCGTCACACGCCAGAGATTATTCCTTGTTTCGGCACCCGTGTCGACGCCCGTGTCGAGTCTCCAATCCGAGTTCCAAGCCCTAGCAAGGGTTTTCCAGGACGAACCGCTGTTCGTCGGGTTCGCTCGCTGGCGCTCGGGGCTCGGTTGTGGACTTGCTGCTCACGCTCAGAGCGCGCTTTCGCAAGGGGGATCCGACCGGTATAACTAGCGAGATCCAACCGCCGCACCGGCGGTTGGAGATGGGTGCTTCCCGATGAAGATGGAATCGCTTGGCAACACGAGCGTTGTCGGCCTGCAATGGGGCGACGAGGGCAAGGGCAAGGTCGTGGACCTGCTCACGGAGCACTTCGACATCGTCGTCCGGTACGCGGGCGGGGCAAACGCCGGACACACCGTGCAGATCGGCGACGAGCGATTCGCGCTCCACTTGCTTCCCAGCGGCATCTTGCGGCCGCAGATACTCAGCGTGATCGGACCGGGCGTCGTGCTCGATCCGGAGATTGTCAGCGGGGAAATTTCGGCGCTTCGCGCGCGCGGCGTGGAGGTGAGTTCGAACTTGTCCATCTCGAATCGTGCTCATCTTGTGATGCCCTATCACAAACAGCAGGACCGACTGGCTGAAGCGAAGCTCGGGAAGGACCGTCGCATCGGGACGACCGCGAAAGGCATCGGCCCCTGCCACGCTGACAAGATGATGCGGAGCACGGCGTTTCGCGTTGGAGACCTCTACGATGCCAGCGCGTTTCGCTCCAGGCTAGTGGAGGTCGTCGCGCAACGGAACGCGGTCTTTGCCGCGCTCTACGAAGATTTCGATCCGATCGACGCGATCACGATCGCCGAGCAGTATCTCGAATACGCCGACATGTTGGCGCCGCACGTGACGGACACGGTGTCCAAGCTGCACGAGGCGCTTGCGGACGGCCGGCGCATTCTGTTCGAGGGCGCTCAAGGCACCTTGTTGGACATCCACCACGGGACCTTCCCATACGTGACGAGCGGTACGTGCGTTGCCGGTGGAATCTGCGCGGGCGCGGGTGTTCCGCTGTCCGCTGTGCGGAGCTACGTCGGCGTCATCAAGGCCTACACGACCCGGGTGGGCGGCGGACCGTTTCCCACGGAGCTGACGGATGCCACAAGCGACGCGATCCGGGAGGCGGGCCACGAGTACGGGACGACGACCGGCCGACCCCGCCGCTGCGGCTGGTTTGACGCGTTTGCCACCCGATACAGCATCGCACTTGGAGGAATCACGCAGATCGCGATCATGCACTTGGATACGCTCGGCATATTGCCGGAGGTGAAAGTCTGCACCGGCTACATGCTGAAGGGCGAGCCAGTGTCGTTCTTCTCACCGGAACCCCGCGTGCTTCAGGAGGTCGAGCTCGTTTACGAAACGCTGCCGGGCTGGAGCAAGGACATCTCGCGGTCTGCATCCTATGGCGACTTGCCGGAGGCGGCGCGTCGGTACGTCGAGCGGCTGGAGCAGCTTCTGGGCGTGCCGATCACGCTGATTAGCGTCGGAGCCGATCGAAACGCGACGATCCATCGTGATGCCGTTTCGTCTGCATGAAGAGAAAGCGAGATAATGGAGGGAGGCTGTAGAGTCGATGCCCGCTACTAAACCGCTGGATCCACAAGTCGAATTAGGGGTACCGCGCGAGACGATTCCCCGGCACGTCGCGATCATCATGGACGGCAACGGGCGGTGGGCCCAAGAGCGCGGCCTTGCGCGTGTTCAGGGCCACGAGGCCGGCGCGGAAAACGTTCGCGACATCGTCACGCACTGCGCCAGGCTCGGGATCGAATGCCTGACGCTCTACAGCTTCAGCACGGAGAACTGGAATCGCCCGTTCGACGAAGTCAATCGGCTCATGAAGCTCTACGTCGAATACCTGATCAAGGAGCGAGAAGAGATCATGGAGAACGGCGTGCGGCTCGTGCAACTCGGGCGGCGTGCGGGCCTGCCGGACGACGTGCTCCGCGAGTTGGACGAAACGACCGCCCTCTCCAAAGACAATACAGGCATGACGCTCTGTCTGGCCTTGAACTACAGCGGACGGACGGAGTTGATCGACGCGGTCCGTCGCATCGCCAAACGTGTCGCCGCCGGCGCGTTATCGATCGAAGCGATTGAAGAAGACACGATCGCGGGCGCGCTTTATACCGCGGGCCTGCCCGATCCGGACCTGTTGATCCGCACGGCCGGAGAGATGCGCATCAGCAACTTCCTGCTCTGGCAAATCAGCTACGCCGAGATATACGTCAGCGAGGTCTATTGGCCGGAGTTCCGCCGAGACCAGTTGAATGATGCGTTGCGCGAGTTTGCCAGGCGTCATCGTCGCTTCGGAAGGCTGTAATCGAATCGCGAATCGTCGAGCCGGCGCTTTAGGGCAATCAAGCGGGGCGGGCTCTGCCGGCGGCATCAGGACAGTTGATGATTGTTTCCGCCACAATCCTGTTCACGACGATGCTGGCCATGCCGGTCGGCATCAATGACGACGATCTGGAATCGTCGCTGCGCGAGCACTTCCTGGCCAGGACGTCGTCGCAGCGGACGCAGATTCAGAAGAAGATCCTCGCCGACCGCGAACTGACCCCCGCGAAACTGGCGGCCGCGATCAGGGCGCTGCAACTGTGGTCCGCGCAGCCGTCCGGCGAACAGCAGACCGTGTTGCGGCTGCGAAGGGGCGAGTCCTCCGAGCGGCCGGTCTGGATACACGTGCCCCAGGGCTACGATCCCGCCAAGCGTTGGCCGCTGGTCATCACACTGCACGGCCACGGCGGGCAGGCGGTCCACATGCTCCGGCTGACGCGGCAACTGCTCGGGAATCGAGCGGAGGAGTTCATCATCGCGGCGCCGCAGGACATCGGCCCTCTGGGTTTCACCCTGCCGACACACACGGTTCAGCGGCCGCGCGACCTTCTCAATGCGCTGCGGCGCGTGTACCACATCGACAGCGATCGCGTCTATCTCATGGGATACTCCCAGGGAAGCCACAACACGTGGCTGGCCGCCATCATGCACGCGGACTGTTTTGCAGGCATCGTGCCGCTGGCGACGCACCTGCAAGTCGTGGGGGACGATCTCCTGTACGCGTCACTCCTGCCAGACACGCGGAGCCTCGGGATTCTCTTCTGCTGGGGCAAGCTCGACACGCTCGATGCCGAGGGCAAGCCACATCCGCAAGGCGGCAACGCCCACAACTGCCGGAGAATGCGGACCGTGATCGAGGGGTTGAAGTTCGAACACTTTCACGGGATCGAGCTCGAAGGCGTGGGGCACATGGGCGTCCAACCGCCCGCCGATCTGCTCTCGGAATTGCTGGATCAGAAACGGGCACACTATCCGGACCGAGTGCGACAGATATTCAGGTTGCCCGACCAAAGCACCGCGTACTGGGTGAGCGCCGATGCGATGAGCGGCGAGCCGCTGCCGGACACGCAGTTGAACATCCCCGTCGCCCAGGGTGCGGACCCGATCGTCGCCCAGCGAAAGTGGATTGTCGATCGACTGGGGCTGATCGAAGCCCGATGCAAGGAGCAGACGATCAAGATCCGCTCCCACCGCGTGCCGCGCGTGGTTCTGCTTTTCAGCGACGAGCTGATCGACCTGGACCAGCCGATCCGAATCTTCCGAGGCAAGAGGAAGTGCTTTCAGGGGAGGATCGAGCGCGACATGCGTGTGATGCTGACGGAGGCCGCGCGGGGCTGGGACTTTGACCGGTTACCGACGGCCCGCGTGGTCGTGCCGGTCGGCGGCAAGGTGAAGTTCGGGTATCCTGACGCCGATAAGGAGAGGGATTGAGGGGCCGAGGGATCGAGGGACTGAATCGTGTAGGGTGCGGCTTGCCGCACCAGAATGAGGTGCCGGGTGCCCATGCCTTCACGTCCCGCGCCAGCGGGACGGGTAGGCATGCTTACTCGGTGAAGAACATGCTTACCCGCGGCTGCGCCGCGTGAAAGCATGGCACCCAGGGTGGCAGTGACAATGGTGCGTCGAGACGCACCCTACTTTCAGCTTGGTGACGGGATGAGCTTCAGGCCGGTCGATGAACAGATGGCAACGCTGACGCGCGGTTGCGACGGCATCTACAACGAAGACGAACTTCGCCAGAAGGTCGCGCGAAGCCACAAAGAGAACCGGCCGCTTCGGATCAAGCTGGGCATGGACCCCACCGCGCCGGATATTCATCTCGGTCACACGGTGCAACTCCGGAAGATGCGCCAGTTCCAGGACTTCGGCCACAAGGCCGTGCTTATCATCGGCGACTACACCGCGCGGATCGGCGACCCGTCAGGCAGAACGAAGACCCGCCCGATCCTCGCCGCCGAGATGATCAAGGCGAATGCCGAGACCTACTTCCAGCAGGCCGGCCATGTTCTGGATACGCGCGAGGAGAAGCTGGAGATTCACTACAACAGCGAGTGGCTCGCCCCGCTGGACCTGGCGGACATCCTGCGCCTCACCAGTTGCATGACTGTGGCCCAGATGCTCCAGCGCGAGAGCTACAAGAAACGGATGGCCGAGGAGAAGGACATCATCCTGACGGAGCTGTTGTACCCGCTGATGCAGGGCTATGACTCGGTCGCGATCAACGCGGACGTGGAGTTGGGCGGAACGGACCAGACGTTCAACAACCTCGTCGGCCGGGACCTGATGGGCGTCTACGCCGGGCGCGAAGGCGTGCTGATGGACGGCAAGCGTGGCACGTTCGGCGCGATGGAAAAGCAAATCGTGATGATCATGCCGATTCTCCGCGGCCTGGACGGCGTGGAGAAGATGAGCAAGTCGTTGGGCAATTACATCGGCCTGACCGACACGCCGAAGGATATGTTCGGCAAGACGATGAGCATTGCCGATTCGCTGATGAAGGAGTGGTTCACCCTGTTGACCTTGCTGCCGCCCGATGAGGTGAATGCTCTTTGCGACGGCACGAAGACGCACCCGCGCGACGCGAAGGTTCGGCTGGCGAAGGACATCGTCACGCAATACTACGACGACGCGACGGCGGATCAGGAGGAATCGCTCTGGCAGCAGGTCATCGTCGAAGGGGGGCTGCGCGAGGACATTCCAGTCAAGCGGTTCGCGCGATCCGAGTGTGACGAGAAGGGCGAGATCTGGCTACCGCACCTGTTGAAGCACCTGAGCCTGGTTGAGTCGGCGAATGCGGGGCGTCGGATGATCGCGGGCGGCGGCGTCTCCGTCAATCGTGAGAAGGTGAAGGACCCCAAGGCCACGATCGTGCCTGAGGACGGGATGATCGTGCAGGTCGGCAAGCGGAATGTCGTCAAGCTCGAACTGCATGATTAACCCGAATTTCTCACCGGTGGGGGCGAGAACGATTCGAGGCGATTCTCCGCAGGACCGGTCGGGCGTGTGCGGAAGCCGGTCTGGTCACCGGCGAGACGGTGCATGTTGATGCCACGCTGATCCGTGCGGACGTGAGTTGGGAGCGCCTGACCGAGCGGCACGTCGAGCAGGTTCTGAAGGACAATGCCGACCAGGATGACATTCCGCCAAATAGGCAGCGCAAACTGGCAAGCAAGTCCCCGCGGTCCCACCTGGACCGCCGCCGCCGTTTTCGCGTGTTGCCGGGAGGGGGCGATAACGGCCCGATGGCTCTCCGGGCGTCCTGGGAGGGTCCGATTCGAAAGAATCGCTGCCTGAAATAGAATATTCGCAGGCGGCAAGTCCAACCGAATAGAGAGTAGCGTTGGAATTGACGAGCCGTCGGCCGCGAGGCCGGCACTGGAGAGGAGGCAGAATATCGTGCCGCTGACAGTTCCTCCCCCATACAAGCGTTCGGCCAAGCGTGGAGCTTCCGGATACGACGTATCCCCTGCATGTTCGCGACCGCGACGAACGCCATCTGATGTGCCGATCGACCCCGCGTTCGACCACGAGACCTTTGGACGGGAGCCTCGCCGAGGCGCTGTGCCGTGGAAGACTGCCGTGTTGATCCTGTTGGCCGCATCCGGCCTATTCGCATACAGCACGCACCAGGACGTTCTTGTCGGCCGGATCGCCGCGCCGCTGTTGGCGTTGGGCGCGCTGCACGGCTTGTGGCGTGGCGGTTTCCGCAAGGCCGCGATGCTGGTCGCCACGATCCTCGTCTTCTATTGTGTGACGAAGTACGGCGGCGCGGCGGCACAACTCGCTCAGAACGCCACCGGTTCGGCAAGCGCAGGCTGGGGATACGCGGGCCTGAGTCTGGTTGCCGTCATCACGCTGGTTTTCACGAGCCTCGTCGTCAATGTGATTCGCCGTCGGCACATTCTCAAACGCCCGCTTGTCACCGGCTTGGATCGCCTATCCGGGACGTTTGTAGGCGCAGCCGAGGCTGCCTTGATCGTCCTGGCGGTTTGCTGGACGGCGGTTGAGATTCGCCCGCACGCCATGCTCGTGCGCGATTATACGGACACGCCGATCAGCTCATCTCGGCAGGAGTTCGCCGCCGGCATTGTGCGGCTGGCGGACGAGGTGGGCGTCGGCACAATGGGCCGGATCGTTGATGCGACGAACCCGATCGACCACATCCCCGTGTTGCGCAAGGCGATCGACGATCTGAACAGGACCGGGCAGTTCGATCTCGGAAGCCTCGATCCGGAGACGGCGCGCAAGCTCAACGAGTTGCTCAAGCAGACACCGTCCGGCGACGCGGGCGGGCTGCAAGGCGTTATGGAGCAACTGGAGCACAAGAACGAGACGGCAGAGCAACTGCGTCAAGAACTTCCGCAACCGGGCCAGGCGGGTCGATGAGGATCCGTGACAGATTCGGCGGGCTGCGACACTCAATGCAGCGTCGGCCGCGGAAGGCCGGCGTTGCATTGGGTGTCGCAGCCTGGCGGTAGTAGCCCGCCGGAAGCGTAATATCACCCGATCCGAACCGCGCGGATTTCGGCTGCAACTGCCAAGCCCAACGCCGGTATCATACCCGGAAGCCGCTACGCGCGGCCGATAGGGTCATGGTGCGCGAGGCAGATCGATGAGCGAGCAAGACGGTGGTTTTCTGATGCGCCTCCTGCAAGGGATGGCGGAGGCTGAGGCGTCGGACCTGCACCTGGTACCGGGCTATCAGCCTATGTATCGGGTCCACGGGAAGCTCGAAGCCCTGGGGGAGACGGTCGTCGGGCCGGGCGGCGCGCTGGAGATGGTCAAGGCGATCGCGCCGGCCGAGGTTTTGCCGCGACTGTGTGACGGAACGGACCTCGACTTCGCCGTGCAGCTCGGCGAGGGAGCGGAGGCCGCCCGGTTTCGCGTGAATGTCTTCGCCAGCCGGGGTGAGAGCGGCGCGTGTTTCAGGGCGATCTCCAACACGATCCCTGCGCTGGGCGAGCTCGGTTTTCCCCGGGAACTCGGCGAGCGGATCATTGCGCTCAAGCACGGACTCGTGCTCGTCACAGGCATCACCGGCAGCGGTAAGACGACGAGCCTCGCGGCACTGATCCAGATGCTCAACGTCGGGGGGGGGTGTCGGATCATCACGATCGAAGAACCGATCGAGTACATCTATCCGCGGACGGATGAGAGCATCGTGACACAGAGGGAAGTGGGTGTTGACGTCAAGTCGTTCTATGACGGGCTTCGGTTCGGCCTGCGGCAGGACCCGGACGTGTTGCTCGTGGGCGAGATTCGCGACCGTGACACGGCCCAACTCGCACTCTCGGCCGCGGAGACGGGCCACCTCATTTTCGCGACGATGCACACGAACGACGCGAAGGGCGCGATCACGCGACTGGTCGACCTCTTTCCGGCGGAGCGTCACGACGATGTTCGCACGCAGTTGTCAATGAGCCTGCGTTTCGTCATTACGCAGCACCTGCTTCCGAGCGACAACGGCGGGCGGCGCGTCCTCGCAATGGAGGTAATGTACGCGAACTACGCGGTGCAGACCGCCATCCGACAGGGCAGAGTGGAGATGCTGGATTCGGCGATCCAGAGCGGCTCGAAGGACGGCATGTTCACACTTGACGCGTATCTCCGCCGACTCGTTGGGCAGGGGCTTATCAACATGGACACGGCGAGGTCCTTCGCGAAGGATCCGAGCGAGTTCGGCGTCTCACCCACACGATGACATCCCGCGCGCGTTGCGAGGCGGTTTGGAGACGCCGCCCTTGACCATGGAGCCCACCGGCGAGACGCGGGTACCACAGTTTTGCCCCAGGCTGATAACCGGCGGTGGGGTCTATTGCTATCGGTCTCTTGCACATAGGCCTTTGGGACCCTATTATTGGATATATGAAGGGCTTCAGGAGGGCGAAGCCGTCGCCCCGAAGCCGCGTGCATTGAGACGGTCGGACGACCCAAGCGACAATTAGACCGGCGTCGGCCGACCGGGAGCGCGAGATGATTGCGCAACGGACCGGCCTAAGCTGCAACGTTCTGGTGCTGAACCGGAACTACCTGGCGATTCGCGTGGTGAATGTGCGTCGCGCGTTCAGCCTGCTCTGGCGCGAAATGGCCGAGGTCGTGCACATCGAGAGCGGCCGCTACACGTCGTATGATTTCTCCGAATGGTGCGAACTGAGTGAGCTGGCCCGGGAGTTCGAGCCGGATGCACATGACTGGATCAGCACGGTCCGCCTGCATATTGCGGTTCCGCGAATCATCCGCTTGGCGGTCTACGATCGCCTGCCGAAGCAAATGGTCAAGTTCAATCGGCGGAACATCTACGCTCGAGACGGGAGCCGGTGCCAGTATTGCGGCACGAAGTACCCCACGAGCGAGCTTTCTCTCGACCATGTCGTGCCACGCAGCCAGGGCGGCGAGTCTTCCTGGGAGAATGTGGTCTGTGCATGTTTGCGCTGCAATATCAAGAAGGGAGGCCGCACGCCTCCGCAGGCCCACATGCGACTGATCACACCGCCGAAGAAACCACGGCGTAACCCGGTCATCACTGTCAAGCTCACAGAAGGTCGCTACGCCAGTTGGAAGGCCTTCCTCGACAACGCTTACTGGTCCGTTGAACTGAAGTAGGCATCTCCTTTGGGCCTCTTGCACTTACGCCGACCGCAAGACAGGCCCGCCGACGCTCCGCCCGTGGCTCCGCTATCGTCATCGCGGCCGGCGTTCTTGCCCGTGGCGATCACGGCCTATATCCTGACAAACTCGGCATCTTGCGATGTCCTTGATGGTGGATTCGTCAACAGCGGTGTGATGATCGCGACGGCGACAAGGACAAGGAAACCGCTCGCGTGCACAACGATACACAGGACCATTCGTCAAAGACAGTTGCCGCGATCGTCCGGGACCTGAGCGGCCGCATCGAAGGCGAGGTCCGTGCCGATCGGCTTATCCGCGCGCTCTATGCCACGGATGCCAGTATCTACCAGATTGTCCCTGACGTCGTCGTTTTTCCAAGATCGTCCGCCGATGTCACGTCTGTGGTTCGGGCGTGCGTCGAGCATGGACTACCGCTCACCGCTCGTGGCGCAGGAACCGGCCTGACCGGCGCGGCCGTGAACCGGGGCGTGCAACTCGACTGCTCGCGACACCTCAACAGAATCCTGGCTGTCGACCCTCGCGATAGGACCGTGCGCGTCGAGCCGGGCGTCGTGCTCGACGAACTCAACGCCGAACTGCGACCGCACGGTCTCCACTTCGCCCCCGACGTGGCCACCAGCAGCCGAGCCACCCTCGGCGGTATGATCGCCAACAACTCCTGCGGCGCGCGTTCGATTCTACACGGCCGCACCGTGGACCATGTTCTCAGCTTGGACGTTGTGTTGTCGGACGGCTCGCGGCATGTTTGGGGAAGCCCCGCTGCCGCGACGGGCCGTGGTGCGGACAATCCCTTGGCGAGGCTTTGTGAGGAGAAGTTGGCGGAAGTCGCGGGCGACCATGCCGATGAGATCGCCGCGAGATTCCCCAAGGTATCGAGGCGAAACGGCGGCTATGCGCTCGATCGTCTGCGCGTCGAGAGCGGCCACGTCCTAAATCCCGAGACGATCGTCTGCGGCAGCGAGGGCACGCTCTGTGTCGTGGTCGGCGCGACATTGAAGCTCACGCCGCTGCCGAGACACAAGGGCCTCCTCGTCGCGCACTTCGACGACCTGTCGGCCGCACTCGAAGCGACGCCCGCCGCACTCGCGCATCAGCCCGCTGCGGTCGAACTCATCGACAAGCTCGTGCTCGACGCGGCCCGGGCCAATCCCGCCATGGCGCGGCGCAGTGGTTTCATCGAGCGCGATCCTCGCGCGGTCCTCATCATCGAGATGTATGACGACGAGACCCGCCGGTTGACCGATCGGTTGCGGTCCTTGGCCGCCGATCTGGAGTCCCGATCGATGGGCTACGCATGGCCGATCATGACCGACGACCGCGCGCAGGCCGATGTTTGGACCGTCCGAAAGAGCGGCCTGGGTCTGTTGATGTCCCGGCCGGGCGATCGCCAGCCCTACGCTTTTGTCGAAGACACCGCAGTGGAGCCGGCGAGGCTGCGCGGCTACGTCGATCGATTCCGGAAGATTCTCGAAGAGGAGCAGGTCGAAGAGGCCGGCTACTATGCGCATGCCAGTGTCGGTTGTCTGCACATCCGCCCCGTCCTGAACCTAAAGCGTCGCGACGACGTCCGGCGCATGCGGCGGATAGCGGATCGTGTCAGCTCTCTGGCACTCGAATTCGGCGGCACCATGACGGGCGAGCACGGCGACGGCATCGTCCGGTCCTGCTGGCTGGAAAAGATGTACGGCTCTCGACTCGTCGGGGCCTTCTCCGAGATCAAGCGCACCTTCGATCCACATGGTCTCTTCAATCCCGGCAAGATCGTCGATCCGCTCCCGATGACGGAGAATCTCCGCTATTCGCCGGAGCCTCCTCGCATGGACAGTGACACGCTGCTCGACTTTGATGCACACGGAGGCATCGCCGGGCTGGCGGGAATGTGCAGCGGTGTGGGCCAGTGTCGGCAGCGGCTTGTCGGGACGATGTGCCCGTCCTACACAGCCACCGGCAGGGAACTGGACTCCACGCGCGGCCGGGCCAACGCCTTGCGAATCGCCCTGTCCGGCGCTGGCCCGCTCGATGGGCTTGACGATGACGCACTCGATGAGGTCATGGAGCTATGCCTGAGCTGCAAGGCGTGCAAGACGGAATGCCCTACCGGCGTGGACATGGCCAGGCTCAAGGCCGAGTGGCTCGCCTGTCGGCATCGTAGCCGAGGCATCCCGGTCAGAAACCGTCTCGTCGCGGCCGCGCCGGGGCTCGCCGCATGGGGTTGCCGCTTCGCGCCGCTGAGCAACTGGGTCCTGCAATCGCGACCGATGCGCGTGCTGCTCGAATGGTTGTTCGGCCTGGATCGTCGCGTGCCGCCGCCGCGGTATGCGAGCAGGACATTCCGGCAGTGGTTCGCCGCTCGGCGCCATCGATCCGAAACCTCTCCCGCTTCGCGTGATCGCCCGCGGGTTGTCTACTTTGTGGACACCTGGACGAACTATCACACGCCACAGGTGGGCAGGGCGGCCGTGAAGGTCCTCGAAGCGCTGGGCTGCGAGGTCGTCGTCCCGCCGACGCAATGCTGCGGGCGGCCGGCGATCAGCAAGGGCGTGCTCGAACAGGCGAAACGCCTTGCGACGGCCAACATCGCCGTGCTGGCTCAGTATGCCGAGCGCGGCGTCCCGATCGTCGGCACGGAGCCGAGCTGCCTACTCACGCTCGTTGACGAGTATCCCCAGTTCGTGCGGACCATGCAGGCGCATGCGGTCGCGGCGGCAGCACAGACGATCGAGTCGTTCGTCGCGGACATCCTGCGTCAGCGGCCGGACGCTCTGAAGTTCAAGGCCGACGGAGTACGGCTCTTGTATCACGGACATTGCCATCAGAAGGCCATCGTGGGCACCGATGCCGCTATCGGCCTGCTCGACGCCTTTGCAGGCGACCGAGGCTCGGAGATCGACAGCGGATGTTGCGGCATGGCGGGCTCGTTCGGGCATGAGGTCGAGCACTACGATGTCGCCAAGGCCGTCGGTGAGGGGCGGCTCTTTCCGGCGATTCGCAACCGTGGGGACGCCGAGATTGCCGTGTCCGGCTTCAGCTGTCGGCAGCAGATCGCCCACCACACGGGCGTCACCTCACGGCACCTTATCGAGTACCTGGCCGACGCGCTCGACATTCCCGATGAATCGCCGCACGGAGGCGCGAATCGGATTAGAATGCCCGGCAATGGCAACTCTTGAACACTCCCGCCCCATACCCGGCCCACACTGCCCGCGTGTCTCACTGGCGTTGCTCGCCGTTGCCTGGGGCGCGCAGGCGATCCTCGCACAATCCCTTCTTTTGCGCGAAGCCCTCGTCCTGATGTTCGGCAGCGAGTTTGCCTGGGGCATCGTCCTCTTTGCGTGGCTGTTGGGCGTTGCGATCGGCGGCCTGCTAGGCGGCAGACTGGCGGCTTGGCGAAGGCCGGACATCCTGCTTGTGGCAACGCTCGTCGGACTGAGTGTTGCCACGGGCGTTGAAATCTGGCTATTCCGAAGCGCCAGAGGATGGCTGGACGTTGCGGCCGGTGAACTGCTCCCGCTGCCCACGACAGCGCTCGTCGCGCTGCTCTTTATTCCGCCGGCCAGCGCACTCGTCGGCATGGCGTTTCCCCTGGCTTGCCGCCTCGTGCAGCCGGCGGACGGCCAAACAGGTGAGGGGGCCGGGCCGCTGGGTCGCATCTACGCCCTCGAATCCGCCGGCAGCCTGATTGGTGGCGCGGCGTTCAGCTTCTGGGCCGTCGAACACTTGGCGCCGATCGAAGCGGTTCTGGGCTGCGGCGCGATCACGCTCGCCGCGTGTGCCGCGCTATTGTTTATGACCTCCGGGAAAGGACGTTACCTCCCCGTCTGTCTCTCGATCGGCGCGGCCGCTGCGCTGTGTGCGGCGGTCTTTGCTGGCGACTTCTTGGACCACCAACTCGTCGAATGCCGATGGCGGACCATCGCGCCAGGCTATGAATTGTGTGCCGAGGCGGAGTCGCGTCACCAGAACCTCGCCATCGGGCGCCGACTCGAACAATACACGCTCTATTGCGACGGAAAGGTGTCGACGGACTTCCCCGATCCATACTCGTATGTGCCGTTGGCCCATTTCTGGATGTGCCAGCACCCTCGGCCGAATCGCGTCCTGGTATTGGGCGGCGGTGCGGAAGGGTTGCTCGCCGAGATACTCCGCCATCCGATCGAGCGTGTGGACTACGTCGAACCGGATCCTCGGCAGATCGCCCTTATCAAGCCCTTCCTGCCGGAGGTCGATCGGATTGCGCTCGCGGATCGGCGTGTCACGGTGCACTACCAGGATGCCCGGTTCTTCATCAAGGCGCAGCGAGGCGTCTTCGATCTCGTTATCGCCCGGCTACCGGAACCGACGTCCGCTTTGCACGCGCGGTTTTACACCGACGAGTTCTACGCAGAGCTGCGCCGCGCGATGACGGGCGCGGGCGTCTTCTGTACGACCGTGGCAGCAGCGCCCGGCGAGTTTACGGAGGCGTCGGCCGAATACGTCGCATCCGTCCGCGCGACCCTGCGCCGGAACTTTCCTGAGGTCGTCCTTAGCTGGGGCAACCCGGCGCACGTCCTCGCAGCTACCAGGACCGGCCTCATTTCGATCGACCCCGAGGAACTCATTCGCCGTTATGTCGAGCGCGGCGTGCAGTCCGACCTCTTCAACCTTCTCTGGTTCGAGGGCGCGACGGACTGGTTCGATCCCGACAAGGTCCGCCGCAGGGCCGCCGAACTCGGCGCCGTCGTCAGCCCGCCGATCAGCACCGACCTGCGCCCCACGGTCTATATGCAGCGCCTCGTCATGTGGGAGCGTATGACGGGCGGCCGGGAAGGCGGCTTCATCGAACACCTGCGCTCTGTCCGCTGGAATCAACTCGTCGCCGCGGTCGCCGCCGTTTGCGCGATCGTCGTGATCGGCTGCCGCATCCGAGGCGGACCCAGGGCCGGTTGGACAAGCGGCGCCATTGTGCTATCCGTCGGAACAACGGGCTTCGTGACAATGGCTCTGAGCATCATCTGGCTCTTCGCCTTCCAGAACCTCTACGGCTATGTTTATCAGCGCATCGGCTGGATCATCGCGATCTTCATGGGTGGGCTCGTGATCGGCTGCTGGCTCGTCAATCAAAGCTCGAAACGAATCTCCCCGGCCACGCGGCTCTCGATATACCTCTGGCGACGACTCATCGCCGTCGACGTGTTGCTCGCCGCCCTGGCACTCGCCGTCCCGTTCGCATTGCCGGCCCTCGCCTCGATGCAAACCTTAGGACCGACACTGGCGATCGTCGAATGGACCATCTCGATCCTCGTTGCCGCGACCGGCGTTCTCGGCGGCGCATCCTTCGCGCTGGCCGGCGGGCTTCAGCTTGCAGCGTCGCGACACATCGGAGCCGCAGCAGGCAGCATCGTCGGCGCGGACCACGCCGGGGCCTGCGCCGGCGCCCTCGTCACCGGGATCCTCCTGGTGCCGATCTTCGGCACATCCGCCGCAGCCATGCTGCTAATTGCCATGAAGCTCGTGTCGGTCGCGGTGCTCATGCCGGCGCGACTCGCCCTTCCGGACACATCGGGAAGATGAATCTCAGGCAGGGGTTCACTCTGGGCTCCACGAGCGGCTTGACAGCGCGTGACAGCATTGGCAACAAGCCTACATCGTGTTCGCTGGTCAATGTGCGCCAGTCCCTGGCGTGATTCAAGATTCAATGTCGCGGTGGACGCCCCTGTCAGCCGTTCAGAAGGTCCGGTGTTCCTAGTCCGATACGGTCGGCGGACGCGATGCTGTTTTTTCACGTGTTATAAAATGTGAAAATTCTTGACCATCACCGATCCGCGCCGATACAATAACGGTGTAGGCACTGTGCTTCGTCAAGCGATTCTCAAATATGGGCGGGATGAGTTTGGCGTCGGACATGCTTGCCGCGGAACGGCCACACCGTTTCGTGTGTGTTCGCCGGCGACGGTCGGCGAACGGGACAAGGCCCGGCGGTCGAGTGAACGACGTCCGGGAGGTCCGCCCTTCGAGAGGAGGTGATCTGTGGAATTTGGTATATGTACGAGGTGGCTGCCGTAACGCAGCGAACGTGGCTGCTTTTACCGCAGCAACCGTAATCTTGCCCGCCGGCGTTATTCTGAACGTCGGCGGGCCTTTTCTTGCGCCGTCAGTGACATCGTTGGCGTTGGGTTCCGTATCCGAGCCCCAAGCGCAAGCGAGCGGGTAATGTTTCGAAGACCCCGCGCTGGCGCTTGGGGCTCGGATCCGCCCCGGCGTTTTGACTTTTTTCAGCCTCGGCCTTCTGATTTCGTCCATGTCAGCGAATGCCCAGATTCTCAGCATCGGCGCCGAACTGACCATCGGTCGGGCCGTGGATACAAATGCAGCCTGGCTTGCGCAGCGACTGGCGAAAATCGGGATTGCCTGCTCGAAGCATGTCACGGTCGGCGATAACCGAGCGGCGGTGGCCCGGGCGATTCGCACCGCGTGCGCCGAGGCCGATCTCCTGCTCATGAGCGGCGGGCTCGGCCCGACGCGTGACGACCTGACGCGTGACGCACTGGCCGACGCCCTTGGCGTCGGGCTGAAGCTCCACACGCCCAGCCTCGACCGGATCGCGGCCTTCTTCCGGGAACGCAAGCGGACCATGACCGATGCGAACCGCGTACAGGCGATGATCCCGGAAGGGGCGACGCCGATTGACAACACGTGCGGAACCGCCCCAGGCATTCGGGCCAGGCTCCACGATGCCGACATCTACGCCATGCCTGGTGTGCCGCGTGAGATGGAGGCGATGTTCGAGCGTGACATCCGCCCGGCACTGGCGGCGCGTGGCGGCGGCTGTGTGCTGCTTCAACATACGCTGCACGCGTTCGGCGCACCCGAGGCCGAGCTCGGCCATGAGATTGCCGATCTCATGCGGCCCGGCCGGAATCCGAGCGTCGGCACCAGTGCGGGCGACTGGATTATCTCGATTCGCATGGATGCCCAGGCGGACTCCGTTGATGAAGCCCGACGACTTCTGAACGCCGACGCAGCCGAAATCCGCCGCCGACTCGGTTCGGCCATCTTCGGCGAGCTGGACGACACGCTGGCCGACGCTGTGGCCAGACTCCTGATCGAACAACGCAAGACTATCTCCACGGCGGAATCCTGTACTGGTGGCCTCGTCGCCAAGCGCCTGACCGACGTCTCCGGATCGAGCGCGTACATGGTGCAGGGCTTCGTCACGTATGCGAACGAGGCGAAGCACCGGCTGCTGGAAGTCCCGATGGAGCTCATCGAAGCCCACGGCGCGGTCAGCCTCCAGGTCGCCGAGGCGATGGCGACGAACTGCCGCCGCCTCTCCGGCACGGACTACGCCCTGGCAACGACCGGCATCGCCGGCCCCACCGGCGGCACGCCCGAAAAGCCCATCGGCCTGGTGTACATCGCCCTGGCGACGCCAAAGGAGACGATCGTCAAAGAACTCCTCTGCGGTGATAGCCTGCCGCGCCACGCCGTGCGGGATAGGACGGTGAAGTCCGCCCTGAACCTGCTGCGACTGCGGCTCATCAAGACGGCCTGAACACATAAGGAAAACTGAGGCGGGCCCATTTGGGTTATTGACGCATTAAGCGCAAGTCCCGATGGGCTTATTGCGCAAATGGCGCTTCGAATGGCACTTTGGCCGCCAGGCCGAACGGAAAACAGAGGTGGGCGGGACCCGTCCCGCTCGGCGGCTCCCGGGAGCGATACGCCACGCGGTAAGAAGCCTCGTTCGAGGCAGCCCGGTAAACAAACAACGCACCGGGACGGCAAAGCGGGCGGCTCCCGGGGCGATATCGAAGACACTTCTCGAAAAACTGCCCTCAACTCAAGGCGTCCGAGCCGACGGCCGATGCGCCCGTTGGAGTGGGATCCAAGACCGCTCTGTCTTGCGATGAGGGCGAACGCCGCCCGCTCGAATCGTGCATTGCGTTGCACGCACTGCTGGGGAAAGGAAGCATGGCCATGTTTTTGCGCAAACAGTATCTCGTTCTCGCGTTGTGCCTCGCGGTCATCAGTTGTGAAGCAGGTTGCTGGGGCGTGTGGGACTTCGGCGCATCCGGCGGAACCCTGCTGTCAGGGCGGATCAAGGTCACTGATGCGGCGAAGGTCAAGGCCAACGCCAACGCGCAGCAGCGCGCCGCGGATGAAGGCTACACCGTTGTCGCCCAGAGCGATCAGACTGGCGGGGTCTATCGCGCCGAGACCGACGCATCCGGCGATTTCCAGCTCGACATTCCCGGCTCCGAGACGGGCAACACCTTCATGGTCTCGATTCTCGGGCCGGACGGACGGGCGGTTGGGCCGCTGCTGTTCGGGACGGCCGACGGGAACGGCCTCACCGGCCTGACGATGAATCGCGCCGCCGACCTTGGCACGATTAACCTGCCCGACGATCCGAACCAACAGGCGCTCAGTCCAGGCGTCGACGGCAATGTGGCGGATCTGGTCGCTTCGGACCTGTCCGTGCGGCTTGACGGGAACGGCGTCCCCGTGGGCCTGGCCTCCGTCGGAAAGGGCAACGACTCCCAAGGTCAGGTGGATACCCAACGACTGACCGACAAGGACCGGGATGGCTTGATCGATATGCTCGATGCCGATGATGACGGCGACGGCATCGTCGATGATTTCGACAGCGACGGTGCCGGCGGCGACGCATCGTCTGACATCCGCGTCAACTTCTTCATGAACCTGAAGATCAGCGCCGAGCAGGCGGAAACCTACTACAGCGGCACCGACGCCCAAATCAGCAGCGTCTTGGCGACCGACACCATCATCACCTTCGAAGCCTTGATGGAAACGGGCGCCACTCGCAGTATCACCGCCGTCGAGGTTCTCGAAACGCCGGGGCCGACTTACCTGCCGAACGCCGACCAGAGCGCGGAGACCGGGGGCGGACTGACCTACACGGATTGGGCGGGCCTCGGCTACGCCTTCGACGACGCCGGCGATCGTTTCGAGGCCTTCGTCCGACCCAACGACGAGATGGACGCCGGCGATACGTTCACCGCCGAGGTCACCTTCAACGACGGGACCACCGAGCTACACTCGCGGATGATCAACTACGTCTTCAAGAACATCCCGAAGCTCCTCCGGTACGGCGTCTCCGGCGCGCTGACCGCCTTCGACGTCACCAACGCAACGGTCAACGGCACACCCCAGAAGCCGATTCTGTTCGACGGCACGCAGAATCTCGTCCTCGTGTACAACCCGCCGCCGGACGAGACCGGCGCGTATCTGACCGGCTGCGACTACACGTTCCAGGTATTCTACGAGGCCCAAGGAGACGGGCGTCAACTGAACGACGAAATCGATGCCGCCGCAACCTGGCCGACGTCACCGACGGGCTTCGAACGCGAGCGAGGAACTTTCGTTGTGGCCAACAGCAGCCTGACCCTTTCGGCGTCGAACACCTACACCGTGACACTGCCCAAGGAGATCTTCCCGACGACGGTGCAGACGGATTCCGGCGCCGTGACGGTGGCCTCCTACAAGATCGACGTCACCGCGGAGGCCCCGACCGGAAATGCGGCCATCATGCTGTCGTTCAAGAAGCAATAGCGCGGCCGAGGTCGCATTGGTTCTCCGTGCTTCCGTCCGTGCAACGGCGGGGGGAGGGTTAATAGTACTACAGTTGCGCTTTATATAGATATGGCTTTTTGCGTCGCGGAGGCGACGCCAAAAGCCTATTGGACAATAGGAGAAACGAAGGCAGCTTTACGGTGGTCGCCGCCCCCCACTCGACCGTCTCAGGCAGCTTTCGCTTGGCCCCCTGGCCCCTCGGCCCCTCGGCCCCCAGAGTCCCCCCGCAGTGGACACGACCGCCCCTCTCGATTATCTACTCCCCCATGAAACCATACCGAATCCCCCAAGTTGCCATCATCGGATCGAGCCAGGCCGATGAGCAGATGTTGAAGATCGCCGAGCAGGCAGGCAAGGTCGTCGCCAAGCTGGGCGCCGCGCTGGTCACCGGCGGGCGCGGCGGCGTCATGCAGGCGGCGTCGAAGGGCTGCGCCGAAGCCGGCGGCACGGTCATCGCCGTCACGCCGCACGAGAGCATGGACGAAGTCAACCCGTACGCCCATTATCACATCCCCACCGCCATGGGCTGGGCGAGGAACTGCATCACCGGCATCGCGGGCGACGTCGTGCTCGTCATCGGCGGCATGGCCGGCACGATGAGCGAGATCGCCTACGCCTGGATGTACGGCCGTCCCATCGTCGCGATGTCCTGCTGCGAAGGCTGGTCAAAACGAATCGCCGGCCAGGCAGTGGACACGCGGCGCGACGATGTCGTCGTCGACTGCAAATCGATCGATGAACTCGAGGCGGTTCTAAAAGCGAAACTACCAGCTTCCGCTCCTTAGCTTGATCGCCGCTGATGACATAGGCATTCTCAAGCCTGGGCTGTCCTGGCCGAACGACTTTCCGTGCGTTATGCGACACCCCTCGGATTCCGGTCGTGCATTATGCAGCACTGGGCGGACTAACGAGCTTGCGTCTGCGAAGCTGTAACCCGTTCAGTTTCAGTAGATTGCGTTGTGTGCTGCCGAGCCGAGGTGATGTGGCACGCCGAATGCACTGAAAACGGCGAGTCGAACGTGAAGCACGAGTTCGCTGATTGGACCGTTTTCGGCAGACCGGCCGGTTACGGTGAGAACCCGGCAAAGGGCGGAAGGGTCCGGACTTTGGCTGGCAAGACCATTGGACTGACAACAGGCCAAGCCGCTCGCTACTGCTTAGTGAGTCCGGACACGATTGTCAAGTGGATCAGGGCGGAGAACCTGCCGGCCCAGCGGACCGTCGGAGGACAGTTCCGCATCTTTGTCGACGGCCTGCGCGAGTTCATGATCCGCAACCAGATGAGCACCGAACGGCTCGATGCGGAGATCGACTGCCGACCGTATTGCTGGGAGTACCATCACGGGACGCGCCGGGCAGCGAGCACGCCTGGATTGCCCTGCGGCGAGTGCCCGGTTTACCGAGCCAAAGCGCTGAATTGCTTCGAACTCCGTGCGATCGACGCTGATTGCAGTTGGCCCGATCGCAACTGCGCGGATTGCGCGTACTACCGAACGTGGGCAGACTCGTCGGGCGCTGAGACACAGCATGGAGGGGGGTCGCGGCGCGCATGACTGGGAAGACTCGATGCGATCAACCAGGTTGCCGAGGTCACGGGTGGAGACATCAATGAAGCCATTGCTTGGTCCGGGAGAACTCGCGAAAGCACTGGAACATTCACGGCCGAAGGAAGTCCGTAAAGAACAGCGGCTGAATGTGCGGTATCACATCGAACATCCGGTGACCGGCGATCGGCCCCGGAAGTTCCTTAAGACCTTTGCGACCATCCTGCGACACGTGCCGTCGTACGGTTTGGCGATCGAGCATTACGTTCACTGCCAGGCCAAGTGCGGGCGGTGCTCGGTCGAGTGCATGCTCTTCCAGGCTACCAACGATCCGAGAGACGTGCCGTGCTACCGGTCCTCGATGCTGTTGGACATCTACAAGCGGTATTTCACGTTGGGCGGGCGGTTCTGGGGTTCGGTGACGGGCCGAGGCGAGCTGACCGACGAGAAACTCCAGGAGATGGCCCAATCGGTCTGGAACTGCACGGCGTGCCGAAAGTGTCTGCTCGAATGTCCGTCGGGCATTGACCACGGTTTGCTGACGCACCTGGCTCGGTACATCCTCAGCGAGATGGATGTGGTGCCTCGCGCCCTGGTTGTCAGTACGCGCGAGCAACTCGAAGGGAAGACGGGCAATACGTCGGCGTTTCCTTGGCCGGCCATCCAGGATGGGTTGGAGTTTCTGGAGGAGGAGATGGAAGAGGAGAAGGGCGTCAAGATTCGCTTCCCTCTCGATGTCGAGGAAGCGGATTATGTCTTCTTCCCGGCCGTCAGCGATTTCATGATGGAGGCCGAGACGCTGATGGGCAACGCGGCGGTCTTCGCCGCAACTGGAGACTCTTGGACCATCGGCACGAAGTGCCACGACGGGATCAACTACGGCCTGTTCTACAGTGACCGGGTCTGGGATCGCGTAGTCAGCAAGGTCGATGCTGAGACCCGTCGGCTGAAGGGTAAGGCGATCATGATCGGCGAATGTGGCCACGCGAGCCGATCCGCCAAGGTCGGCATTCCGATGTTCTGCGGCGGCAAGGAGTCCTTGCCCGTGCTCAACTGCATGGAATACGCCTACGACGCCTGGAAAGCGGGCAAGCTCAAGCTCATCCGCGGCGCGATCAAGGAACGCGTGACATACCACGATCCGTGCAACATTGCCCGGACGAAGTGGATCACCGAGCAGCCGCGCGAGCTTCTCAAGTACATCTGTGAAGACTACGTCGAGATGACGCCCAATCGGGAGGACAACATCTGCTGCGGCGGGGGCGGGGGGACCGTCTCGATCGACGAGATTCGACCGTATCGCACGGGGGTTTCGGGCAAGGCCAAGGCGGAGCAGATCCGCGCCACTGGGGCCAAGTACTGCGTCGGCCCATGCGCGAACTGCAAGAAGCAACTGAAGGAGTTGATGGAAGATCAGGCGGTCGATTGCGAGATCGTCGGACTGCACGACCTGCTCTACAATGCGATCGACTACTCGGAACTCAAACGGGAGCAAGGCATCGAGCCGGACGAGACCGGGAACGACACCGATCGTGAAACGACCACATCGGAGGCCGCATCATCGTGAATGTGACTGTGGAATCAATGCTCGAGTTCGCACGGGGGCCTTTGTTCCGGTTCGCGTTTGCCCTCATGGTCCTCGGCTTGGCGCGGCTGGTCCTGCTGACCCTCTACGGAATCGTCCGGACCTATATCCTGGCAGGCGACAAGCGCCTGCTCTGGCCGGTCATCCGGCAGCGCACACTGTGGACCTTGTTTCCGTTTTCCCGACTGCACCGCACGCGCTCGGCCTACAGCATTCTCAGCTTCGTCTTTCACGTGGGCCTGATCGTCGTGCCGATCTTCCTCTTCGCCCATGTTCATCTCTGGCAGCGTGGCGTCGGGATATCTTGGCCGGTGCTGCCCGCGCTTGCGGCCGATGTGCTTACGATCCTCACGGTCGTCGCCGCCCTTGCGTTGCTCGCGGCGCGGGCCGGCTCGTCGTTGTCGCGCACGCTGAGCCGGGCGCAGGACTACCTCTGGCCGGTGCTACTGTCCCTGGCGTTCTTAAGCGGCTTCCTTGCGTCTCATCCCGCTTTGTGTCCCGTGGACTACCAGGTAATGTTGTTGATTCACGTACTTGCCGCGGAGTTGATCCTCGTATTGATTCCATTTTCGAAGATCGCGCACTGCGTGCTGCTCCCGTTTTCTCAAGTTGTGTCCGACCTGGGCTGGCATTTCCCGGCCACGGCGGGGAAGGATGTTTGTAGAGCCCTCGGCAAGGAGTCCACACCGATATGATCGACGACAACAGCACGGCTGCAATCCTGACTGATACGACGCTGTGCACGGGATGTGAGGCGTGCGTCGCCGCGTGCAAGAAGGAGAACGACCTGGGCAAGGACCGGATGCGACGATGGAAGCGCAAGATCGACGACCTGTCGAGTACGCGCTTTACCACGATCATCCGACGTCCCGGGGGTCATTCCGTCCGCCAGCAATGTCGACACTGCAAGGACCCGGCTTGCGTCTCGGCCTGCCTGGTCGGAGCGTTGCAGAAGACTGACGAAGGCCCGGTGATCTACGATGCCGACAAGTGCATGGGCTGTCGCTACTGCATGATGGCATGTCCGTACGGGATTCCCCGCTACGACTGGGACAAGCCGGTCCCCTACGTCCGCAAGTGTACGATGTGCTACTCGCGCATCCAGGAGGGCCGGCAGCCTGCCTGCACGGAGGCCTGCCCGGAGGGAGCGACGATCTTCGGCACCCGGGCCGAGATGTTGGCCGTGGCGCACCGCCGCATCAAAGACAACCCCGGCAAGTATCTGAATCGTGTGTTCGGCGAGCACGAGGTGGGCGGAACCTCCGTCTTCTATATCTCCGACATCCCACTGGGGTTCCTCGGTTGGAAGCCTGACATGGGGAACGAGCCACTGCCGACGCTGACCTGGGCATCCCTCACGAAGGTCCCACCGGTCATCGCGGGCATGGCCGTGGCGATGTCTGGGATCTACTTCATCATCGGCCGCCGGATGAAGTTCCAGGCCCAAGCCGCGTTCGAACAGGAGATGGCCGCGGCTGCTGCGGCGGCCTCGTCAACAACGCAGGCGCCGCAGGAAGGCGAGGCGTCAGGGAAAGCCGAACCATCGGCGGATGTGCCGACATCAGACGACGACAAAGCATCGGGAAACGCGGCACCCTCCGCAAGAACAGAGAACAAGAATGAGTAAGTCCCTTAAGTCCTTCAGCCTTCTCAAGTCGATCCTGTGGGCCATCATGGGGGTCTGGGCCGTGGTGACGGTGGCTCGATTCCTCAACGGACTCGGCGCGACGACGGGTCTGAATGATTCCACACCGTGGGGACTGTGGATCGCCTTCGACGTCATGGCGGGCGTCGCACTGGCGGCCGGCGGATTCGTCCTGGCCGCCACGGTTTACATCTTCGGTCTGGAGAAGTATCGGCCATTCGTGCGGTCCGCGATCCTGACGGCGTTTCTGGGTTACATCGCCGTGGCGATCGGCCTGCTCTACGACCTGGGGCTGCCCTGGCACATCTGGCACCCCATCGTACACCCGCAGCATCACTCCGTGCTGTTCGAAGTCGCGATGTGCGTGATGTTCTACCTCGCGGTGCTTGGACTGGAGTTCAGCCCCGTGGTGTTGGAGCATCCCTGGTTCGACAGACCGCTCTTGCGGAAGATTCACGCGGTCGTCAAGCGCCTGGTCATTCCGCTGGTCATTGCGGGAATCGTCTTGTCGACGCTTCACCAGTCGTCACTCGGATCACTATTCCTGATCCAGCCGTTCCGCGTGCATCCCCTGTGGTACAGTCCAATCGTCTATGTTCTGTTCTTCATCTCGGCGATCGCTCTCGGGTTGATGATGGTCACGCTCGAATCGCTCGTGTCGGGGTGGTTCTTCGGGCACAAGATCCGGACGGAACGCCTCGGCGGACTGGGCAGGGCGGCCTCGGTTGTCTTGTTCCTGTATGCCGCGATTCGTCTGGGCGACTTACTCATACAGGGAAAGCTGGGCCTCGCCTTCGACGGATCCTGGCAGGGTTCCTTGTTCATCTTCGAGATGATGGTGAGCGCAATCGTGCCGGCTGCACTTCTGGCGGTCCGACGCGTGCGGACCAGCGTCGCGGGGTTGGGCGCCTGCTCCATCCTGACGGTGCTGGGATTGATCGGATACCGCTTCAATATCTGTGTCGTGACCTTCACACGGCCGGACGAAATGCCCTATCTGCCCACATGGATGGAACTGGCGGTGACTGCGGGCGTCGTTGCGGGAGGAGTCCTGACGTTCATCTTTTTCGTCGAGCATCTCAAGGTCTACCAAGATGAGCCGGACGACCATGCGGAGCCGTTCATCACGCCGAGCAATGACTTCGTCGGCATCCCCGAGCCCTATCCCGCCATGGTCGCCTCCCCGCGGCGCTATTCCCTGATCGCCGTCGTCACTGCGGCATTGGCCGTTGGCTTCCTGCCGGCCGATGCGGTGTTCGGCCCCCAGCCGGAGCGACAACCCGTTTCGTCGGCCCGGATGGTCGATGCAGTCAAGGTCCAACTTGGAGGCAACCCGGGACGGTTGTATTTGTTGCCCGGCTTCGACGTTCCCGACACCGTGCCGGCCGGCGCGCCGCGCACCAATGTGAGCCTGATGCTGATTAACGGCAATCGCGACGCGCGGCTGGTTCCTTTCAACCACAAGGGCCACGCCGCTGAACTTGGCGGCGACACAGCGTGTGTTCAGTGTCATCATCAGAATCTGCCGTTCGATCAGAATACATCATGCAGCGAGTGTCATCGCGACATGTACGAAACGACGGACACGTTCGATCATGCGTTGCACATCGGTAGCCTGGGGAACAATGATGCATGTGTGAAGTGCCACGAAGAAGAACCGGCAAGGAAGACCCGGGAAACCGCCAAGGCCTGCCAAGCGTGTCACAAGGAGATGGTCGTGCCGGGGTCGCGAATCTCGCCGCCCGCACGAGGGTCGACCGGGTTCGCCCCGGGATACATGGACGCGATGCACGGCCTGTGCATCGGCTGCCACACAGAGGTCGCGAAGGCGCGGGACATGCCGCACCATGCCCGATGCGACACCTGCCACAGGCCCGAAACCGAACGTGCTGAAGCACATCAGCTTCATCACAACTTGGAGGAGAACAAGTGAGCGGGACCTCCTCCTCGAATCGGAAGAAGGTGCTGGTGATCGACGACGAGTCGTCCATCATCGCGTACCTGACGACCGTGCTCGAGGATGAGGGATACGAAACCTGTTCCGCCACGGATGTCGAGGAGGGCTTATCCGTTGTCCGTGAGCAACTGCCCGATCTCATCACGCTGGATATCATGATGCCGAAGCGATCGGGCCTCGCGCTGTATCGGGACATCAAGCTCGATCCGCAACTCCGCAGCATCCCAGTGATCTTTGTCACAGCGTTTAATCGGGCCAACGATCTCTGGCCGGCTGCGTTCCGTAGGATGGTCCCGGACGGGAATGTCCCTCTCCCTGAAGGCTACGTGGAGAAACCCATCGACGTGCCGGCCTTTCTGGAGACGGTGACATTCCTGATCAGGTGTGCCGCTCCCAGGGCCTCTGCAGAGGAAGGGGCAGCGTCATGATCCCAGCACGGATCAGGAGCTGGATTCGGACGGAGTTGTTTGACCAGGTGCCGATCAGCATTTGCGTCATCGACCGAGACTACAAGATCGTCGAGGCCAACTCGACCTTTTCCGAGACCTTCGGGGCGTGGCAGGAGCGAAGGTGCTTCTCGGTGTACAAGAACCGAACCGAGCGATGTGAGGACTGTGCGGCCGGCAAGACTTTCCGCGACGGCCAGACGCGGAGCCACGAGGAAGTGGGCGTTGCCGCATCCGAGGGTAAGCCTACGCATTACCTGGTGCAGATGGTGCCCCTGATCGGCGGGGATGGCGAGATCCCGTATATTGTCGAGATGTCGACCGACATCAGCGAGATGAAGCGATTGCAGCAGGAGAAACTGACCGCCGAGCGTCTTGCCGCCGTGGGCCAAACGGTGGCCGGCCTCGCACATGGCATTAAGAACGTTATAATGGGCTTGGAAGGCGGCATGTACGTCGTCAGCTCCGGAATCCGGCGGAACGACAACGATAAGATCCGCCAGGGCTGGGAGATACTGGAGGAACACACCGCCCGCATCGCATCGTTCGCGAAGGAGTTCCTGGAGTTTGCCAAGGGGCGGGTGCCCAGGGTCGCCGTTGTCGACCCCAACCGCGTTGCACGACAGGTCATCGCGTTGTTCCGTGAGACGGCCCGGCGATCCGGTATCGAACTCCTGAGCAACCTGGGCGACGAGATTGGCGAAAGGCCCCTGGATGAGGAAGAGATTCACACAGCCCTGACAAACCTCGTATCCAACGCGTTGGACGCGTGCGAGATGAGTGACAAGGACGAGCGGCGCATCACGCTCTCCACGCGCGAGGAGAACGGCACGCTCACCTATGAGGTGGTCGACAACGGTTGCGGCATGGAGTACGACGTCAAGCAGAAGGTCTTCACCAACTTCTTCTCGACCAAGGGATCGGGCAAGGGCACCGGGCTCGGCCTGCTGACGACGCGAAAGATCGTTCAGGAACATGGTGGCAGGGTTTCGTTCGAGTCCACGGAGGGTGTGGGCTCTGTCTTCCGACTGGAGTTCCCTATCGACCGTCTTCCCGAACCGACGGCCGACGTTTGAGCGGGAGCCGCCCGGAGTCCCATCGGACGTGTGGGTGTGCTGAGGAGGTCAGTGAATGGTTCTACCACAGGACAAGACGATTCTCGTCGTTGATGACGAGCCAAACGTCCGCGTGTTCTTGCAGACGGTCCTGGAGGACGCCGGTTTTAAGGTCGTGACCGCCGCCGACGGTGATGAAGCCCTGGAGATCATCCGGTCGAGCAAGCCCGATTTCATCTCCACGGACCTGGTCATGCCCAAGCGGTCGGGCCCGCGGCTCCTGTACGAATTGAGGAAAGACAAGGAGTTGTCGCGAATCCCGGTGTTGATCGTCACGGCCCACGCCGAGACAGACATGGGAAAGAGCGATCTCGAAGATATCATGGCTGAGAGTGTCATGTCGGGCCCGGGTGTTTATCTGGAGAAGCCCGTCAGACCTGCCGCCTACGTGCGACACGTCAAGGAGGCTCTTGGCATTGCCGTAACCGAAGAAGACGCCGACAAGATGAGCCTCAAGGAGCAGTTGCAGGAGCGCATGAGAAACGCCGATCCCGAGGCAATCCGAAAGGCGCTCGAAGCATTGGGAAACGACTGAGAGACCTGACAGAACCTCGCCAAGGGCTGTTGTACAAGACGGCGCGGCCCCTTGGTTTTCGACGGAGATTGCGTCCATGCCTGCAAACGAACAAGCCAAGAAGAAGATCCTGATCGTGGACGACGAGCCCGGCATCGTAGCCTACCTGGAGACTCTCCTTCAGGACAACGGATACGACACGGTGTCGGCCACCGACGGCCGGGTCGGATTCGAGAAACTGAAGAGCGAACGGCCCGACCTCGTGACGCTCGACATCACGATGCCCGTGGAATCCGGTATTCGCTTCTATCGCGATATGAAGGACGATCCCGAGTTCGCCGCGGTCCCCGTCGTCATCGTGACGGCCGTCACGGGCAAGGGCGGCAACCCGGAAGAGTTCAAGAAGTTTATCAGCACGCGAAAGCAAGTCCCTCCGCCGGATGGATTCGTCGCCAAACCCGTCGACCAGGGGGAACTGCTGGCCCTGGTCAAGAAGCTCCTGCCCTGAGGGCCCAGTCGAGCCCGAACCACGGATGGTGCTCGACCGTCGAACACAGCCCGAGGCCGCACCGAAAGTGACCGAGGGATAAAGGGGTCGAGGGATCGGCGGAAACCGCCTCGGCGGTAACCGGATTGTGGCACAGGCGCCCCGCCTGTGTTCTCGCCGGCGAGATGCCCGCCACAAGTGAACGTCAAGCGCCATAACAGGACGGCTAGTCGTTGTCATGAGCGAATCGCCTGAGCAACAAGCGAAAGATGTAATCCTGGATTCCATCGCGGACGGCGTGTTTACCGTCGATGAGGATTGGCGGATCACCTCGTTCAACCGGGCGGCGGAGCAGATCACTGGTGTGTCGCGCGAGGAGGCGATCGGACAGAACTGTTGTGACGTCTTCCGCGCCAGCATCTGCGAGAACGAATGCGCCCTGAGAGAGACCTTGGGCACGGGACGGCCGATTGTGAACAAGGCCATCTACATCCTGGATGTCCAGGGCCGGCGCGTTCCAATCAGCATCTCGGCCGCAGTGCTCAAGGATGCAAACGGGAAGGCCATCGGAGGCGTGGAGACGTTCCGAGACCTCAGCATGGTCGAGGAGTTGCGCAAGGAACTGGAGGGGACATACACTTTCGCGGACATCATCGGACACAGCCCGGCGATGCGGCAGCTTTTTGATCTGTTGCCTCAGGTTGCAGAGAGCAACAGCACGGTGCTGATCGAGGGTGCAAGCGGCACGGGCAAGGAGCTGTTCGCCAGGGCGATACATAACCTCTCGCCTCGCCGGAGCAAGCGTTTCGTCGCGATCAACTGCGGCGCCCTTCCTGATACGCTTCTGGAATCGGAGCTGTTTGGGTACAAGGCTGGCGCGTTCACCGATGCCCGCCACGACAAACCCGGCCGTTTCGCGGTCGCAGACGGCGGAACCATCCTGCTCGACGAAATCGGGGACATATCACCAGCCATGCAGGCACGGTTGCTGCGTGTGTTGCAGGAGCGGACCTTTGAGCCGCTTGGCTCCGTCGAGCCGGTCGATGTGGATGTGCGCGTCCTTGCGGCGACCAACAGAGACCTGGAGGAACTGGTCCACAAGGGCGCATTCAGACGGGACTTGTTTTACCGAGTCAATATCGTACGACTCAAGCTCCCCGAGCTGCGCGACAGGCGGGAGGACATTCCGCTGCTGGTGAATCGCTTCATCAGCAAGTTCAACCGCCTTCAGCGCAAGGATGTGGCCGGCGTCTCGGATAATACCCTGGCCGCTCTCATGGAACACGACTACCCTGGTAACGTACGTGAGTTGGAGAACATCGTCGAGCACGCCTTCGTGCTCTGCCGGGGCGGCCTGATAGAACCGCATCACCTGCCGCCGGCGCTGCGGAGCGACGCCGGTTCCATGCTGGCACGGGACGGGGGCCTGCGGACGTTGAAAGCCCTCGAAGTGCTGCACATCACGGACGCGCTCCGCCGACATGATGGCAACCGATCCGCCGCTGCGAAGGAACTGGGCATCAACCCCAGCACCCTGTTCCGCAAGATCAAATCGCTTGGAATCAAGGTTCCCGAACGGGACCAGCTAAACAAGACACACGAATAGCGTTGCACTTCGCAACACGGTTACGCCGCTCGGCATTGCGTATTGCAGGCATCGCCCTTCTCGCACTCCAAGGCCGAGCGTCGATAATCACTGTAAACATTGCGCAATATGCGCACAGCCTCGTTGTTGTTTGGTCTGGCACGTCAGTTGCATCATCTCTGAACGATGAAAGTGTCTATTCCAACATGGGCTGGTCGGGTTTCCCCCGTTTTCGATGTCGCGAAGCAGCTATTGGTTGTGACGATTGCGGAGGGGCGTGAGTCCAGTCGGGAGCAAGCGGCTATCGAAGAGACCCAGATGCTGGCCCGAGTGAAGCGCGTTACGCAACTAGGCGTGGATGTGCTGATCTGCGGTGCGATCTCCGGGACGCTCGAGGCCATGCTTGTCTCTGCGGGCGTGCGCGTCCTTCCGCACACGTGCGGGGCGGTGGAGGAGATCCTCCAGGCGTTTGCTTCGGGACGACTGCCGGACAAGAAGTATGCGATGCCTGGTTGCTGTGGTCAGCGCAGGCGGTTTCAGGCGCGACATCGCGGGGGCCAGGCTGGATTCGGCTTGCCAGGAGGGACGACATGAAAGTCGCTGTCACATCACAAGGGCCGGACATGACAGACAACGTTGATCCTCGGTTTGGCCGAGCCAGGTTCTTCGTCGTGGTCGATACGGATACCGGGGAATCCACGACTCATGACAACGCGCAGAATGTGAACGCGGCCCAGGGAGCCGGCATTCAGGCGGCCCGAAACGTCACGGATTTGGGTGTGAGTGCCGTTGTGACGGGGAACGTCGGCCCAAAAGCGTTTACGGCTCTTCAGGCGGGCGACATCAAGACCTACATCGGCGCGGCCGGAACGGTGCGCGACGCCATTGAGCAACTCAAGGCGGGCCAGCTCGAATGTGTCAGCAAGCCAAACGTGGAAGGACACTGGATGTGAGAGTGGATCGTCGTGTTCGTCCGACGTTGCAGCGAGAAAGGAGAAGTTGAAATGCCAGCAGGTGATGGAACAGGACCGATGGGGGCCGGCCCGATGACCGGGCGAGGCGCGGGTTATTGCGGCGGATTGCAGGTACCCGGCTACATGAACTCGATGCCGGGACGGGGTTTCGGGATGGGTCGTGGAAGAGGCCAGGGACGCGGCTGGGGTCGAGGCCGCGGCCGGCGCTGCGGCTGGTATCCGTTGGGCGCTCCCGGAGTACAACGCCCATACCGACAACCGTCGCACTGCGATGCGCCATCGGGCGAGCAGGAATCGCAAGCACTCAGATCGCAGGCGGAGCATCTCGAAGGCACGCTTGATGAGATCAAAAGGCGGATTGCGGAATTGGAATCCGCGCCAGGGAGAGAGGGTGGATGATGCTGTGTTGTGCCTCCTGCGAAAAGCAGGATTGCAGGGGCGGGAAGGACTGCCTGGACACCAGCAAGCGAGATCGGCTGCTCTATGAGGACAGGCAAATCGCCCGATTGCACAAGGGGGCGTCGGCCATCGAGGGTCGCCACTACTGCAAGGAACCCCGTCTTGCCGAGACGATCTTCTTTGCCAAGGAGCTCGGCTTTCGCAGAATCGGGTTGGCCTTCTGTATTGGGCTGGCCTCGGAGGCTAAGGTCATTGGGGGGATTCTATCGAGCCGCTTCGACGTCGTTTCGGTTTGCTGCAAGATGAGCGGAATCGCCAAGGAGACCCTGGGAATCGAGCGAATCGACCCGGAGAACCACAATGAAGTCATGTGTAACCCGGCGGGGCAGGCACAGTTGCTAAACGAAGCGGAAACCGAACTGAATATCCTGTGCGGCCTTTGTGTCGGGCACGATGCCATTTTCAGTATGGTCTCCAAGGCACCGGTCACAACGCTGATAGTCAAGGATCGTGTTTTGGCCCACAACCCGATCGGCGTCGTCTACTGCCAGTACCTACGGAGGAAACTTGAAGGCGACCCAAGAGACCGCAATCAGCCGGGGTCGACAACACGGTAACACGAAAGGACTATGATGAAAGTAGCAATCACGGCCAGTGGCCAAACACTCGACGCGAGTATTGATCCCCGGTTTGGCCGCTGCGCGTACTTCTTGATCGTCGATACGGACACGATGGAGCTCGAGGCTATCGAGAACCACAACGTTGCACTCGGCCAGGGCGCCGGTATTCAATCGGCCCAACTGATGGCGGCGAAGGGTGTGAAGTTCGTTCTCACGGGCAATTGCGGTCCCAATGCGCACGAGGCGCTTTCCGCGGCCGGCATTGGAGTTGTCCTCGGCGGTTCGGGTACTGCTCGCGACGCCATCGAACGGTTCAAGGCCGGACAGTTTAGCACTGCCGGTGAGCCAAACGTCGCCGGCCATTCCGGCACGGCTGGCGCACCGTCCGCTTCCCAAGGCCAAGCCAAGCCCGCAGAACAAACGCCGATGTCCGGCGGAGGAATGGGCATGGGCCGGGGACGCGGCGGCGGTGGAAGAGGCATGGGGCGCGGCATGGGCGGCGGCCGCGGAATGGGCCGGGGGCGGGGGCAAGGTATGGGCGGTGGTCGCGGGCAAGGCGGAGGGTAAGGTCGTAGCCCGGGCTTAAGAGGAAGAGCCGCGGGCCTGAAGCCCGCGCGGTCGCACGTAATGACATGGGCGAGACGTCTGTGCCACGGCGATTCCGGACTGGAAACCGAAGGCGGGATGGACACCGAAGAAGAGAAGAAGTCATGAAGATCGCCGTGGCAAGCGGCAAAGGTGGTACGGGCAAGACCACGGTGGCCACGAACCTGGGAACCGTGGCCTCGCGCAACGGTCGAAGCGTGGTCTATCTCGACTGCGACGTGGAAGAACCCAACGGCCACATCTTTCTGAAGCCGGAAATCACGCACCGCGAACCGGTCGGCATGTTGATTCCCCGAGTGGATGAGGAGAAATGCACCCTCTGCGGGATGTGCGGCGAGATCTGCCAGTACAGCGCGATCGTCTGCGTTGGCAAGAAAGTTCTGACCTATCCCGAACTTTGCCATGCTTGCGGCGGTTGCTGGCTGGTTTGCTCGGAGGATGCCATCACCGAGGTACCGCGCGAGATGGGAGTGCTGGAGGCTGGTCGGGCCGGGCCGATTCGTTTCGTTCACGGTTTGCTGAACGTCGGCGAGGCCATGAGCCCGCCGGTTATCAAAGCCGTCAAAGCCGCCGCTCCGGAGGCGGATCTGGTGATCATCGACGCCCCGCCGGGGACCTCGTGCCCGGTCATTGAAAGCATGCGCGAGTGCGATTTCGTGGTTCTTGTGACAGAGCCAACGCCGTTCGGCCTGAATGACTTGAAGCTCGCCGTCGAAATGGTCCGGGCCTTGAAACTCCCGTTTGGCGTCGTCATCAATCGCGCAGACGTTGGCGATCACTCGGTGCAATCGTATTGCCGCAAGAACGGAATCCGGATCCTGGCAGAGATCCCGGACGAACGCCGGATCGCCGAGGCGTATTCACGGGGCGAATTGATCTGCGACGCCTTGCCGGACCACACGCGTGTGTTTGGAGGATTGCTGCACGAAATCACGCGGGAGGCGAAGGCTCCGGCGAGGATATAAGCCCATGCATGAACTCGTCGTCATTAGCGGCAAAGGCGGAACGGGCAAGACGTCCATTGTGGCGTCGTTTGCCGCGCTGGCCGACAAGTGTGTACTGGCGGACGCGGATGTTGACGCAGCCGACCTGTTTCTGATTCTCGAGCCTCGAACCGTCCAGCGGGAGCAATTCTCGGGAGGATCTCGGGCGAGGATCATGCCGGGGCATTGCACTGCGTGTGGCAAGTGCGAGGAGGTCTGCCGTTTCGATGCGATTACCTACGACGGTCCCGGCAACGGAAAGACAAGCAAGACCTACCGGATTGACCCCATCACATGCGAGGGCTGCGGCGTCTGCGCATACTTCTGTGCGGAGGACGCCATCCAATTCGCGCCGGTTGTGAACGGGCAGTTATTCGTCTCGGAGACTCGTTGTGGGCCGATGGTTCACGCCAAACTCGGGATCGCGGAGGGAAACTCAGGCAAGCTGGTCAGCCTCGTCCGCACGCGAGCGAAAGCAATCGCCCAGAAGCGGAAACTGAACTTGATTCTGATCGACGGCTCGCCGGGCATCGGATGTCCGGTGATCTCCTCGATCACGGGCGCGGATTACGTACTCGTCGTAACCGAGCCGACGCTGAGCGGGCTGCACGATCTGCAACGAGTCGCCGACCTGACCGCACACTTCGGCATCGAGACGCAAGTCTGCATCAACAAGTGGGACCTGAACGAGGATATCGCCTCGAAGATTGAATCTCAGGCTCGTCAGCGTGGCCTGCGGGTCGCCGGAAGGGTTCGGTACGACCCGACCATCACGAAGGCCCAAATCGAGAAGCAATCCGTCGTAGAGTACGCCGATGGCGGCGCGGCGGCGGATATCAGGCAACTCTGGGCCGCAGTCTCAATCGGAATCGCACATACGCCGTCAGGAATCACGGCAAGGAGATATTCATGACCCAGCAATGTGCCGCAGGACAACAATCTGCGGAGGAATCCCAGCGACAGGCAGAGGAACTGGCACTCCGAAACCGAATGGAGAAGATCGGTCAAAAGCTGCTCGTCTTGTCTGGAAAAGGAGGAGTCGGCAAGAGCACGGTGGCTGCCAACCTGGCGGTGTCGCTGGCCTCGGCAGGCAAGACGGTCGGCCTGCTGGACATAGACGTGCATGGGCCAAGCATCCCCAGACTCATGGGGCTCGAAGGCCGGCAGATCACTGGGGGCGAGGGCGGGATGCTCCCAGTCAGGATGAACGACAACTTGGCGGTCATGTCGATTGGTTTTCTGCTGCCAGGAAGAGGTGAGCCGGTCATCTGGCGTGGGCCGCGAAAGCACGGTGTTATCCGCCAATTCCTGAAGGACGTTGCCTGGGGCAACCTGGATTATCTAGTGGTCGATTCTCCGCCGGGAACGGGTGATGAGCCGATGTCGGTGGCCCAGCTCGTCGGGGCGTCGGCAGGCGCCGTGATTGTAACGACACCGCAAGATGTCGCCATCGCGGACGTGCGTCGCTGCGTATCGTTCTGCAACACCCTGTCCTTGCCGGTTGTCGGCATCGTGGAGAACATGAGTGGCTATACTTGTCCCAAGTGTGGGGAAAGCATCGACCTGTTCAAGACCGGTGGCGGCAAAGCCCTGGCCGAAGAAATGAGGGTGCCGCTCCTGGGAACGATTCCGATTGATCCGGACATCGTGACTTCCGGAGATGCCGGTCGGCCCTTCGTCGACACGCAGAAGCAAACCTCGGCCAGCCAGGCGTTTGCCGGTATTGTCCAATCAATCGTAGCCCAACAGGGACGGAACAACCGAGCCGCCGAAAACAAGAACCGACGCTAACTGATATGAGGAGATTCATCGCATGAAGATTGCTATCCCCGTTGCGAACGGATGTCTGAGCGCGCATTTCGGCCATTGCGAGCAATTCGCAATCCTCGAAGCTGATCCGCAAGGTAAAGAGGTTGCCGGCAAGTCCATGCACACGCCGCCGCCGCACGAGCCGGGAGTGCTTCCACGCTGGTTGCACGAACTCGGCGCCAACGTGATCATTGCCGGCGGCATGGGCCAGCGAGCGCAGCAACTGTTCGCGGAAAACGGCATTACGGTCGTGGTCGGCGCGCCGGCCGAAACTCCTGAGCAGTTGGCGTCCGCATACCTGGGCGGAACGCTGCAGGCTGGAGAGAACATCTGTGACCATTGAGTCCGCACAAGTCGGCTTGCGGAGGACGCGAGAGCTGGCACACTCGCACTGCGTGGTCTGCGGACATACAAACAGTCTGGGCTTGCGCCTCGACTTCTCGGCGTCCGATGACGGTCACGTGCAGGCCCGTTTTGATTGCGGCCGGCCGTTTGAAGGTTATGCTGGGATCGTGCATGGCGGCGTGATAGCCTCGCTCCTGGACGGGGCGATGACCAACTGCATGTTCGCTCGCGGCATTCCGGCGTTGACGGCGGAACTGACCGTGCGCTATCGGCACCCACTGGTCGTCGGGACCTCGGCGGTGGTGCGTGCCCGGGTCGAGCGATCGATACCGCCGCTTCACTTGTTGAAAGCGGAAATCGTACAGGCTGCGCAGGTCAAGGCGACCGCCTGCGGGAAATTCATGGAACATGCCTACGCGGGGGACGGAGGAGAGGCGTCCTTATGAATGACATCGCGCGCGTGACAGTGCTCGTCGACAATCGCGTCCAGGGGACCGACTTGTTGGCGGAGCACGGCTTGGCATTCTGGGTGGAGATTCGGGGACGGCATCTGCTCGTCGACACCGGTCAGGGTATGGTGCTTTCCCACAACGCACAGCACATGGGCATTCCGCTGGATCGACTCGACACAGTCGTGCTGAGCCACGGCCACTACGATCATACCGGTGGGCTGCATCAGGTGTTGCAGGCCGCGCCGCAGGCCAGGGTATATGCCCATCCGGCGGTGCTCGGTGGAAAGTATGGCCGCAAGGACGATGGCACGAGCCGCGACATAGGCATGCCGTCGCCTTCGAGCGAGGTGTTGCGCGAACGAGGCGAAGCATTGACTTGGACAGAAGGCTCCACAGAGGTGGGCGGGGGCGTGTTCGCGACGGGTGAAATTCCACGTCACACGGATTATGAAGACACGGGGGGGCCGTTCTTCACCGACAGAGAATGCCGACAGGCGGACGCCATCCTGGATGACCAGGCGGTGTTCTTCGAGTCCCGCTTGGGTAGCGTTGTACTGCTTGGTTGCAGTCATGCCGGTGTCATCAACACCCTTCGGTATGTCCAGGAGTTGACCGGTGCGAAACCGATTCACACGGTCATCGGGGGGATGCACCTGGTGACGGCCACGCGGGATCGCATGGATCGAACCATCGAGGATCTCCGCCGGCTCGACGTGCAACGTCTCGGTCCGGCACACTGTACGGGGGCTGCCGCAGAGGCGGAGTTGTGGAACGCCCTTCCGGGAAGGTGCTTCTCGTGCGGCGTGGGCTTGCAGATGGACTTTGAGATTCCGTGAGGCGATGGGATCGTCGGCAATAGCGGCAGACATGATTCCCACGTGTCAAGGGTCTGTTGCGAAAACAGTTTGATAAGGATAGGAGCATATGAAGAAACACGATATCACCTCGACGGACACACTGGCTGTGCATGCCGGCGTGGAGAGCAACGAACACCTTGCCGTCGTCCCTCCGATCTACCAGACGTCGACCTTTGCCTTCGACAGCGTCGAACAGGGGGCGGCGCTGTTTGCAGGAGAGCGTCATGGATACATTTACTCGCGCATGCTCAATCCCACCGTGGAGGGCCTGGAGAAATCCGTCGCCGCGCTCGAGGGTGGTTACGCAGGGCTGGCTTGTGGCAGCGGCATGGCGGCCATCCACACGACGTTGGCGGTACTGTTACAAAGCGGCGATCATCTGGTTTGTTCCGACGCGGTCTACGGGCCGACCTGTACATTGGTCGAGACGATCCTGTCACGGTTCGGCATCGAATCCACCATGGTGGACACATCGGACCTGGATGCTGTCGAACGGGCCATGCGCCCCAACACCAAGGTCGTTTACATCGAGACGCCCGGCAACCCCACACTGGTTATTTGCGATCTTGAAGCCGTCTGCCGGATGGCTCACGCGCGCGGGGCGCAAGTGGTCGTTGACAACACGTTCATGACCCCCGTCTTGCAGCAGCCGTTTCGATGGGGCGTGGACGTGATCGTGCATAGTCTGACGAAGTTCCTCAACGGCCATGCGGATGTGGTCGGCGGCATGATCGTGGTCAAGGAGGAATCGCAGTATCCGACATTTCGCAAGACGCTCAACCAACTGGGCGGCGTGCTCCCGCCGTTCGAGTCCTTCCTCGTCCACCGCGGGATCAAGACGCTGGCTCTGCGTATGCAACGGCACTGCGAAAACGCCGCGAAAGTCGCGGCGTATCTGGAGCAACATGCCGCCGTCGAGTGGGTTCGTTTCCCTGGATTGAAAAGCCATCCCCAGCACGAGATCGCGCAGAGGCAGATGACCGGTCCGGGCGGGATGATCAGCTTCGGCCTCAGGGGCGGACTCGAAGCCGGGCGGAAGATGATGAACGCGGTGAAGCTCTGCGGCCTGGCGGTCAGCCTCGGCGGCGTGGAATCGCTCATCCAGCACCCGGCCAGCATGACCCACGCAAGTATGGGCGCCGCAGCCCGGCAGCGGGCGAACATCAGCGATGGTCTGGTACGCGTGTCCGTCGGCATCGAAAACGCCGACGATATCATCGCCGACTTGGACCAGGCAATGTCCGGCTGAACGGCGCGGACCTCGCGCTGCCACCGGGCGGCGTATCGGCATGTGTCACGGCATCGTACCTTGACATGAGCGTCAAGCGTTGTTACTCCCGGGAACAGCATTCATTGCGGATAGTCCAGGTGTGATGGAATGGCCGACGTTCTGGGAGTGCTTGTCATCGGATTGGTCGCCGGCACGCTCGGCGGACTGCTCGGCATCGGCGGCGGGATCGTCTTGATACCCTTTCTCCGTTTCTGTGTCGGCCTGTCCCCCGCGCACGCGGCAGGCACGTGTGTTGTGGCCGTGTTCTGTACGACTTTGTCCGGGAGCTATCGGCACCACAAACTCGGGCACGTCGATATCCGGTCGATCCTTCCGGTCGTCATCGCGGGCGTGATCGCCACGACCATCTTCTCATTCGTTTTCCTGTGGATGGCCGAGCGCGGCCGATGGTTGGATCTCGGAACCGGCCTCGTATTCTGCCTGATCTCGGCCCGCATGATCATCGAGGGGCTCTTCGAGTTGCGGGGCGGTGGCGCGGTTCCGCAGGCCGACACGAATCGCATGCGCGGTTCGCTGGTGCATAGGCTTGCCATCGGGACGGCCGGCGGTGTGCTGCCCGGCCTGCTTGGGATCGGGACCGGCGGGATCATGGTTCCGGCATTCACGCTGGTTTTGAAGGCGCCGATCAAGACAGCCATCGGCTGTTCCTTGACTTGCTTTGCCGCGAACGCGCTGATCAGCTCGGCGTTCAAGTACTCTCAGGGCTACGTCGACCTCAATGTTGCCGGCCCGGCTTGCGTCGGAACACTCGCTGGAGCGTACCTGGGGGCGACCTTGAACCGCAAGTTCCCGTCGGCAGGATTGAAGATGATGTTCGGCTCCGTGTTTGCGTATGTCTCATTGAAATTCATGCTGTCGTTTAGCGGAGTTCGAATATGAACAAGGCCAGTCCGCCGCGCACACTGGAAGCGGTCAGGATCAAGTTCGAGCAGATCGTTGGAGAGAAGGGCTTGCTGGACGCCGGCGTGGCGGTCTCCGTGTCGGCGTTGACTGCCGAGCAGGCCATCGGACGTCCCACGCGGCGAGACTATCCCATCGTAGAAGGCAAGGAGCGGCTCGTCGAGGCCATGGTCAACGACGCCAAAGGCCATGCCTTCACCGACTCGCCGTGCGACTTCAGCGGCACGCTGCGCGACGTGATCGCGCTGCCGCTCTTGTCGAATCAGAATCGCGCCGTCTTTATCGCTGTACTGAATGCAACGCTACGGTCGCTCGGGATGCTCGAAGCCAGCCTGCATTGCCGGGACGACGACCCGGAGAAGTGTGCGAAGGAGCTGGCCGGCTACGTTCACCGGAAGTGGGGGAGAACCACGGCGGGTCTCATCGGATTGAATCCTGCAATCGCCGAGGCACTCGTTGGCGTGCTCGGTTCAGGGAATGTGCGAATCACGGATCTAAACCGAAAGAACGTCGGAGCGGTCAAGTTTGGCGTGACGATCTGGAATGGGAAGACGCGGACGGAGGAGTTGATCCGCCAATCACAGGTGGTCGTTGTAACCGGAACGACACTCGTCAACGATACGTTCGACAGCATCTGGGATGGGATTCAGGGGAACAGCAAGGATTACTTGATTTACGGCGTGACCGCAGCGGGTGTTTGCACATTGATGGGTTGGGATAGGATATGCCCGTACTGCCGGAGTGAGTAGGCCCATGAAGACCATGAATCCCGGGATGGAGCATCTGCGGACTTTGTCACGTGAAGAACTCCTCATGCTGATCGACATCCATGCGAAAAGCTGGCTGGCCCACGACGGAGCCTGGTTTCTTGCGGCCGAGGAGACGTGCGGAATGGACACCGCGATCGCCCTCGACACACGGGCCTGCGAGATCTTCTCGTCGGTCGAGGCCGGGCGGATCATGAGGACGTTCAAGATCCCGCGAGATGGCGGACTGGATTCGCTCGAGAAGGCCCTCCGATATCGGCTCTATGCCACCGTCAATCCGCAGGTCATCGAACGACCGGACGAGAGCACACTGGTCTTCAAGATGCTCGAGTGCCGTGTGCAGAACGCTCGATGCCGCAAAGGCCTTCCGAACTTCCCGTGCAAGCCCGTCGGCACCGTGGAATACACCAATTTCGCAGAGGCCGTCGACGCCCGCATCACGACGCGATGTCTGCAGTGTCCCCCCGACGACGCAAAAGGAAGCGGGTACGTCTGCGGTTGGGAGTTTACGATATAGCCTCGATGCGAAGAAAACGCTCTGCCGCGGCTAGAGCAACTTGAGATTCGCTGTAGCGGCCGACGCCCCTGTCGGCCGTTGAAAACGATCGGTAGTCCACGTCCGACACGGGGGTCGGACGCTACACTGTTTCTTAAGGTGCTACAACACATCTTCCTGGGTAGCTACTCCAACTGTGCATGCCGAGATTGTCATCCGGCCAGTGTGGAGCGACCAATGCTGGGGCGGGTATATCGGCGCGGAACAAGCGCCGGGTGCCATGCCCTCACGACCTGCGTCAGAGGCTCAGCAGCATGTCCACAAACCCCTGGATGTCGGCGCCGTCGAGGGTCGCATCGCCATTCTGGTCGAACATGCACGCCAGGACCGGATCAGGGGCCACCGCCAGCAGTTGGCCGATGAACAGCCCGATGTCCGCATACTCCGGCTCGCACTCGTCGAGCACGCCGCTGCCGTCGCAGTCGTTGTCGCAGGCGCCGCAACCCAGCGTCTCTACCTCTTCCACACAAAGCCGATCCCAATACACCTCGCAGCAGTAAGGGTCGATCGCGCAGACACACGCCTCGACATCCGGATTGTTGCACCCGGCCCCGTGCGAATCGTTGCAGCAGTTATGCCCCCCCGGCTCACACTCGTCTGGCACGCCGTTACCGTTGCAGTCCCAACTCTCCCCACACCCCGGCACATCACACGGCCCCCCCGCCGGTCCGCAGTCCAGGTCGCAGACATCCAGGATGCCGTCACCATTGCAGTCGGGGAACAACTCCGAGCGCTGATGGAGCAGCACCGAAATGTTGTCGCTGGACGCGTTCGCCACGGCGAGGTCGGGCACCTGGTCGCCATTCAAGTCTCCGATCGCCACGGAACAAGGCCCGCTGCCAGTGGCGTAATCGGCCGCGGCAGCAAAGGTCCCATCGCTGACCCCTAGCAGGACCGAGACGCAGTCACCGTCGCGGTTCGCTGCAACTAGATCAGGTATCTGGTCACCGTTGAGGTTGTCGATCGCTATAGATTCGGGCCGGTCACCGGCAGCGTATTGCACGCCTGGGAACAGCGGATCGTCTCCCACCGCCGTGTTCGTCCAGAGAAGTCCAAGTGTCAGTGACACAACGGCATGAAACCGAAGACCATTAGAGCATTTTAGGGTTGAGGTTGCGTACTCCATTGCCGCTTCGGTGTGGCGTCGGCCCCCCGTGGCCGACGGGGATGACCGATTGGCTGACCTTCTCTGGGGTGGAACGCTGACCGCTTGCTAACGCGCGCGGCTCTGATCACCGCCGGCGGTGTAGGCAATCTCAACCTTAAAATGCTGTAGCGATCATCTTGATTCCTCCTCTGGTGCAAGCACCAAATAACGCAACCGTTCAGTCTGTTACGCCGGTCGGCGCAGACAGTTACCGGCAGCGCGCGGGCGGAGTGTCTCCCGCGCGGCTGTACGCGTGTTTTTTCTCCTTTGCAGCCTCCGAATGCCAGCGCGGACAGCCCATCTCGCCGCGCAGCGCTGGCGTCGGAGAAAGCAATCATGTCGAGAAAATGCTGCTGTCGAGATTCAGGCGTGCGGATGGGAGGACGGTGGGGGCAGTGTTATGCGTTGGGTATCGACACGGCCCCGCTTAATGAGAAGGTATGATAACGATGCGAATGATCACGTCCTCGTTACTGCGCGCATTCCCCGCGATTCGCAGCTTTCCTCCACCTATAATATACACGATGGGGTGCATCGAGTCCAGCACTTTCTCGGGTTTTCCTTCTCCTGGAATTCGGTTGCCGATGCCGTGCCAGATCGTACGGACCGGTCGAAGGATAGTGTGCCGTCTGCTGTCCTGGAATCGGTGGCAACACGTTCTGCCATGAGGCGTGGACATGATACGCAACATGCTGCGGCCAGACTATCCGCTGCGTTGCTGAATGCCGGTGCTTGATGTCGGGGTAGAAACGCCCCGGTTCGTAAGGTCCTTTGGCCTGGAAGAATGCGAGGAACCGCGTGTCCCAACGATGATCCAGTGCCTTACCCCTGACGCGACGAGTTGTCGATTCGGACGGCCCGCGCCGCCGACGCCCGGCCGCCGAACGAGGGCTTCGAGCTTTCAGAGTGCGCTTGTTTTGGGCTTGGCTTCTCCGACGATTCATCTGCACTCGGCATATGCGATTGAGCGGCGTCTTCGCGCGTTCGAAAGGTCAGACACCCTGTTCTGCCGAATCTCGCCATGAATTCCCACGCCGATGCCCCACGTGTCACCCACCTTTGCGATCGCCGCGGATGGATTATCCCGCAGGCACAGGGGCGAGGTTTTCGGTAAGCACAGGGCAGCCCCTAATGCGACACGATGTCTCGGCTTGCGGTGGTTGTGCCGGGCGTGATACTGTTTGTCGCGGGCCTTCCATGCTGCGTGAGGGAATGGGGCAGGATCCGCCGGATTCCAATCCGCCCGCTGAATAAGGAGAAACCTAGTTATGAAACGTTGTATTCTTGCCATCGCGGTTGTGTTTCTTTGCGCGTCGGTCGTCCTTGGCGGTGATCGGCGGTATCCGTTCGAACAGATCGAATTGGATAACGGGCTGAAGGTCGTGACGCTGGAGGATTCTTCGTGTCCGATCGTGGCAGTGCAGGTTTGGTATCACGTGGGATCGAAGGATGAAGACCCCGGGCGGCAGGGGTTCGCGCACATGTTCGAGCACATGATGTTCCGCGGGACGGACCGGCTTGACGAGACGGGGCACTTTGAGAACATCCGGCGGGTCGGCGGCAGCAACAATGCCTACACGGCGTTCGATCAGACGGTGTATGTACAAGAGCTGCCGAGCAATCAACTCGAACTCGTGTTTTGGCTCGAGGCCGAGCGGATGGCGTTCCTGAGGGTCGACCAGGAGGGCTTTGTGACCGAGCGGAAGGTGGTGTGCGAAGAACTCCGCCAGGCGCACAACACGCCGTACGGCCGGGTACCGGAGCGGTTGTTGGCGGAGATCTACGGAGACAAACCGTACGGTTGGACGCCGGGTGGGCAGATCGAGCACCTGCTTGGCGCAACGATCGACGAGTTGCAGGCGTTTTGGGACAGGTTCTACGTACCGAACAACGCGGTGCTCGTCGTCGTCGGGGCGGTCAAGCACGCTGAGGCGCAGGCCTTGGCGAAGAAGTATTTCGGCTGGATTCCGCGGTGCCCGGACCCGACCAAGGGCGAGGTGCCGCCTTGTGATCAGAAGGAATCCCGCGTGATCAAGCTGAAGGAGGACAAGGGACCGTTGCCGGTCGTCGGCGTCCTGTATCGTACTGTGCCGGGTGGGCATCCGGATGGACCTGCGCTGCAAGTCCTGATGGGCGTGCTTGGTGGCGGAGAGTCGAGCCGGCTGTACGTGGACGTGGTCAAGGATAAGGAGATCGCCCAGGTGGCGGGGGCGATTTCCTTTTCGCTCGAGGATGACGGCTTCGCTGTTGCGGGCGGCGTTCTGCTGCCACTCGTCGGCGACAAGAAGGACATGATGCAGGCGATCAAACGCCACATCAAGCGTGTCACAAAGGAGCCGATCACCGAGGCCGAATTGGACAAGATGAAGAACCAGATGCGGCGGAGCGAGGTCGAAGGGGCTCTCACGGTCTCCAACAAGGCGAGCCTGCTTGGTCAGTATGCGGTGTTGTACGGCGATGCCGAGCGGATTAACCGGCAGCTAGCGGAGATTGATGCCGTGACCGTCGAGGATGTTCAGCGCGCGGCGAAGAAGTATCTGAAGAAGGAGCGGCGCGTGAGCCTGCTGATCGAGCCGAGCCTCGGCGGGATGGTTGGGTCGCTGTTCGGCGGCGGCGGCGGCGGGGAGGAGGAGGCGGTGGCGACCACCCAGGTTGGCGAGAACCGCGTGGCGAAGCGGACCGGCCCGAAGGCCAAGGCGGTTCGTCCGGAGGATTTCCCGGCTGAGCCGCCGATGGCAGATCTGCTGGACGAATACCCGGACATTCCACACGCGGAGAAGACGCTGGCGAGCGGCCTGAAGGTGGTCGTGGTTGAGAACCACGAGGTGCCGATGGTTTGGATGACGCTGAGAATCAAGAGCGGCGCGTGGACCGAGGATAAGCCCGGTGTGGCCAGCGCTGCGATGGGCATGTTGACCCAAGGTACGAAGACGCGCGACGCGAAACAGATGGCCGAGATTCTGGAATCCAATGCGATCAGTCTGAGCGGTTCGGCGGACATGGACACGGCGGGCATATACGGTTCGGCGCTGTTGCCGCAGTTGGACTTGGCAATGGAGTTACTGGCCGATGTCGTCGAGAACCCGACGTTTCCCAAGGATGAGTTTGACCTGCACCAGCGGCAGACGCGGATGGGTTTGATGGTCTCGGCGAAGCAGCCGGAATACCTGGCTGCACGGGAACTGCGTCAGCGTATGTTCGGCGCCCATCCTTACTCGCGGACGGCGACGGGCGAACTGGAAGACCTGAACGGCGTCAAGATCGAGGACCTGAAGGCATGGTGGGCGAAAAACCTGCGGTCCGACAACGCGGTGATGTACGTTTCCGGCGACATTGCGCCGGATGCGGCGTTCAAGCTAGTTGAGAAGCACCTCGGCGGCTGGAAGGCGGAGGGCAAGTTCGAGCCCCCGCCCATGGCGGAGATTCCGGCAAACCAGGCCACGCACATATACGTCATGGACAAGCCCGGTTCGACGCAGAGCCAGATTCGCATCGGACACATCGGGATCGTACGGAAGGACCCAGCGTATTTCGTGTCCCAGGTCATGGGCAGCATCTTCGGCGGGTCGTTTAACAGCCGGTTGAACAAAGCGATTCGGGTCGAGAAGGGCCTGACCTACGGGGCGCGGGGCAGTCTATCCGCGCAGCGTTTTGCCGGCACCCTGACAATCGGCACCTTCACGAAGACGGCGTCGACCGCGGAGACGGTGCAGACGATTCTCGACGAGATCGCGAAGATGCAGGCCGCTCCGCCGACTGCCGAGGAACTGTCCGACACGAAGACCTACATCGTCGGATCTTTCCCCGGCGATCGCGAAACACCTTCGGCGACGGTGGGCGACCTCTGGATGATCGAGACGCAGGACCTGCCGGAAGACTACTTGCAGCGGTACCTGGCGGGCGTCAAGAAGACCACGGGCGATTCCGTGATGCAGGCCGCCAAGTCACTGATCGACCCGAATCACCTGATAATCGTGGTCGTGGGCGAAGCGGAGAAGATCAAGGCCGACCTGGAGAGGATCGCGCCGGTGACGGTTGTCGGCCAGGCGGCAGGCGAAGACAGCGAGGCGCCTCCCGCCGAGCGTACGAGACCGGAATCGGCGGAACCGAGCACCCGGGTATAACCCTTGTGAGGGGCCGCCACCAGTCGTGGGCCTCGCAACGCCGATCGTCGTCACTCTCCGTGCGGCAACGGGAATCGGGTCTGCGGTAGGCACAAATCGCCGCGACGTCCTGCGGAGGATCCTCCGCACGCGGCGTCTTGTATCGTTGAGTGCCGGCATGACGGAGATGTTCACGTGTAATGGCCTGGTCAAGCGTTACGGAGACGTGTGCGCCCTAAACGGCATCACCTTGTCCGTCGAGGGGACTGTTGTGGGATTGCTGGGCCCGAACGGAGCGGGCAAGAGCACGCTCATCAGCGTGTTGCTGGGACAGGTGCCGCCCACATCCGGCAGGGCGTCGGTTTTGGGCTTGGACGCTGCCCGCAGGCAGCGCCTGATCCGGCGGCGGGTAGGCTTCGTGCCCGAGAACGATTGCCTGATACCTGGCCTGACGGGGACGGGGTACGTGTGCTACACAGGTAAGCTGGCGGGCATGTCCCACCGGCAGGCAATGCAGCGAACCCACGAAGTCCTGGACTACGTCGAGCTGGACGAGGCCAGATACCGCCCGGCCGAACAATACTCGGCGGGCATGAAGCAGCGGCTCAAGCTGGCCCAGGCACTGGTGCACGACCCGGACCTTCTTTTCCTCGACGAGCCGACCAACGGAATGGACCCCCGAGGCCGGCAGGTCATGTTGTCTTTGATTACGGATCTGGGCCGCGCGGGGATCAGGGTGCTGTTGTCGAGCCACCTGCTGCCGGATGTGGAGCGGGTATGCCAACAGGTTGTCATCATGGGCGGCGGAGAGGTCTTGTCCAGTGGGGACATCGGGGAGATGCACCGTCCTCACCCGACGTTGTACACGGTTGAGTTTATTGCCCAGGGAGACGGCGACGCTTTTCGTCGACGGTTGTTGGAGAACAAGGTGTCGATCCACCAGCAGTCCAAGGGATCGCTGGGGATCGAATTGCCCGCGGCGCAGACGCAATACCTAGTTTTGCAGGCGGCGCGGGAGACGAACGTCAAGCTTCGAGGATTGCACCCCAAGAAGAGTTCGCTGGAAGAGGCGTTTATGACGGCGATCGCGAGGCAACAAAACCGATGAGCACCGCCCCCGCAACGAGCGCGACCAAGTACCGGCGTTGGTCGGGTCAACCGAACCGCCGACGTTGGACGTGGCTGGCGATCCTCGCAGCCGGAGTCCGGTTGACCAACCGGGCGACGAAGGTGCGGACGCTTGTCTGGATGAGCCTCGCCTTTCCGGTCGGCAGCTGCGCGTTTTTCTACGCGCTGGCTCAACTGGAATTGCTGGCCAACACTCCGGAAGCCAGTGGGATGTATGAGTTCATCAAAATATTCCTGCGGGTAGACCTCAGCCGCGTGAGTCGGCTCGCGGAGTACCGCGAGGTCCTGTGGCGATCGGTCTTCCTCTTCACGTTCAAGGTGGAGTTGTTCTGGGTGTTCGTTGTGATCGTGCGGGCCGGGCCCGGTCTGATCGCCGATGACCTGAAGGCTCGGGCTCTGCCGATCTACTTTGCCAGACCGGTCACTCCGCTGACCTACCTGGCCGGCAAGTGGATGGTCGTCGCGTTCTTCATCGGCATGGTGGTGCTGGTCCCGAATCTCCTGGCCCTAATCCTGGGGACGCTGGTAACCGGCGGCCTCCAGACGTTCGGGCAGACGCTGGGACTGGGGTGGGACCTGTTGGTCACCGGCATTGGCGTGATGGTCTTCGGCGGAGCGGTGATACTGGCCCTGTCGAGCCTGAGTTCGGACAAGCGCTACGTGACCGTGGGTTGGGTGGCGATCTGCCTGCTCCCGGTGATGGCCCAGGCGATTCTATTCGACGTGCTGCCGGACGAAGTAACCGGCGGATGGTTGGGGAGTGTTTCGCTTTTTCGAGACATCACCGTGACGGCGGACTGGGTGTTCGGCATAAGAGAAGCGTGGGAGTCAACGCCGCTTCCCAGAGAGGTGTTTGACAACGCCCTGGGACGACCGATCGCCCTGTTCTATCCAATCAGCGTGCTGTTAGCCCTCGCAGCCGGTTCATTATTCGTCTGTTACCGCCGGGTATTGCGTTTCTCGCGTTCGGCGGCAAGTGTGTAGATTAGCGAATGGCGGTAATCGAACTAGACCGATTGTCCAAGTGGTACGACGAGGTGATCGGTCTGAACAACGTGACCGCGATGGTGGGCCGCGGTATCACCGGCCTCATCGGTCCGAATGGGGCGGGCAAGAGCACGCTCATGGGCCTGGCGATGGGGCAGCTCCGGCCGAGCACGGGATCGATTCGCTTGTGGGGCGAGCGAGTCTGGGACAATCCGGCGATCCTTTCGCGCGTGGGGTATTGCCCGGAGGGAGATGTGTTCTGGCCGGAATCGACTGGACAGCAGTTCGTGTACTTTCTGGCTCGCGCATCGGGACTGCCTCGCCGGGCGGCCCGGACCGCCGCGATGGAGGCCATCGACCTGACGGGGATGCGTGAGCACAGGAACCGGCCGATCGGGACGTATTCGAAAGGGATGCGTCAGAGAATCAAGATCGCTCAGGCCCTGGCGCATATGCCCCGCTTGTTGATCCTGGACGAGCCGTTTACGGGGGCCGATCCGGTGGCCCGACACGATTTGGCACAGCTATTTCGCGTGCTGGTTTCCCAAGACGTGGACATCCTGATCTCCAGCCATGTGTTGCACGAAGTCGAAGCGCTGACCAGGCAGATCCTGATGATCGACCATGGCCGCATCGTGGCGGAAGGTGATCTGGGCGAGGTGCGTCGCCTGATGCACGACCGGCCTCATGCCATCCGCGTGAAGGTGGATCAACCCCGAGTGCTGGCGTCGAAACTGGTCGGCCTGCCCACGGTGACGGGTCTGCAAGTGACCGCGGAGGACACCCTGATTATTGAGACGCCTGCTCCCGAGAACGTGTACGACCGATTGCCGGAGATGCTGTTGGCCGACGATCTTGGCGTTCGAGAGATCGCTGCCGCCGACGCCGGTCTGGAGGCGGTGTTCGGGTATTTGACGGGCAGGGGGGTGTAATGCGTGCGTTTCGCCGGAAATCAAAAGGCCGGAGGAGAGTCTGATGGTCGCCCTGTTCTGGTTCACCATTCGACAGTATCTGCGGGCGCGGAAGCTGTGGTTGGTAGCCTTGCTGCTGGGGGCACCGTGCGCGCTGGCCTTGCTGATGCGACATTTCGAGCCCCCCGGCGGGCTGACCGAATTATGGGAAGCCTATCACGGGGTGATGCTGTCGCTGCTGTTCATGGTCGTGCTTCCACTGTTGTGTATGCTCTACGGTTCGGCACTGATCGGGTCGGAGGTGGAAGGGCGAACATTGGTTTACTTGGTGATTCGCCGGATGCGGCGTGCGACGGTGTTGTTGGTGCGCTTTGCCGCTGCGGCGCTGGTTCTGATGGTTCTGTTCGGGATGGCGGTTCTGGCCTTTCATCTCTGCATGGTGGGCGGCGCGGATATCGAGGGTCTCAACTCGACGGCCGGTCTTACATCTGATCGGGCCTGGCAACCGGGGCGTGATCTAGCCGCTTATCTGGGTGTCATCCCGCTTGGCGTAGTGGCGTTTTTGGCCGTGTTTACGCTGATCAGCCTCGTGACCGCGCGCTCATTGACGATCTCCACCCTGTATATTGTGATTGTGGAGGCGGTTGTCGCCAGCCTGCCGGTGCGGGCCCAGGTATACACGATCACCCACCAACTGCGGCGGAGCCTGACAACTTTCATTTCCAGAGATCTGCTTCAGGTGGTCGGCCCACCCGGTGAGTTTCAGGAGAGGCTGTATCCCGTCGGCGCGACCGGCACCATCCCGCTCATGATGATGGTATTTGTAGTAATGGGCCTGGCCTGCATCCTGGTAAGCAAACGGGAGCTCGCTCCCGCAAGAGTGGCCCGCGACTAGCGCACTGCCACACAGGAATCTGCGGGTAGCATCGGCCCCCCGTGGCAGACGTGAACCGTGGAGAGGCTCCTCCTCGCATGCGTCGGCCACGGAGGGCCGACGCTACGACCCGCACTTTTTCGAGTGGCGATGCTTGAGTGGCAAAACCCAAGCCACATAAGAAGCTGTGGTGTCCATCCACTGCTGCCGGTGCCTGCTCCCACGTCTCGGCAAGCACAGCTTGACCTCGTTTTCCGGCTGCCCAGCGTGCGGATGTTGCGTCAGTCTCGTTTTTGCGTGACGTGGCGGCGAACGCTGAAGAAGAGGGCCGCCGAGATCATGGCAACGACACCGGCGCCGGACCAAAGGTATCGACCGCCGAGGTCTTCACTGGCGAGGATCGCACCGCCGATGGGGGCTGCGAACATCACGGCGCTGGAGAAGCTCATGGTGAAGACGCCCATGTAGCGAGCGCGGAGTCTGGCCGGGGCGAGATCGGAAACGATGGCGTGGCTGTAGGGAGCGGCCATGATCTCGCCGAGTGTCCATATCACGATGGTGAGTGCGAAATGTGAGAGGTTCACGGCCAGGGCGGTGAGGCCGAAGCCAACGGCGTTGAGGAGGGCTCCGACGACCATCACATTGCCCCGCCTAAAACGGGCGAGGAAGGCCGTCAACGGGAGCTGGAGGAGGACAATGAGCAGGCCGTTGAGGGCGATGATCTTGCCGTAGTCGTGGGGTTGGAACCCGCGTTGTTCGATGTAGAGCGGCAGCGTGGAGAGGGACTGCATAAAAACCAGGGCGATGAGGAACGTCGCAAGGCAGAAGACCACGAAGGGGGTGTCTGTGACGATGTGGCGGGCTGCGGCGAGGATGGGGACGGACTCTACGGACAAGCTCGGCGGCTCCGTGTTGTGGGTTGCCTCTGTGTTCTCAGCGGTGTCTGTCGGCTCCACGTCCCGATGTTTCTCACGCTTGTCGGTGCTGTCCCGTGTGAGTTCGGTGCGAGAAAGGATTCTCGCACCAGCGGCAGCGGCGGCCGTTACACGAGCGGGGAGGGTTTCCCGTAAAGCCGCGAAGATGATCAGGGCGAAGATGGCCGAGGTGAGGGCGTCGCCCCAGAAGAGCCAGTGGAAGTTGTAACTGGCGATGATGCCGCCAATGAAGGCGCCGATGGCGAAGCCCAGGTTGATTGATACGTACATCAGTGCGAATGCGTGGGGGCGCTGCTCGGGGGTGGTGAGATCGGCGATCATGGCCGAGGCTGCCGGACGGAAGGTCTCCGCCACGCACGCAAAGAGCAGGACCATGAGCACGATCAGCCACGGGGTCGTGACGAAGCTGAAAACGACAAGGATGACGGCGCCGCCCAGCAGCGCGAACAGCATGACGGGACGGCGGCCGATCTGGTCTGCGAGTTGTCCGCCGACGAGCGACGCGACAATGGCCCCTGCCCCGAAGAAGCCCATGGTCGTGGTAGCGAATGTGACGCTCAATCCGAGGCTCGTCTTGAGGTAGAGCGTGAGGAAGATGACGACGAATGTGCCTGCACGGTTTACCAAGCTGCCGAAGCAGAGGATGTGAATCGAGCGCGGGAGATCGAGGTACTGCCTGATCATCGCGTCCGCGCTGGTCCTCCGGGTTATGAGAGGGTGAAGACCGGGTCTTTCAAGTCCCGGCCAATCAAGGACTTGCCGCGAGACTCAGCAATGGTCAAGGCTCAACGCCGGGCAGTATAATCACCATGTATGCCATGGTCAACCCAAGATCAGCCGACGGTTGAGGAAGGTGGCGCGGGATGATTGCCTGGTTCGCTACGGCATGCCCAAGAACAGCCCCGCGAACGGTCCCACATCGCCGATATCCACGTCGGCATCACCGTCCACATCGGCCGGGCAGATGCCTACCAGGCTCAAGCACCCAGGGACGCCAATCACAAGTTCGACGAAGGGCTGGATGTCCAGCCCATTGATCGAGCCGTCCCGATTCACATCCCCCTTGAGGCACGGCGCGGCCGCATCCAGGGCGTCCGCATAGCCGCCCGGCAGAAGCGTGAAGTACACCTCCCGCTCGCCAAGGTACCCGTCGCAAGGCGGGGTGTCGAAGAACTGCGTCCACGTCGCCGCAACCTGATCGTCGGGGCCGTACACAAGCGTGTGCCGGCCGCTTGGGGCGATGCGGCGGATGTTCTCGTCACACTCACCTGCGTCCGTCGCCTGATTGACCCGGAACTCGCAACCCAGAGGGCGTCCGTCCGCCTCGAAATACTGGGCGTGAACCTCGGAATCTGCCTCCCCTCCACCGGCGTAGTTCGCATTCCATGCGATGACAAACCGGCCCGCCCGTGTCTCGTCCAGGGTGAGCGCCACCGTCGGGTGGGCGTGGCCGGCATCCAACGGGGGTGAGCCGATTCCGAGTTCGAGTTGGCTGTCAACGATGAACGGCGTCGAGACCCGAACGATCGGATCGCTTGGCCCGCCTGCCCAATGAAAGCGACGCGCATAGATGCCCCTGCTTCTGGCGCACCCGGGCAATCCCGGCCCGAACCACGTCACCACGATATTGCCCGCATCGTCGAGCGCGACGGCCGGAGATACCTGGCTGCTATGAGTGAACTCCTGGTCGGGCTCGTTTGCCCAATCGTCTGGCCCGGCGCGCTGATCGATCAGGCTCCCGTCCGCGCCGTAGAGTTGCAGCGCGATGTCATGGCCCGGTCCCGGCTCTTCAGCCTCCACCCACACGAGGCAAAAGCAGCCGTCCGAACGCATTGATACGCAGGGCGCGGAGCCACGACAGGGATCCCAGGATCGGACGGTAAAGGGGCTCGGCAGCCCCGAGACTTCGCAATCCAGCGAGCACACGGAGGGCAAGAGGTAGCCATCGTTATTGATGTATGCGACGGCTGCAACGCCCACATCCGACATGCCGGCTGACGGGGGATCGTGCATGATGACGACTGGCCCACTGGGGATGTCGACAGGTACCGAAGTGTCATCGAAGTCAAAATCAGACACGACCGCGAGCGGCCCGATCGTTGGATGACCATCGGAATGCACAGCGAGCCATGCGGCGCGAACCATACCGCTACGGCTCAGAGCGATCGAGATATCGTAGTGGAAATTCGGTTCGGGTGGTGGCCCAGGCCAAACCGCGAGCCCTTCTGGAAGACCAATCATGACACCCGTCGCCGAATATCGCTGAATCTTCACGAAGTCATCGCTGAAGGTTTGATGGTCCCAACCAACAATGAACCGGCCAGTATTGTCCATTCCGATTGCTGATTCGTCTGGGTTGTCCGCCTCATCCACAACCAGCACCTCCACCGTCCCGATCGGCGGGACGGGGCACTCCGCTCGTGTGGTCTCGACCAAGAACCAAGCGGTCGTCACGACAAGAGCACCCGCACAAACGGGCATCGCCGCCGTCCTCAATGGGATTCTGTTCATGCGCATGAGTCTGCCTCCTTCTGAGAGTTGCCGAGCCAAGCGAACGTCCGTACACCGCTACGGGCCGATGCTGATCGTTCCGGAGATGCCGTAGTGGGCCTTCACATCCGGCAGCGTATTCGTGTCATCGAGCTTGCCCCCAAGAGGCAGCCAATACTGAGGGTTGGCCGACTGCAAGTCGCCCATCGTTTCGACGTGGCCATCGTAGAACGCGAAGTTGGCCTTGTAGGCATTCGCGGCGGCCCCCACGTTGGGCTCGGCCGTGGAGTGCCGGTAGGCGTATATCCTTGCGTCGATCGAAGAACTGCCGCCGTTGCCCGGCGCTCGCCGCCTGTCCCAAGACTTGCTGTGAAACGACGACCCGGCATAGGGCGCGGAATCTGAAAACGCGCCTCCCCAGGCTCCACCGACACTCAAATCGTAGTCGGGAGGTGTATCGGCATCAGCATATCGGGAGCCGTCCGCGCAGAATATCTTGTTGGCCGGCACACCGATCCGCAGGGTTGAAGGGCGCCAATTGTCGGGGAGTTTCTCTTCGTGCTCGTTACCGTAGAGATCGATCCCATTGCCAGCGCCGTCGGTCCGTATCCACATCTGATACCGACTCGTGTTGTAGCTCACCATCCAGCCCACGCCGGCATCGACCGCCCCATAGCTGCCTGCAAGGAACGTGTTGCCGGCACATAGAAACGCGTCATGCGATCGCAGCTCGTTGAATCGACGATAAACGCCGGTTATGTCTCCGAGGTCCGGCTTGTACAGGCCGAAGTCCCATTGATGGGCCAAGGGTCCGATGAAGTCGAACCGCTGAACCGCTGGCCCGAACGCCGCCGGTTGGCCGGCAAGGTATACCCCTGATCCCCCTGGTGCGCCTACCGGCCAATCGTCGTTGTCACCGGCATATTCCTGCATGCCCTGGACAATCCCTCGGAGAGTCGCCAAACAGGCCACACGCTGGCCCGTCCGGCGGGCGCCGACCAAGCTCGGCAGCAGCATCGCCAGCAGCACGGCGATGATCGAGATGACCACCAGGAGTTCGATCAGGGTGAAACCCGCCGCCGGCCGGCGGGTCTGCTTTGCTTCTCGCTCACGGCTCATGGCGCCACTCCTCATTTGCCCGCAGCCGCGCGGGCGGCGTCCATCATCTCCTGCGGTGGTCGCGGGTTGTGTACCTTCACCTCCCGGCCGCAATCGGGGCAGTATGTCTTCTCTGTGCTCGTCCGGTCGATCCGGTTCTTCAGCACGACATAGGTCGGCTCGAGCTTCGCCGCCCATTTGCCGTTGGCGTCCTTGGTCCAGTAGCAGGCCTCGGCCCGGTAGACGGTCAGCTTGTCACATTTCGGACACTCGTACGGCTCCTTGTCGCCCATCTTGATCGTGTAGTTGAACTCGTGGCCGCACTCGATGCACTTGTGGGCCCGGTTCGCCGCGATGTCCGCGGGCGAATCGGCGCCCAGCCTCATCCAGGCCAGGAGGACGGCGACCACGACGAGCACCGCCGCAGCGATTAACAACACCCGCTGACGTCCTGCCCCCGGTTCTTGTGCTGCCAAGTCGAAACTCCTTGCTGCTTCGTGAGGACGAACCGCCGATGGACGGGCGGCCACAACTGTTTCTCGCGCATACTCACCTTCGCTGAGCAGCCTTTATTCTACACGATAGTGTTGCGAATGGGGACCCGTGATTCAAGCGATTTCCGCCGATCCCACCGATTTTCACGGCGTGAGACGCAAAGTGGGGGACTTGACTGCGGGCAGCATGGGCTGCAGGCGGCTTGCCCGTCGGCACCGGACAGGCCACCGGCACGCGGATGATCGCGATTCCCAGACAAGTGCGGCCAATCCGGTGCCCTGACATGACCGATTCCAGCTCAGGCTCTGTCCGATAGCCAGCCTGTTGCGTCGTCGTTCGGCGGCCAGGCGATCAGAATCTCGGTGGAAGGCGCCGTTTCCAGACACAGACGTTTGCCGCGGGGGGAGAGGCCAGGAATTCTCCCCTATGAACACCAAAGCCGGCCCCGATACCAGTGCTGATACTGGGGGCGATTGGGGGGGTTCAAACAGGGAATGCCCGGCCTCGCAGGATGCTGACCGTGGGTCGTCAGATGAGCCCCGCCGCAACTATTGCTGGAAATACTTGGCCCCGCGCGCGACAATAGGGCTGTTCCTCTGGGCCTCGGGCTGTGCCCGCACACACATATCATGCGAAAGGCCTTGATCATGCGCGCGACAAAGACACGATCGTGGTCGCTGGTCCCGCTGATTCTTCTGGGATTCCTGACGGCGAGTACACTCGCCCAGTCGGAATCCTCGCAGACAGACCCGAATGAACCGCAGGAGGACACAAAGAAAGCGAAGGAGATTGCCGGGACCAACGTCCTTGAGGGCCGGGTTCTGGATCACGAGGGCAAGCCTGTGGCCGGGGCGACGGTCGGGGTTGCCGATCCGGAGCGAGGCTACGTCGGCGTCTTGGGAGGGAGTGCAGTCCAGGCGTGGGCGCCCGAAGAGAAGGTCTTGTTCTTCTTCTCGAAACCCAATGGCAAGCGAGCCGACACGGCAACCACTGCCGAGGACGGGGCCTTCACCTTTCGCAACCTGAGACATGGCGTCTACACATTACTTGCAGTTCATGCCGAGAAGGGTGTCGGGGTGATCGAATCGGTGGAATTCAAAAAGGCGGCGAGTTCTGTTGTCGTCAGGCTCAATGCGCCGACGTACGTCGAAGGAACACTCAGAGGTTTTCCGTTCAAACCTGGGCAGGGAGATTGGCACCGACGTCTCGAACTTGAGCCGGAGGGGCTCCCCGATCGTGTTTACTATTCTCAGGCGGTGGCACCCGATGCAGAGGGCCACTTCAAAGCCGGGCCACTCCCGAATGTGGAGAAATGGACACTGGTTGCTCAAGACTGGATCCCGCAGCAGGAATACTCGGCCACGCTCCTGAAAGCGCCGGTACGAGTCCAGCCGGGAAAGACCGCCAAGCTGGATGTCGACCTGACCCAAGGCTCGTCGTTCTCCGGCGAGGTGCATGGCCCGAAGGACGAATCGCTCTCGGGTGTCTCGGTCTTGGCACTGGAATCCGGCGAAAAGGGGCGTGCCTTTGGCGCTGTCACCGACGGTAAAGGCAAGTACACGCTGGCCGGACTGCCTGACGGAAAGTACACGCTCCAGCTTAGACGGTGGATACCGCGTACCGCGCCTGGCTGAGGTCCCGGCCCCATGGATCTCTCGCTTGATCGAGAGATCGAGGTTCCGGTTCGGGACCTGAAGGTCGCCCAGATCAAGATCGACAAGTTCAGCATCATTCGCGTCGGCGATAAAGCCCCCGAAATTGCCGGCAAGACGCTGGACGGGGAGGAACTCAGGCTCAGCGAGCTGCGTGGCAAGGTCGTGCTCGTGGACTTCTGGGCAACGTGGTGTGCGCCGTGCGTTGCTGAAATGCCCAACATCCGCAAGGCACTCAAGCAGTCTGGCAAAGAGGGCGATTTCGTGGTCATCGGCGTCAGCCTGGACGGGAACGACGAACTGGTCGAGAGCTTCATCAAGAAGCGGAAGATCCCCTGGCGGCAGATCGTCACGGGGCCAGCCAAGGAGAGCCCTCTGGCACAACGCTACTTCGTCGAGGGCATCCCCGCCACGTTCCTGATCGATGGCGATGGCAAGGTGATCGCCAAGGACCTACGTGGCGGCTCGCTGCACAAGCACGTCCGCAAGGCGATGAAGAAACTCCGGCTCGCGAAGAAGGAACAGGCGCTCGAAGAGCCAGGCGTGGACAAGACCGCGGAGGGCGGTGAGAGCGAACCCTGATACGATAACGCTGGAAAACGCTGTTCGAGTCGCAGGCTTTAGCCTGTGTGGTCGAGGAGCCGCGGACTTCAGTCCGGGCGGCTACTGCCTGCGCGAAGACGCTCGCATCTTCGGAGGGCCGCGCGGGCTGAAGCCCGCGGCTCTTCCGTGTGCGCACGATTTAATACTCTGACACTGGTAAACTGATGCGCGCCACGGGCGGTTTAGCCTGCCCGCGTTCACTGGCGGACAAGCCGCCGGTGGCACGCACGCTCGCTGGTTTCAATGGCATACGGCCGATTCTGCGGATGTTCCCTCGGAAAGTGGCAAACGAGGTTCCAATAGCGCTATGATCGGGGGGGGCGTCGGTGGGGCGGTTACATCCCTTGGTGATCCCTGACGGAGCGGGAGGGTCCATGAACCGGTTTTCAATCCGCATCTGCATCGCGTTTCTAATCGCGTCATTATTCGACCTGCAAGCCCGTGGGGCTTCCCTGGCGGTCGAGGCCGCGCAATCCAACGTATCGAGCGCGGTGTCGGGAGGCTATGTGTCTCATCTGGGGCACAGCGAAGGGGCGTCCCTGTGCGTCCATGCACGATCGCACGCCGCCGCGATTCGGGCTATCCGTTCCGGGGGCGCGTCTCCGCGAGAGGCCGATTCCGATACGGACGTCATCCACTATCACCTGGACATCGAGATCATCCCGGAGTATTCGGGGCCGACAGTCACGGACGTCCGCGTCGAAGGTCTCTGCACGGTTGACGTCGAATCAACCGTCGCCGGGCTGACGGAATTCACGATCGACCTGAGCGACAACCTTACGGCGATTGACGTGACCGGCAACGTGAGCACGTGGTCTCGCGTGGGGCACACGATCGAGATTACGCTCGACGATGCATACGACGCCGGCGAGAGCTTCCAGGTGGCCGTTGATTACGAGGGCTATCCGGACAGCGGCGGCTGGGGCGCGTTTCAGTGGTGGATTCGCGACGATCTCGTCGTCGCCACGCTTTCGGAACCCTTCTACGCGAAGTACTGGTGGCCGTGCAAGGACTCGCTGGGCGATAAGGCGACGATGCGGATGTACTGCACCGTACCGGACCCGATGATTGCCGTATCGAACGGTGAGGACGAGGGGACTGAGGCGCTCACAGGCAGCCGCACAAAGTACAAATGGCACGAGTCCTATGCGATGACGGCGTATCTTGCCTCGCTGGCGATCACGAACTACCAGCGTTACGACCTGTCCTACAACTACGATGACGGCGGCGGGCCGATGACGATGCCCCTGAACTGCTATCTCTATCCGGATCACTGGGATTTCGGCGGCGGCGAGCCCTACTCGGCTTACAAGGACGGCTGCGACGAATTGCCGACGATGCTCGAAGTTTTCAGCCAGCAGTACGGGTTGTATCCGTTCATCGCCGAGAAGTACGGCGTAGCGGAAACAGGCGGCGCCGGCGGTCTCGGCGCGAACATGGAGCACCAGACCATCAGCAGTATGTACAAAGTAGACGGCTACAGCGACATCATGGCCCACGAACTCGCCCACCAATGGTGGGGCGACGACGTCACCTGTGCCACATGGTACGACATCTGGCTCAACGAGGGCTTCGCGAGCTACAGCGAATCCCTCTTTCGCGAGTTCAAGCCCGGCGGCGGGCCGGCGTCTTTCTGGAGCCGAGTCAATTCCCGGCGGCCAGACTATCCCAACGAGCAGGTGTACCGCACGAACATCAGCTCGACCAGCGCGATCTTCAGCACCAATGACGTTTACAACAAAGGCAGTTGGGTCGTCCACATGCTGCGGCAAGTCATGGGCGACATTGCCTTCTTCGACGCCCTGGCGAACTATCGAGCTGCCTACACCGCCGACTACGCCACGACGGCCGAGTTCACCGCCACAATGTCCGCCAGCTTCGGGCACGACCTGTCCTGGTTCGTGGACGAGTGGGTCATGAACCCGGGCAGCCCGGACTATCGGTGGAATCATGACGCCGACAACATCGGCGGACAGGACTACCTGAAACTGCTGATCCGCCAGGAGCAGGACGGCGAAGGGTACGGCCTCATCACGATGCCCGTCGATATCCGAGTCACGACTTCCCAGGGTGCCACCGTCCATACCGTGTGGAACGATGCATGGGAAGAGTATTACGTCATTCCGACTGACGGCGCGCCGCTGAACGTCGAGTTCGACGAAGACGGCGGCACGAGTGACCGCAACTGGATCCTCTGGGATACCCGCGTGAAGACAGCCGACGCACTAGAGCCTCCGCCGGTCATCCTCTCCGCCGACATCGACGCGTTCGCGCCCAATCCCGGCGACACCGTGATAGAACTGGTGTTCAGCGAAGAGATCGGCAGCCTTGATGCCAATGACGTGACACTGACCGGAGACGTCTCCGGCTCGCACGCGCCGACGGCCGTCACATACGTGGGTGGAACACAGACAGCCACGGTCACCTACGGCCTGCTGCCCAACGACGACTACACCTTCGTCGTGCTGGATGACGGCGTCATCGCGAACGGCAGCCTGCTGGACGGCGAAGTCGACGACAGTGCCTGGTGGGACGACACCCTGCTTCCCTCGGGAGACGGGCAGCCCGGCGGCGACGCCGCCTTCATCTTCTCGATCCTCGCGGGCGACGCCGACTGCAGCGGGTTCGTGGACCTCGACGACATCGACGAGTTCGTAGCCGTCCTGGTCGGTGATGACACCGACGTCTGCCACTCGCTCCGTGCCGACATGAATGGCGATGCCAGCGCAGACGGCGCTGATATCCAGTCCTTCACCGAAGCTCTCATCGGCGGTTGATCTCAGAAGTCATGTAGGTCGGGTCAGGAGACCGCGCCTGGGCGGCTTCGGTCGGTGGAAGCACGCGGCTGGATCAGATCGCACTTGTTGCCGTAGAGATCCTCAAAGACGGCGACCGTCCCGTAGGACTCCTCGGAGGGCGGTCGAACGAAGAGCACGTCGCGGGACCGCAACGCCGCGTAATCCCGCCAAAAGTCATCCGTTTCCAGAAACAGGAATACGCGCCCGCCAGTTTGGTTGCCGACGCTGGCCACCTGCTCCGGCGTAGTCGCGCACGCGAGCAGAATGGCGGCTTCAGCCGACCCGGGGGGACGGACCCGAACCCACCGCTTCCCGCGACCGAGATCAGTGTCCTCCAGGAGCGTGAAGCCCAGTTTCTCCACGTAGAAATCGATGGCGTCGTCGTAGTCGAGTACCGTCACAGCAAAATGTGCGATCCGCTGTTGCATCATTCTCTCCACCGGCGGCCAATCAAAGGTGTCATCAAAGGCGTGTCATCAAAGGCGTCAGGAAGAATTCCTTGACTCCGGCAGGGTCATCCTGACGCCTTTCTCTTCACCTTCTTCTGCCCCGGCAGGCCACATCCTACACGATTCTGCCGTAATCTCAGAAGGTCCACCGGAGGATGGCGCAGAGCATCAGCAACACGACCGCGACAAAAACCCAGCGCCGCCAGTTGTGCCTGGACGGATACTCCGGCGTGATCCAATCGCCGCAGTGCGGGCACTTCTGCGTGTCCTCCGTAACATTCGCCCCGCAACTCGGGCACACCATTTCGCCGAGATCGGCGCTGTCACCGCCCAGGTCCTGCTCTTGCGGCAAGTCCCCGTCCTCATCGGATTGATAGTCAACCGGCGACATCACTTCACGAGCCTCAGTATGTCCTTGAATTTCGGATGGTCGCATCGCTCGATCAAGTCGAAGATCAATGCCTCGGTCGTGGAGACCTCGACGCCGGCCCGTCGCATTCGCTCGACCGCCGTGTCCATGTCGAGGGCGAATCGCGAGCCGACCGCATCAATCGGCAGGAATGTAGCGTAATCGACCCTGAGCAAATCGAGGGCCGTTTGCTGGACACAGACGTGTGATTCGAGGCCGGCCACAATGACGTGCTCGCGATGCGTGGCCTGCAAGGCCTTCCTGAACGCCTCGTCGCGCCAACAACTGCACGTCGTCTTCTCGATCGGCTCGATGTCCGGCGGCAACCAGGCCTTGACCCGCTCGTCCGTCCGCCCGATCCCCTTCGGATACTGCTCCGTGTAGATGATCGGGATTGCCAGGACCTTGGCGGTTTCGATCAACCGGCGGAGCTTGTCGAGGATCGCGTCCTGAGGGCTGGTGGAGATTGCCGTGAGCATCTTCTCCTGGACGTCAATGACGATCAGCACCGCAAGGTCGGCTTCGAGAATGTTCACGTTCGGCATATCGTGATGTCCTGTGACCGGCGATCGGCAGTGAAGCACTGGCACCGATGCGCCGCGCCGCCGATACATATGTTGATTCAACCTGCTGCCACGATATAATAACCGATCTCATCTGTTGAACGCCAAGGAGGAACGGGTTTGTCACTGGCCGGCAAAGTAGTCTTGATCACGGGTGCGACGGGCACCGTGAGTCGCGGCCTGACCCGTGCATTCCTCGATGCCGGTGCAAGACCGGCCCTGGGCGTTCTTCGATCCGCCCACATCCTGGAATTGGAGCGGGAGTTCGCAGGTGGTGAACAGGCGCCGATGGTCGTGCCGTGCAACCTACGATATGAGGAGGACGTCGTGCGACTCGTGCATCGGGTCGTGCATCGCCTGGGGCGGATTGACGTGGCGATCAACATGGCGACGACAACAGGGCCGCACCTCCGGCTGATGGATTATCCCGCCGGTCCCTGGCGCGACGTGATTGAGACCAACCTCACCGGCACGTTTCTAGTCTGCCGCGAGGTGCTGCCGTGGATGATCCGTCAGGGGTCGGGCTCGATCATCAACGCAACGAGCGGACCGATCGCTTCCGCCAAACCGGAATCCGTGGCACATCTCGTGAGTAGCCGGGGTGTGGGAGATCTGACCCGGTTGCTTGCGACCGAACTCAAGGGCACCGGCGTTCGCGCCAACATGGTGGACACCGAATCGCTGCGAATGGGCTCCTCGTCGGATACCGGTCAAGGGGACTGGACGGAGGCATTCGTCTGGCTGGCAGGGGACGCCTCCGCGGAGGTGTGTGGCGAGCGCATTCGAGCGGTGGGATTTAGTCGAACGGATTGACCGCGGGCCGCTGCGGGATTGGCAGCTTCATCGGAGGTGGTCCGTCACACGGTCTTGCCTCGTCGCCTCAAGGGCCGGCCGACGGTCGGATCGCCGTAATCCTCGTCGTAAGCGATCTGGCCCAGTGTGACGCTGCTGAGAAGCTCGCTGAGCTTCCTGTGGACCTTCCTGATCGGGCGACTGACCGGACAGGTTCGCATCTTGTCGCAGGGCTTTCGCCTGCCGTTGTGCTTCGCCGCACATCGAACAAGCCCGACCGGTCCGTCCACGGCCGAGATGATCTCGGCCAGCGAGATCTGGTCGGCCCCGCGCACGAGCACGTATCCGCCTTTCGCGCCGCGGATCGACCGAACGAGGCCACCTTGACTCAACAGTTTGAGTACGTTCATCAGCAGAGCAGACGGCAAGTTGTGTCGCTCGGAAATCTCTCGGGCGTTACAGACCGCGCCGGGCCGCAGAGCCATGTAACTCAGTGCGACAATCCCATAGTCCGCCTTCTTCGTAAACGTGCTCATCGCACCTCCGCAGTGCCGGTCTGTTTGGGCGCTCGCTCCTCCAGCTTCAATATAGCACTACATGGGTGCCAATTCAACCCGTCGGCCGGTTGGGCACTTCCCGCCACTGGATGATCTCGACGCCCTGCGGCTCCTCGATGGTGAGCATCTGCGGAATGGTCGCGCCGCCGATCGTCGTTGTCGCGCTGGCAGGGACGACGGTTTCACTATAAGGATCATCCACGGAGCGGCCGGTGAAGTACACCTTCACCGTATAGGTGGCAGTGTCTGCCAGCCCGCCGAAGTGAAGCCAGATGGGTTCGCTGCCGCCGAATCCTCTGGCGACGCCGATCTCGCGTCGCGCGATGAAGGTTGTACCCGCCGAATCCCACAACTCGACGCGAATGCCGACCGCGGCGACATTGGTCCCGCCCGCGCCGAGGCCCACGACGCGAACCTTCAGGTAGTTGCTATCATCGGTGTTGTTGCGCAGAAAGGTGTTACCCGCATCCTCTTGCGTCACAGCCAGATCGAGATCGCCATCGTTGTCGTAGTCGACAAACACGGCATCGTGTCCATCGCCGGGCGCGTCCGCGCCCGCACATCCGGTAACGAACGTGCCATCGTTCTGATTCCGGTAGAGGACGTTCGCGGCGCCTGCTCGCGTCACGATGTAGAGATCGAGATCCCCGTCGTTGTCGTAGTCGCCCCAGCAACAGCCTTGTTGCCCCGACGTGTCTGTAATGCCTGCCGAGGTGGTAACGTTCGTGAACGAACCGCTGCCGGTGGTCCAGTTGACGTCGTTTCGCCACAGGTATCCGGTGGAACCGCTGTCATATCGGGCGACGAACAGATCGAGGTCGCCGTCGTTGTCGTAGTCGCCCCATGCGGAGCCCATCTTGTCGCTGCCGCCGGTCGTGACAGAGATGCCGTAATTCGTTTGAGTGTAGGTCCCGTCGCCGTCGGAGAGGAACAGCTTGCCGCCGTTGTAGTGATAGAAAAAGTCCAGATACCCGTCGTTGTTGACGTCGCCGCTGCTGCAGTAGTCGCCGTTGCCGTAGTCGCCGCTGTCGTTCAGGCCGTAAGCCTTGTCGCTGGTGCCGACGAACCTGGCGAACTTGCTGGCCGAAACTCCAAAAGGCGATGCGACAGAAACCTGCTTCTTGCTGAGCTTCTCCACCTGCGTCTCGGCGCCTTCGCCCTGGTTGTGGCCGATCCAATTGCCGTTCTCCGAGAAGTTGAGTACGTCGCACCAGCCGTCGCCGTTGACATCCGCGGCGGCAATCCCCTCGTTGTTGTAGGGGTCGCTGAAGCCGGCGGAACCCGCATCGGTGAATGACGCCTTGCCATTGTTGAGAAGCAGCTTCTCGTTCTGATAAGAAGGCATCCCCCAGAAATCGAGGTCTCCGTCGTTGTCGGCATCGAGCAGCGCGCCTTGTCTGTAGATGCTCCCGCCGGCGAAGGTGCTCTCTTTGTAAGCACTGCCGGCGCTGTCGTAAATCATGAGCTTGGACGAGCTGTTGCCCGTAACGATCGCGTCGAGGTCGCCGTCTCCGTCCAGGTCGCCCCAGTGCAAGCCCGATCCCCAGCCTGCGTCGTTGCTTGTTTGCACATCGAAACCCGTCTCGCCGGAAACGTCCGTGAAGACAACTTGCGCGGCCTCCTCCTCAACCGTCAACATCTGCGGGATGACAGTCACGCCGATGGTGCTTGAAACGGCCGCCGGTATGACGGTCTGTGAAGACCAACCGCCAACGAATCGCACCTTGATCGTATAGGTTGCAGCGTTTTTCACGCCGCCGAAATGAACCCACATCGGCTCCGCTCCGCCGTATCCTCGGGCCACGCCGACTTCGCGCATGGCCAGGAACGTCGTGCCTGCCGCGTCCCAAAGCTCCACGCGAACGCCGACGCCCGCCCTGTTGGTGCCGCAGGCCCCGCCGCCGATCACGCGGACCTTCAGATAGTCCTTGTTGTTCGTGCCATTTTGCAGGAGGGTGTTGTTTGCGTCTTCCTGCGTAACGGCCAGGTCGAGATCGCCGTCGTTGTCGTAGTCGACGAACACGGCATCGTGCGCGTCGCCAGGTGCGTACACACCTTCGTCAACCGCAGCAAAAAACCACTTCGGCGAGCCCTGGTTCTGATAGAGTACATTGGCCTTGCCGGACCGCGTCGCGATGTATAGATCGAGGTCGCCGTCGTTGTCGTAGTCGCCCCAGCAACAGCCGCGCTGGCCTGACTTGTCGGTGAGGCCGGCGGACGCGGTCACGTCGGTGAATGCGACCGAGCCCTTCTCGGCAAGCAGGTTCTTCCACAGATAGCCCGTGTAGCCGCTGTCCTGGCGGCTGACCCAGAGATCGAGGTCGCCGTCGTTGTCGTAGTCACCCCAGGCTGTTCCCATCTTGTCGTTGTTGCCGGTCACGATGGAGATGCAGCCGCCGTCGCCTTCGGTAAATGTGCCGTTTCCGTCAGAGAGGAAGATCTTGCCATCGCTGTAGTTGTAGAAGAAGTCGAGGAAACCGTCGTTGTTGACGTCGCCGCTGCTGCAGAAGTCCCCGTTGCCGTGGTCGCCGGAATCGTTCAGACCGTAGGCTTTGTCGTTCGTTCCGGTCAGGACCGCCGGCACGCCGCTTGAATTAAAGCCGATCCAGTTACCGTTCTCGGAGAACATCACGATGTCGCACCGCCCGTCATGGTCGACGTCGGCCGCCGCAACGCCTTCGTTATTGCTGGGATTGCTGAAACCGAGGTTCCCGCGATCAGTGAAGGATGCCGATCCGTTGTTCTCGTACAGCCTCTCATCGCAGTACCAGAAATCCAGGTCGCCGTCATTGTCGATGTCGAGCAAGGCCCCCTGCCGAGAACGGTCGCCACCGCTGCCAACGATGAAACTCTGTCCCGCGTTGTTGTTGATGCAGAGTCGTGCATCGTTGTTGCCGGTGACGATCGCGTCCAGATCACCGTCGTTGTCCAAATCGCCCCAGTGCAGACCGGACCCACTGTGGTCGTCTGTTGTACTGCGGACGCCGAAGCCGGCGGAAGCTGAGACATCCGTGAACAAGGCAGGCACATCGGCAAAGGCAATCACGGCAACCTGCTCAGTTGTGTGGTTTCGGTCGGAGTCGTTGATTTGGTCCTCGTCGATGGCTACCCGGGCATCCCCTGTGGTGCTGGGCGGATCGCCGTACACGACCGGCCAGCCGCCGTTGGGACCATCCATGCCAACGCTGGAAGTGATGACGATCAGCGGAGCCGCGGCAAAAGAAGATTTGAACGAGGCCGTGTATGGCGGCTTGTCGCCCACACCACGAATACTGTCGGCGGAGTCTCGGGCATCAAATGGAATGCCGTTAATCGCCCCGTGTCCCGTCTCAAAGACGATGAAGCCGATGGTCTCATCTGCCCTGGACGTGTCGTAATCTTCTGCGACGTGCTTGCCGGTATAGAAGTACTTCTTGTCGGGCGGGTTCGTTTGACTGGAGCCGCGGCTCCAGAAGACCGACCAGTCCTTGTCTTTGGCTGACATGACCTGCCCGACCACAACCGGTTCGCTGTAGGATTGCAGGTAGCTCTGTTCGTCGCCCACCCACGAGCTGTTGCTATCGGTTCGTTTCGACTTGTAAGTCTGGGCCTCGAACTTGACGCCGTCAACGTCGTACTTGCCGGCCTCCAGGACCATGTAGAAGACCGTGTCGGAAACAGGCTTGTACTTATCGCCGGGATTCTGCAGCCACACTTCGAAGCTGTCTTTCTTGACGTTGTCCACGCGCACGACCGCAGGTCTGGTATTGTTGACGTAATGAAGCGAGCACACGACGATCGGGTCCTTGTAGCTCGCCTTGAGCGTGATGGTCTGGGTCGAAGCATCAACCTTGACGGAGCCGGTCTCGAGCGGGACGGGAGCAGCCTGAAGACTGCCGGGACAGGCCAGGCAGGCAATAGCCGCGACCAAGGCAATGAACCGTGCTGGCCTGAACATATCCGATGTCCCCCACGAATCGGGTAGCGTCTGTCGCGCCGCCCTAGCCGTCGCCTTCCGCGCGCAGCGAATCCCGTTTGGCCGCACGCCGGAGGTTCCTTCGTCAATAATGCAATCCGAGTTTCGAATCATCCAATGCGGAAGCGATATAGGAGGCTGGACACCGCCCGCGTCGGTTGCTGCATCCGAGCCCCAAGCGCAAGCGAGCGGGTCCGAAGACCTACGGTCCGTCCACGAAGACCCCGCGCTGGCGCTTGGGGCTCGGATCAGTTCCGCCGAGACTCTCACAGGCCCGCTATCGGACGCGGGTGCCCTACGATTGACACGCAGCCCGCCCGGACCTACATTTTCCAGGTTGTCTCGGCCCAATCGGGACCTGTCGGATCGTCCGATCCGCCCCGGGGCCAGACCTGAGACTTCGCAGCACAGACGATATCAACGGCTCTACAGGCGAGTGCGCGGAGGAACGGCTCGCTGCAAACGCTACGGCAGAGGTACGACACAGATGGCGACAAAATACGTTTACTCCTGGGGCGGCGGCAAGGCCGAAGGCAAGGGTCACCAGAAGGCGTTGCTCGGAGGCAAAGGCGCCGGCCTGGCGGAAATGACCCACATCGGTCTGCCCGTTCCCGCCGGCTTTACGATTACGACGGAAGCCTGCGGGCTCTTCTTCGAGAAGAACCGCCGCAAATGGCCCGTTGGCCTCGAGAGGCAAGTCAAGCATGGCCTCGCCAAGCTGGAGCGTGCGTGTGGCAAGAGGCTTGGCGACCCGAGAGACCCGCTGCTTGTGTCGGTTCGGTCCGGCGGCGCAGTCTCTATGCCGGGCATGATGGAAACGATCCTCAACCTCGGCCTCAACGACGAGTCTGTCGTGGGAATGGCCGAACGCACGGGCAATCCCCGGCTGGCGTGGGATTCCTACCGCCGCCTCATCCAGATGTACGCCACGGTCGTCATGGGCCTTTCCAAGGAGATTCTCGAAGAGCGACTCATCCGCATGAAGGACCGCATGGGCGTCCTGAGTGACACTGATCTGGCACCCGAGAGCCTCCGTGAACTCTGTGACGAATTCAAGGAGTTCTACGCCGAGCAAACGGGCGACGGGTTTCCGCAGGACCCCTGGAAGCAACTCGCCGGTTCCATTACGGCCGTATTCGAATCGTGGATGGCCGACAAGGCAGTGAAGTACCGCAAGGTCGAGCGGATCGTCGGTCTGCCCGGTACGGCCGTGAACATTTGCCAGATGGTCTTCGGCAACATGGGGGAAGACAGCGGCACGGGCGTCTGCTTCACGCGCGACCCCAGCACCGGCGAGAACGTCTACTACGGCGACCTCCTCATGAACGCACAGGGCGAGGACGTCGTGGCGGGCATCCGCACGCCGATTCCGCTGGCCGAACTCGATAAGGAAAACCCGGAGGTCTACGAACAGCTATGCGCCGTCCGCGTCATGCTGGAATCGCACTACAAAGAGATGCAGGACCTGGAGTTCACGGTCGAACAAGGCAAGCTCTACATGCTCCAATGTAGGACGGGCAAGCGAACCCCTGCCGCATCCTTCAAGATCGCCGTGGACCAGGCCACGAAACCACTGCTGACCAAGGCGGAAGCGAACCGATTGGTGAAGAAGGGCTACCTGCCAAAGCGTTACGCCGCGGCCGTGTGCAAGCCCGTGATTACCAAGGAGGAGGCAATCCAGCGGATCGGAAGTGAGGATATCGAGCGACTGTTCTACCCGGTCATCGATTCGTCGTTCAGCGCCAAATCGCTGGCCGAACGACACCTTGGGATCGGCATCAACGCGGTGCCCGGCGCCGCGTGCGGGCAGATCGTCCTGACCGCGCCGAAGGCGGAAACATGGCACGCCGCCGGCAAGAAAGTCATCCTGGTTCGCAAGGAAACCAGCCCCGAGGATGTCGGCGGCATGCACGCCGCCGCGGGCATCCTGACGGCGACCGGCGGAAAGACCTCTCATGCTGCGGTCGTCGCGCGCGGCTGGGGCAAGTGCTGCATCGTCGGGTGCGAAGCCCTGAGAATCGATGAGTCCAATGAAACCGTCTCGATCGGCGGCGTGACATTACGTGAGGGCGATTACCTGACGCTCAACGGGTCGAAGGGTGCGATCTTCAAGGGCGAGGTCCCGTTGGTGACGCCCGAGTTGCCGGACGAGTATTACACGATCATGAAGTGGTGTGATCGGGTCCGGCGGCTGAAGGTCCGCACGAACGCCGACACGCCGTACGATGCCGAGAAGGGCGTGCAAATGGGGGCGGAAGGCATCGGTCTGTGCCGTTCAGAGCACATGTTCTTCGACACCGAAGAGCGGCGGCTGTCCATTCAGCGGATGATCCTGGCGGAAAACGAATCAGACCGGCGCGCCGCGCTCGACACCATGCTGCCGTTCCAGCGGCAGGACTTCATCGGCATCTTCGAGGCGATGGGCGGCCGCCCCGTCACGATACGGTTAATCGACCCGCCGCTGCATGAGTTCCTGCCGCAAACGAAGGAGAAGCAGCGGGAGCTTGCCCACCAGATCAATATCAGCTACGAAGCGGTCCGAGATCGCGTCGAGCAACTGCACGAGGCGAATCCGATGCTGGGCCATCGGGGTTGCCGGCTGGCGATCACCTATCCCGAAATCCTGGAGATGCAGGTTCGCGCGATCATCGAGGCCGCGATAGAGTGCCGACGGCGTGGAGTCCGCGTCGTCCCGGAAATCATGATCCCCCTGTGTATCGACGCGAAAGAGATGAAGTTCCTCGCCGATCGCACGCGCGCGGTTGCCGACGAGGCCTTGAAGGCCGCGGGCACCAAGATGAAGTATCTTGTCGGCACAATGATCGAAACACCGAGGGCGGCGCTGACCGCCGGGCGGATCGCCGAGGTCGCCGATTTCTTCAGCTTCGGCACAAACGATCTCACACAGACCGTCATGGGGCTGTCACGCGATGATGCGGGACGTTTCCTGCCGGCCTACATGGACCAGGCGAAGGCCGCCATCTTCACTGACGATCCGTTCCAGACGATCGACCGCGACGGCGTCGGCAAGCTTGTCGAGCAGGCGCTCAGGGCGGCACGCAATGTCAAGAGTGAACTGAAGATCGGAATATGCGGGGAGCATGGCGGCGATCCGGATTCCGTGACCTTCTGCAATCACATCGGGATGGACTACGTGAGCTGCTCGCCCTATCGCGTGCCAATCGCTCGGCTTGCCGCCGCACAGGCGGCACTCGCCGGCGCCCGGAAGCGATCGACCAGCGCCAGCCACCCCTCAAAACGCCTCGCGGCACATGTCAAGAAGAAAGCAACCAAGGCACGGTCTGCCAGGCGCGCCAAACGGACAAAGAAGAGACGATAAACGATCCGCGATTCTTCAAGTGACACCTTTGTGGCACAACTGGCATTGTATGTTTCGCTATCGCGATGATAGATCATCAGTCCTTGTTGTGGACTGATCGTCCACGTCGACGTTTGCGTCTGGCGAGTGGCGTTGCTTCGATGATCATTGCGAATGCCGCGATTCGGGATGTGTGCGCCGGGTTTGCCCGCGCGTGTTGTGGCAAGTGCCGCCACACGGATACGACTTCCTCCAATTCGGACGCTTCAGCGACGGCAAGGCGCCAGTCTGGCCACCAGTCGGGTTCGGGCGTACCTGCAGGTGCTTGTTCTTCTAAGGGCTTAGCCCATCCATGAAGCAGCTCATGTCAAGCCGCCAGTGCAAGAGAAGTCGAGGAGAAGTTTCCGCGCATTCCGTCTCGCCGTCGGTCTTGCGAAGCCGCCCGAACGACGTTTTTGGTATGGACAGGCTGAAACAATCCGCAGATTCTTTCGAGGAGACTATTTCTTCCTTGTTTCGCGGAAGAGAGGCGACGCGGCCAGGGTGAAGAGCACGATCTCCTCGCCGGTCACGGTGCTGATGTCGTGGTGGAGGCTCAATACCCGGACCCCGGTGATATCCAGGACCATCGCCTCCATCACCGGCCGCGCCGTTTCGTGTAACTGGTTCCTTACCTGTTTGAGCAGGTCCCTGCCCTTTTCGCCGGGAAGCGACCCGACCAGGTGCCGTTCGGCCGCGGTCAAGACGCCCTGAAGACGGACCAGAAGAAGATCGCCGATCAGGAAGGCGTGAACACCCGTAGGGCCCCGGCCCATGTATTCCTGCTCAAAGCGACCGATGCCCTCGCAGATGGCGGCTTCGATTTCTCCCTGTGTTCTCATGGAGACCCCGTCAGAGAGGGGGAGAGGTGGACCGGCGGCCGGCGATTCTGGCCTGGAAACGTCGATCTTCGCCCGCCAGACTCACTGAACACTCTCCCGGGGGCCTTGCTTCCGGGCAATCTACATAACTCTTATACCACAACTGGAACAGGAATCCAGCCCTATTAGCAGAAATTCACTTGTTATTCCTCTTCCAGTGACGTATATTATAGGAGCTGAGAGGAGACCCCGACCGTAGGGCGGCTCCGATTGGCGTGTGATTCGGCTGACTAGATGAAGGGGCAAGGCGATGCTGTGCCGGGCCCGATGACGAGTAGGCCGACGTGGTTGAAGACACTCGGGTGTCTCACTGCGTCGGCTTTTTTTTGAGGGGTTCGACCGTTGCTATGGGAGTAATCGCCTGGATCGCGTGAGGGCTCATCGCCGGCACGCGGGTGAACGAGCGCGGCGAAGCTGCCACGTGCATCGGCGGCAGGCCCATTGTTGCCCGCGCAATCACCCGGCCGCACAGCGACGTGAGTTTCCTTTCGCCCAGGCAGCAGCAAAAGATGCGCGGAGCCACAGGCGACGTTTGAATCGGTTCCGATCACAATTCGAGTCGGATGACTAGACGAAGGGCAACCCGGCTGTGCCGGGAGGCCCGTTGATGAGTAAGCCGGCGTGGTCAGACGCCTTAGGGCGCCTCACCGCGTCGGCTTTTTTCGCTCGTGGTGGTAGTCGGCGGCCGCAGCGGTCCGGGAAGACGACCATGGACAAAACCAATTCAACAATGGCGCGCCGGATTGCTGAGGCGGCCAGTGTTTTCGAGCAGCAGAGGACGGGCAACAGGCCCAAATCCGTGACCGTGGTGCTGAGTGACACCACGCTGGTGATCACGCTTCACGGGGCCTTGTCGGAGGCCGAGAGGACTCTGGCGAGAAGCGCCGAGGGTGCCGCTCAGGTACAAGACTTCCACCGACAGTTGTTTGCGAATGCCTCCGAGACGTTGCGACAGGAGATCAAGAGGATTACCGGCGTGGAGGTGCGCGAGGCTACCGCGGAAGTCGAGCCGAATACGGGCACCGTGGTGGGGGTATTCACGACCGGCACTACAGTGCAGGTGTACTTGCTCGCACATGCCGTGCCTGCGGGGGATTGGAGCGGGAGTGACCCAGGCTCTGCGGCACCGGAAAAGGTGTTGGACCAGCGGGACGGTATCGGCGCGGAGGCGGGCAGCAGTCCGACGAAGAGTGTGATGGATCGTTAGTCGGTACGCCGGAATCACTGGGGGCGTGCTTCAGCGGGATACCACCCGCGTCAAGGATGACGGGAGACGTGCATGGACGCACTAACATTATATCCCATATCAGGAATCAGTAGTCGCGAAGTCTGGGCCCGGGGGTTCGGTTTGAGCACCGGGAAGGTGATCACAAGCCAGCCTTCGAGGGGCCCGCCGGTCAAAGATACGGTGGAACTATCCCCGGCGGGAATAGCGCTTTCTCGGGCTGACGTTCAATCTCCTCCACAGGTCGCTCGGATCCGTGAGTTCCGCGCAGAGATTAAGGCCGGGACGTTTCTGACGCCCGAACGCATGGCCGGGACCGTCGAGAGGTTGCTCAAGGTCATCGGCTGAGTGGGCACAACTTGATTCATTCCTGAGAACCCAGAATCGGGCAGAAAAACGGCCCTGTCGTGATCGCCAGAGGGGGCGATTTCGCGAAACTGGGGGTTCTTGCGACTGAATCACGACTTAGGTCCGAGCCGCGACTCGACGGACGGAGACCAAAGTTGCGCCGGTAAACGAACGGCTCAAGGCGCGGTCATGGAATTGTCCACGCGGCAGGCGCGTGGACTTTCGCATATGGCCATCACGGCTATGGGAAAGTAGGATCACCCGCAAAGGGCGGGTAAGTGCCGTCCGCCGGGCAGGGCTACTCCAAATCGAAGTAACAGTTGTCGTCGTAGTTGCCGAACCAGCCGATGTTTTCGAGGGCCGGGTCTCCGGGGTACAGCCCGCTTGTCCAAGTGAAGGTCATGGCGCGACTGTCGACGTGGCCGTCGCACCAAGCGATGTTGGCCCTGACACCGTGGCGGAAGTGGATCGAGGGATCGGCCCGACTGCCGAACGTCGGGAAGAACCGGGGCTCCGCGAAGCTGTACTCGATGAGGACGCCGCCGGCAAACGCCGAGTCCGCAAACATCACGGTCTCCGACGGATGGCGGACGCGGTCATTCTTCGCGCCCACCAGGTCCGTCTCGACGCGGTAGAAACCTCCGGCGACCTTCTCGATCTGCCGCCCGATGAAAGCGAGGTTGTATCCGTACCCCCCGCAGTTCTTCTCGAAACGCTGAGGATCGTCCTGCGGCAGGTCCATTCGCAACGAAGGGCATGCCCGGATGCCGCCCTCGGCGCCGACGTAGGAAACGAGCGGGCCGCGCAGGCCTTCGAACGGTTCGCTCGGATTGTCGCGCATCCCGTGCCAGCGGTGCAGGTTCGTGGCCATGAAGTCGGCCGCGCCCGGGCAGAAACAGTGCTCGTTGTCGTGCGCGTAGTAGCCGTTGGCCAGGCCGATCTGACGGAGGTTTGATGCGCAGACCGTCGCCTCGCCCTTCTTCCGCGCTGACGACAGGCTCGGCAGCAGGATGCTGATGAGCAGCGCAATGATCGAGACCACGATCAGCAGTTCGATTAGTGTAAATGCCGCCGGACGCTTCATGGCTACTGCCCTGTAAGCTGCGCGACGAACGACGCAACATCGAGTGTATCGATCTCGCCGTCATCGTTGACGTCCGCGTTGCTTCGCCGACAGTCCGCGTGTGCTGCCTCGTAGGCAATCGGGTCGGTCAGCGCGAGAACAAGCGGGACGACGTCCAGGCCGTCGAGTACGCCGTCGCAGTTCATGTCGCCGTCGCCGGGCAGGACGTCCGCAACGCCGCCGATCTCGGGTGATTTCTCACCAAAGATGCCGGCGATGTAATTCTCGCCGTTGGTAATGCGGATGAAATCGAAACCGTCGAGGTTGGCCGGTTGTCCCGTCTCCGGCTCGATCGCCCAGGCGATGTCGAATGCGTCGCCGCCGCAGGAGCCAGGCGTCATCCCCACCTCGAACGGGTCGTCTGGCGCGGTGTAGAAATCAGCCGGACTCATCTCCGGATCGTCGACAACGTTGTCTCCGTCCAAGTCTCCGAGAATCAACACAGGCGCAAAGTCGGCGTATCCGAAGACGCCTTCGACGGTCGCGCCGAGGCCGCTGGGGTTCTGCAAGACCGTGACGTCGAACACGTCCGATGGGAGACGAAAGCCCTGCGTCATCCACGTGCCGCTTTGCCCCGGCGGAATCCAATTCGGGTTGTTGGGCGGGTAGGTCGGGTCTCCAACGTCGTCGTCCCACGCCTGCGTCTCTTCTTGTCCGAGCGGATCCGGAATGTGCGAACCGGACACTAGATACCACGGGTCGTCGGCTTGGCCGTTGTCGTTGACGTCCCGACTGATCTCGATGTATCCGCACTCGGCCCAGTGTCGGTTTGGATCGCTGCCGGCCCAAGTCGCGTTTCCAAAGACGATCGCATCGAGGCCGAGAGGATTCGTGTCATCGTTCATAACCGTGTGGTCGAACGCGAGCGTGATGGAACCGGCGAACCCGCCGAGACTGACGAGCTTACTGTTGTTCGGGTTGTAGGTTCCCGCTCCGGCCGGTGGACCCAACGCCTTGCTCGGATCGTTGAACAGCGGCTCGTTCACAAACTGCCCCGGCGCCGGGGAAAAATCAATGACGGCAGTTGCGAACGCGGACTGGGCATAAGTCGGCAATGCCCACGCCTGGCCGAGGACGATCGCAACGGTCAATATCATGCAGGCTTCTCTCATTGCAAACCTCCCACCTGGCGGAGCAGACTCAACCGCCTCCTTCCAACGGCCGTCACACCTGCCAACACCAGCAGCAACGCAGTCGGTTCCGGCACGACGTATGAGTAAACTGTGGCGCCTTCACGGACGTACAGTTCTCCGGTGAAGTTGTTGTAATTCACGTCGTAGTAGTTGAAGGAGCTGTCCGAATCGGGATCGAATCGGCGCACATCAAGCGGGTTGGTGGTGTCGACTGGTTCGCCTGCCAGTGCGTCATCCACTGCGGAGTAGCGGACCAATGCCGCATTGTCCTGCTCAGCGCCCCCCAGGTAGTCCCCACCACCGACGTGCAGATTCCCCTCAGCATCGAATCC
>JBDRKQ010000102.1:0-68178 GCA_043813895.1 Planctomycetota bacterium
GGCCTGGCCTTCGCGCTGGCCGTCCGATTTATGGGCGAGAAGGCGCGGAGATTCTCCGTCGGATACGTGGTGATATTTCTCCTCGCAACACTGGCTTACTTCATTGCCGACCATGTCACCATGAAGGCCTATGACCTGCCCTATGCCCTCTGGGCGCTAGTGTTCGGGCTGTTGATCAGCAATACGATCGGGACGCCAAAGTGGCTGTTGGCCGGCTCCAAGACCGAACTGTTCATCAAGACCGGCCTGGTGTTACTGGGCGCGGAAATCCTCTTCAGCAAGATCGTCGTGCTCGGCAGCCGCGGATTGATGGTCGCGTGGTTCGTGACGCCTTGCGTTGTCATCTTCATGTACTTCTTCGGGACGCGCATGCTGAAGATGACGAGCAAATCTCTTGTGATCATCGTGGCCGCGGCGACCAGCGTCTGCGGCGTCTCGGCTGCCATCGCCACGGCGGCTGCCGTCAAAGCCAAGAAAGAGGAGCTGACGCTCGCCGTCGGCATGACGCTGATCTTCACCGTGCTGATGATGATCGGTATGCCGCCCTTGATCAAAGCGGTCGGAATGAGCGAACAAGTCGGCGGGGCCTGGATGGGCGGAACGATCGACGCGACCGGCGCTGTCGTAGCAGCGGGGGCACTCCTCGGTGACAACGCCGAGGTCGTCGCCGCCGTCGTCAAGATGATTCAGAACATTTTGATCGGCGTCGTCGCGTTCTTCGTCGCGATCGCCTGGGTGACCAAGGTGGAGCGCGACCCCAACGCCCCGCGACCCAGCGCGATGCAGATTTGGTACCGCTTCCCGAAGTTCATCGTCGGTTTCGTCGCCGCGTCGCTTGTGTTCTCGTTCGTTTTGGTCCCCGCCTTCGGCGGCGGTTCACAGGGGCTCGATGCCGTCGACAAGGACGTGATCCGCGCAATCACCAAGACGTGTCGAGGCTGGCTGTTCTGTCTGGCGTTCGTGGCGATCGGGATCGAAAGCAACTTCCGCCAGCTTGCCGGCCAACTGGCGGGAGGCAAGCCGATCATCCTCTACATCGTCGGGCAGAGTTTCAACCTGATCCTCACGGTCCTCCTGGCCTATGTCGCCTTTGGCGGGTGGCTCCTGGATGCGATTCCCATGGAATAGGACGGGAAGCGAATGAACGAACGAGGCAAGCGTAAGGCTGGCCCTAGAGGTCTGGCAGCGTGGGGCAAGTTCGCGCTGGGCACATTCCTGCTCGCCGGCGCCATCCTCACGCTCATGCGAGGGTACACACCTCCTGGCGTGGTTGGCGACGTTTTGCGCAACAACTTGCGCAACGGCATCGACGCAACGCCCCTGTTCTACACCGAAGTCGAGGCGCTCGCCCCGGACGAGTGACCGTCCCGCCGTTCGCTTGCGCCGGTACCGAATCCGAGCCCCGAGCGCAAGCGAGCGGGTTTGAAGACCAGCGGCTTGCCAATGAAAACCCCGCGCTGGCGCTTGGGGCTCGGATCGGGCGCCCCACGCCGTCGCCGATGTTGTTGAACGGCGCGGCAGGCCGTACAATGGGCCGCAGCACCATGCCGCTCACACACGAAGAAGTAACGAACTACAGCGCGTGTTTGCCTCGATGCGGTTCGCCTGAGGAATCTGCCCACTGCAGGCATCCTCTGACAGCTACCAGGCAACGACGGGCCGTGCTGTTGCTTCACCTCGGCATGCCCGACGCGCCGGACCCCCGTTCCGTTCGGCGTTATCTAGCGGAGGTTCTCAGCGACCCGGAGGTGACGCGGCTCCCGCGCGGTCTAAGGTGGCTGAACCCCGCCCTCGGCCGCCTCCTCGCGAGAGTCCGATCGGCCCGTATGTCTGAGGAGTACCGACGCATCTGGAGCCTGTCGGGTTTGCGCAGCAACGCGACTTCGTCGGCAGGCTCAGGTTTGCCCCTTCCGACAATCGCCCAAGAGCAGGCATCGGCCTTGGAGTCCAAGCTGCCCGGCGGAATGCGGGTGTTTTCTGCGATGCGTCACGGCCGGCCAGGGATCGCCGAAGCCCTGCGCCAGGTCGAAGCACTCGGCATCGAGAGCGTCGTCGCGGTTTCGATGTACCCGCAGCAAAGTGGGACGACCACGTTGACCGCTGTTCGGGAACTGTACCGCCAGATCAGCCTCGCCGATTGCCGGCTCGACGTCACGGTGCGAAGCATCTGGTATGACGACGCCGGTTACATCAACGCCCAGTCCCGGCTGATCCACGAGTTTGCAGAAACCCACGGACTCACGCCTGAGAACACGCATCTCGTATATTCAGTGCGATCCCTCCCGGTCTCATGCGTCGACCGAGGCGACCCGTACATGGACCAGATCCACCGAACGGCCGCGCTCGTCAGCCGACGACTGGGCTGGCCGTCGGATCGGACGCTAATCGGATACCAAGGCGGCGGCGGATCGCTCAAGTGGCTCCGGCCGACGACAACCGAGGTGCTCGCGGATCTGTCTCGAGCGGGCGAGAAACAGGTCCTCGTCTGTCCGCTCAGCTTCACGACGGACTGCCTGGAAACGCTGGGGGAAATCCACATTCGCTATCGCGCGCAGTTTGAAAACGACGGTGGGCGGTTCTTCGTATGTCCGGCGCTCAACGTGTTCGAGCCGTTTATCGCGGCACTGCGGAACCTGGTAATACACGACAGACACCCGGTCTCGTTCCACGGCGCCGAGGCAGGTCTGTTGACACGGTCCCCGCGAAGCGACGCCCCACAAGAGGACATCTCAGCAGCCATCGAATCCCTGGTCATGGTAGGGATGTCGCTGGGCAGTCGCCTGGGCGAAGGCCGGGGGCCGAGTGTCGCGCACGCCGACGCGGAGGATCTCCGCAGCATCAAGAAGTCTCAGTGTGACGCGCCGGAGATGCTTCGCGCCATATGCGGAAACGGAACGGTTCGTGAAGGGCTACTTTGGAACACCTGTCGGCGCTTCGAGTTCTACGGTTGGTTCGACGGTGCGGTGGACGAGGCTGCCCGTGCTGAGACCGTTTCCAATGTTCGCAGCCGGTTCTTCGCCAACAATGGCCGGCCGGACCCGTCGACTGTCAATGTCCTCCGCGGCGCTGATGCCTGGCACTATCTGATGCGGACCGCAGCGGGCCTCAACAGCGGCCTCCCCGGCGAAAGAGAAGTCCTCGAACAGCTCCTCGCGGCACAACGTCTTGCCGAGCGCGCCGGCACGGCGGGACCGATGACGAGCAGCTTGCTGGCGGAACTCACGAAGCAACAGACGCGCCTGCGCGAACAGACGGACTGGGGCCGGTACGAAGCAGGCTACTGCTACGCCGCGTTGTCCCAGATCGTGGAAAAGACTGGGGTCGTTCTGTCTGATTGCCGGTGCGTCGTCATCGGAGGATCGACGACCTCTTGCGGGATTCTCGAAACGCTGGCCGAGCGGTTCGGCGTGTCGAGGCGGCGCCTCACGCTGCTGCACCGCGGGCACGGCCAAGGCGGACACCTGAAGATGCTCCGCAAGGCGATCGGCAACGGACGGCGCATTCGCGTCCAGAAGTACAGCGAAAAAGTCGTGCTTGAAGCGATCGCCGGCGCCGACGTCGTGTTCTTCGGGCTCGACCGCAAGGAATCGCTTCTCGATGCGGAGCAGATTCGCGGCAGCCGTGATTTTGCGGTCCGACCGTTCACGATCATCGACTTCAACACGTTTGGTTCGACGACCGGGCTGGAAGACCTCGACGGCATCCGGCTGTGGACAGCCGAGGACCTGGAAGCCGCCGTCGCCGCGTACTCCGACGAGATGTGCGGAAGCGGAGATTTCGCGACCGCCGTGGAAGCCGCCGAGTCCTGGATTCGCGAGCACATCCCGTCCTCGTCGGCGCGGGTGTGTGCGTATGCGTAGGGCATTTTGAGAGACCCCGTAGCGCGAGAGTTGAGGATCTCGCAGCGTCCGACTCCCGGGTCGGACGATTTAGCGTCGGCCCCCCGTGGCCGACGAGGAACTCAGAGCCGCGCGCGTCAGCAAGCGGTACGGGCATGTCCGGGAGGACCGACACGATTGAGCGCGGCCCGCTCCCTCACGGTCGCGGCTCTGATCATGGCACGGCCGACAGGGGCGTCGGCCGCTACACGCAAAGCAAGACTGCTATACAGAGAACCTCGGATGAGCTATACGCCTGACTCTATGTATCTTCGACGCCGACCTCGCAGGCTCCGCCGCACGGACGCGATTCGCCGACTCGTACGCGAAACGACGCTCACGCCCGATCGGCTCGTGCTGCCGCTCTTTCTAGTGGACGGCAAGAACATCGCGGAACCGATCAGCGCCATGCCCGGCCGCGCACGCCTGTCGATCGACCGGGCCATCGGGGAATGCGAACGGGCCATATCCCTCGGCGTCCGTGCGTTTGACGTCTTCCAGGCGACCGATTCGTCGCTCAAGACGCCGGAAGGCATAGAGGCCCTCAATCCCGAGAACCTCACCTGCCGCGCGGTCCGCGCGATCAAGGCCGCCCTGCCCGAGGCCTGCCTGATCACGGACATCGCGCTCGATCCCTACTCCAGCCTCGGACACGACGGCCTCATCAGCCCCGACGGCGTCGTCCTCAACGACGAGACAGTGGATATCCTGGCGAAGATGGGCGTGCTGCACGCCGAGGCGGGCGCGGACATCGTCTCGCCGTCCGACATGATGGACGGCCGCGTCGGTGCCATCCGCGCGGCACTCGACGCCGCCGGCCGGCACGACGTCGCCATCCTCAGCTACACCGCCAAGTACGCCTCAGCCTTCTACGGCCCCTTCCGCGAAGCGCTCGACTCCGCACCCGGAAACGCGCCGAACGTCCCGAAGGACAAGAAGACCTACCAGATGGACCCGGCCAACGCCCGCGAAGCGTTGATCGAGGCCAGACTGGACATCGACGAAGGCGCCGACATCCTGATGGTCAAACCCGCCCTCCCCTACCTGGACGTCATCGCGAGATTGCGAACGATGACCGACCTCCCCATCGCCGCCTACCACGTCAGCGGCGAATACGCCATGATCAAAGCCGCCGCCCAAAACGGCTGGCTGGACGAGCGGCCCTGCATGATCGAATCGCTGACGGCCATCGCCAGGGCTGGGGCGGATGTGATCTTTACGTATGCGGCGCTGGACTACGCCCAATGGTGGCAGGAGGCGTGGGCCGGACAGTAAGGAGCACGCTGGGTGCCATGCCTTCACGGCCCGCGCAGCGGGACGGGTAGGCATGTTTGCGAAGGATTCAACATGCTTACCCACGATCCCGACGCGTCGGGACCGCGTGAAAGCATGGCACCCAGCACGTACAATCGTAAACGCCGTGAACGAAAACTGAGGGATTGAGTGATGGCTAAGACCATGCGAATCTGCCCCACGTGCGGGTATGCGAACCCTCCACAGGCGTTCAACTGCGGGCAGTGCGACGTTTTGCTGGTTTGTACGCCGACGAGGGTGCCGGACGCCGGGGAGTCGGGCGAGATCGAGCCTGATGGGAGCGGCAAGGCGCCGCGGGCTGGTACGGAGGATTTGCTCAAGCGGGTCGTGAGCGAGGCCGGGCTTGAGTATAAGAAGACGCGGAGCGGGTATCGCGTCCTGGTGCCACTGGGCGGTGAGCGGAAGCAGAAAGTGCATGTCCTGTTCAACGGGCACGACGACGACGGGCAGGATATCGTCAGCTTTCTTTCGATCTGCGCGCCGGCGGATGAACGACAGGCGATGACGCTGCTGCGGTTCAATCGGAAGCTGACCTACGCAGCCTTCGCCGTGATGTCGATCGGCGGCGAGGAGCATTTCGTCGTCACCGCCAACCAACTGGCGGCCGCGGCGGATGCCGATGAGCTTCGCAAGCAGTTGTTCGAGATAGCCAAGCGCGCCGATGCAGTGGAGGAGCGCCTTGGCGGGGGGAAGGACACGTACTGAGACAGCGACCGTCCCCCTTCACACGCTCCTTCACGCGGCCCCCCTTGCACTCTCGCACCTCAGAGCTTCTCGGGGATGCCGTACTTCTTCTTCGCTTCCGGGGTCATTTCCCACAGCACATTCACGATCACCCAGCGGCCGTCCGTTTTGACCATGTGCATGTAGTCGATCCAGTCGTGCATTTGCATCTTCACGCTGGCGGCGTTGCCGTACACGTCCAGGATCGAGACGTCGGTCCGGCGTTTGTCGGGGGGCGTTTTGGCGCCATAGCCCTTGCGCGTCGCCTGCACCAGACCCATCGCGCTGATGTGGTCGATCGTGCCCTTGCCGCTTCGCGGATCAGGCATGAGGGCTCGCTTTGCCAGGTCGGGGTGTAGGGCCCGTTCCATCCGCTCCCCGTCGCCTTCATACCATCCTTGCCCATAGTCCAGCGCCGTCTTCTTGATCGCCTCTTCGTCGGACATCCCGGCATCCTGACCCGCCGACAGGATCGCCACGATCGGAAGAACCAATACCAACATCGCCTTGGCCATCTCAGTGTCTCCTGTGCAAATCAGTCATCCCCGTCGGCCACGGGGGGCCGACGCTATAGAGAAGCACGCACTCTCAACCTAAAGTGCGCTAGAGCCCACGGGGAATCCGTGAGCCCCATGCGTCCACCAGGGACAACGCATTGGTTCCTCCTTCATCACGAACAACGCCGCAGGAGGGGATGGTGCAAGCAGAGCCGCGTACGTAGCGATCAGAGCCGCGACCGTCAGGGAGCGGTCAACGGCCATGTGTGAGGGCCCTCTCGGTGAACAGTGACCGCTTGCTGACGCGCGCGGCTCTGATCGATCCGGTCGCGGCTCTCAGCAAGACGGGCGCGGCTCAGCTCAATCCGGTCACAGCTCTGCCCAAGGAGTCGCCTCCTCACACGGGTTCTCAGAGTTCGGCCCGCTTGCGGACGTACTCCGAGACAACGTCGCGGGCGTATTCGAGAACCTGCTCGGGCGGGTCGTCGGAATCGCACATCTCGGGCGTCTCGACGATGTCGGTTGCCATCTCGTCCCACCACGGGGCGTCGAGGATTTGCCGGCTGCCTTCGGCGTCGAGGCCTGCCGCGGCCATCTCATCGGTCGTGGGTGTGTCGAAAGTGATTGTCACTGCATCGGTGGTGGCCGGGTTATTCAGGCGAACCCTCTGCCTGAGGAAGTCCATGATCGCCCGCAGCTCGTCACGGGTCATAATGACGGTTCCTTTCCGTGCTTCTTGAAGACTGCTCCTCTCCACGCTCGTGAACTACACAGGCCGGGCTCAGGAGAGTTGCGGGCGCCTCCCTCAGGGTGCTACAGCGACGGGCATCCCCATCAGGGGCCACACCAACCAGGCGAAGAACGCCAACACGATCATCAACAGAACACTGGCCGGGATGCCGACAAGGAAAAACTGTCCCGAAGTGAACTGCTTGCTCTCATAGGCGATCGCGTTGGGCGCCGCGCCGACCAGCAGCAGGAAAGGCATCCCGGCGGTGACGAGGGAAGAGAACAGGATGACCTCCGGGGCCACGCCGAGATAAGGCGCGATGACCAACGCCACGGGCAGCGATATCGCAATCGCCGCAACATTCATGATGAGGTTGGTCATGACGAGAACGAAGAAAGCCGTTCCCATGACGAATACGAACCAGTGAGCTTCCTCGAAGAGCCCCAACCACTCGATGGCCATCCACGTCGCGGCGCCGGTCTCCCACAGGCAGAAACCGATACTCATGGCGCCGCCGAACAGCAGGATGATATTCCAGGGGATGTCCTCCAGGTCCTTAATCGTCAGAATCCTGAGCACAAAGAACAGGACCGTCGCGACGAGGATGATCGCGCTCTTGTTCAGGGGCTCAAGCGCGGGAACGAAGGAACGCAGACTCATGATCACGATGGCTGAGAGGACGATCACCAACGAGACGACTTCTCTTGTACTGATTGGCCCAAGCTTGCTGTAGAGCATTTCGGCCCGTTGCCTGAGGCCGGGAATCGTCTTTCTCTCAGGCTTGAAGACGATCATGCAGAACAGCCACAACAGGAGCACCATGAGGAGCCCAATCGGGGCCATGTAGTACGAGAGCTCGAAGAATGATATCTCGCGCCCGACGATGTCCTGGTAGAAGCCGATGGCGACGGCGCCGCGCGCCGCTCCGAGGAGTGTGATGATACTGCCCGCACCCGCAACGAAGGCCATGCCGATGAACAGGCCCTTGCCGAAGCGCGTGGGTTTGTCATCCTCCTCGTAGAGAGCGTAGATCGCCATCAGCAGCGGATAGATCGTGGCAGCGACAGCGGTGTGCGCCATGATCAATGTCAGCGCGGCGGTGATGACGAAACTGCCGAGATAGATCATGCTGGTTCGCTCGCCCACGGTGACCAACATGCGATAGGCCATTCGTTTGGTGAGGCCGGTCCGGGAGAAGACCATGCCGAATGTAATCGAGCCGATGATGAACCAGACGGACGGATCCATGAAGTCGCCGAACGCGACTTTTGCCGGCCTGATCAGAAACAGAACCTGGATGACGCCGATGAGAATACCGGTGACGCCGATCGGCACGACCTCGAAGACCCACCATGTCGCCGCAAGCAGGAACAGGGCGAGCGCGGCCTGGCCCTGGCGCGACAATTCGAATTCTTTACCCTGCGGATCTACGGCAACCGGAAAGGTCGGGGCGAGATAAACGATACAGAACAACGCAAGGCCGAGGGCCATCCAGAGATGCTTGCTCCAGCTCACCCATCGCGTTCTTCCCGCCAAATGCACGCTTGATGCACCTGCGGATGCACTATCGCCGTGTTCTGTCATCTTCTGGCTGCTCATCGGCGTTGCAGTCTTCCGTGGAAGGACGCGCAGAAACTCATCCGTCAAGGCGGCAAGACAAGAGATATCTCGTTCAGCACGTCCACTGAGCGCACCACACCGACGACGTTGCCCTCCTTAAGCACGGGAAGCAAGCTGGTGTTCTGGTCGACCATCTCGTAGATGGTCTTCATCATATGATCATCGTAATCAATCGTGGCTCTGATGGGGATCATGAACTCCTTGACAAGCCTCTTGGACCGCTCTCGGATGCGCCCGATAAGCTTGTCATCCGACAGGGCCGTGAGGTTCGGGTCGATGTCGACGTTGAAGAGCTTTCGGCTGTAGTCCAGCGACCCGCTGACCAGGAATCTCGGCTCGAGGCCGCGCATGATGTCCCGCCGCCTGAGCATTCCCAGCAGATCGCTGAAGTCGTCATCAAAGACCAAAGCCACCCGCGGAAGAGACAGTTGCTTCTTTCTCAGGATCTGTACCGACATCTCCATGATGGCGTCGCGAAGGGTAAGTGTCTCGCTGATGCAAGGGTATTCCTCAAGCGGAACCATGATGTCCTGAACGAGTTTCTCGGCGAGGTTTCCCATCTGCAGCCTCCGTCCCAGGAATCGTACAGAGCCGCCGCATCGTCCGCAAGCACCAGGGGGCAGTGCTTCTAGAGCTTTGTCATTCCGCGGCATGGCCGCCCGCCATTCAGCGGTGACTCGCGCGCTGGGGCCTTCTCTTCAGACGCTCCGCAACGGATAACGCGACTGCTTCCGCCCCATCGCCGTCCTCCGCGCCGTCGACGACATGCTTGCCATCGCCGCCGAGGGCTGGGACAATCGTTCGTTGCACGTCGGCGGTGGAACGGTCGGCGCGGCGTCGGTACGATGTCGCTGACGGCGTGAAAGGTGTGTCATGAACCTGCACTCGATTGAATCGCGTTCCCAAGGCGAAGTGGCCATGGAAGGAGCCAGCCGTGTGAAGATGCGGATGCTTATCGGGCCGGACCATGGGGCGCCGAACTTCCACATGCGGCACTTCGAGATCGCGCCCGGCGGACACACGCCGCTCCATGAGCACGATTACGAGCACGAGGTCCTGATCCTCGAGGGCGAGGGCATCGTGACGTACGGCCAGGGCCAACGGCATTTCAAGGCAGGCGACGTGATCTTCATGCCGGCCAACGAGAAGCACCAGTTTGCCTGCACGGGGACCTCGCCATGCGCGTTCATCTGTTTGATTCCCGCGCCGAAGGACTGTTCAATCTGACGCGGATTGCGCCTCGCGGTGTCCGAACCTGGCAGAGTGCGGCTTGAGTCCGAACCTGGGGTCGCCAGCAATGGATTTCTCGGTCAAGCCCAACCATCGCATCTCGTATGAGATTCGCCATGCCGACGAGGACGTCCTTGCCGTCGAGAAGCCGTCCGGCGTGGTCACGCAACCGGGAAAGAAACACGAGCACGACAGCCTGCTCAACGGCCTCTTCTGCGAGTACGGCACGCGGCTGCAAAACCTCGGCGAGTCGCGCGGCTGGGGCCTGCTCCACCGCTTGGACAAGGACACCTCCGGGCTGGTGCTGGTGGCGCTCGGGGTTCGGGCGTACGAACACCTGCTCGAGCAATTCAAGAAGCGAGGCATCCGGAAGGTGTACTGGGCCATCGTGGCGGGTTCGCCCAGACCTGCCCAGGGTGTAATCCAGAAGCCGATTTTGGAAATCGTCGGCCGCACCAAGCGTGCCGTGATAGACCGGAAGGGAAAGCAGGCCATCACCGCGTACCGCATCCTGCAATCCGGCATCGGCGTGTCGCTGATCGAGGCGCGTCCGAAGACCGGCCGGCTTCACCAGATTCGACTGCATATGGCGGATCACGGGTTTGCTATTCTGGGTGACCCAATCTACGGCGAGCGGCTCGGCCGACCGCGGGTGCCGCGTCTGTGTCTGCACGCCGCCGGGCTCTCCTACATCCACCCGAAGACCGGTCACCGCGTCACGGTGCAGTCACCGTGGCCGCGAGATCTCCTGCGGACACTGAAGCGATTCGGCTTCGAGCCGCCCACGTGAGAACGCTCCTGAAATCGTCGCGCGTGGGGAAATTCCGGAGGCAACAAGGCTGGAGAAGACGTAACGGATGCTGTAACGTATGGAGACGCGCAATGTCAGCGGGGAGTTCGGTGTAACGGACGGGCAGCGAGGTTCGGATGGGTAAGCATCAGGGAAGTTCGTCGAAGCGAGCGGGGTCAGGCGCGTCGCTGCGCGGACGGGACCGGGCCGACCGGCGCGAGGCCATTGCGCGTCGCAAGGGGAAGGAGACCGGGGAGGATTCGTGGTTTCGCGGCAAGCGCCCGATCTTTCGGTTTGTCGCAGTCTTCGCGGTGTTGGTCATCGCCTTCAACATCTTCTTCTACGCCTGGTTCAAAGAGAGTTCGGCTTTTCAGGCGTATCTCCATCTCAACGCGAGCGTCTCCGGGATGATCCTGCGGCTGCTCGGCGAGGATATGTCGGTCGCCGGGGCGTCGATTTCATCTCCGCGCTTTTCACTCGTCATTGCCCTGGGGTGCGATGCGATCCAGCCCACGGCACTGTTCGTCTGCGCGGTCCTGGCCTCGCCGGTTTCTTTCAAGTCGAAATGGCCGGGCCTGCTCGTCGGGGCGCCCCTGTTACTTGTCACCAATCTGGTGAGGATCGTCAGTCTGTACTACGCCGGGGTGGCGTTCTCCGAGGAGACGTTCAAGATCCTGCACGTGGATGTGTGGCAGGCGGCGTTTATCTTCCTCGCGCTGTTGTTCTGGATTCTGTGGGCACGGAGCGCCCGACAGTCCTATCTGAAGAAAGCCGATGCTTCAACGTAGGCCGATCACGGGCTTCTTCCTCAAGCTGACCCTGCTCTACGGGCTGCTGCTCGTTCCCTGGCCCGGTCTTAGCACCGCGTACCTGGGGTGCCTGCACTGGGCAGGCAACCATCTGTACGGCTCGTTCGGCTCGAACGGGCTGGTCCACCTCGACGTCGCCCCCGAAGGCATGGGCCAGTGGAATACGCTGGTCATGTTGATGAACCAATCCTCCGGGGTCCGCGCCGGCCTCCTGTATCAGAGCCGGCAGGACTACCTCGCGACGGCGCTGGTCCTGTCGCTGATTCTCGCCACGCCGATCCCGTGGAAGCGGCGGTGGAAGGCGCTGCTCTGGGGGCTGCTGGCGATTCACGGGTTCGTCGCTTTCCGCCTGCTGATCTGGCTGATCGACGTGTTCTCCGGCGACAACACACTGGCGATCTTCACGCTCAGCCAGGCCGCCAAATCCGTCATCCATGTGTGCGCGAATGCGCTTCTCGTCGCGCCGGAGGCGACGTTCGTCGTGCCGGTGCCGATCTGGATCCTGGTGACGATCCGCCGCGCGGACGTTAGGCGGTGGAGAGAGATGATCGAGAGTGGTAGGAACGGCGGGCGGAATTGAGAATGGAGGACTGAGAATGTAGAAGGGGCGCGCAGGATGCGTCCAACCGATTGGGTGGCATGCTTTCACGCGACGAAGTCGCGGGTAAGCATGTTTGCCCCCCTTTCGCTAACAATCAGGCTTTCGCTCAATCCATCCTGATCGCTCTCTGCGGGTACAGCAAAGGAAGTCGCAGCAATACATGCGAGACCTTACCGTCCTTGTTCCTTACGAACTCCATCCGCCTTTGCGCGTTGATCTTGAAGTAGAACTCCGACTCTGTGATGGCCAACAAAGGCTGGTTGCGACCGAAGCCCTTTCGCTCCCAACTCAGTCCCCCGTCCTCGCGAGTGAAGATCCATTCGTCGCCGCCGGGCACCAGGAGTCCCTCGTCGTCCGGAACACGATACGTGGCAGCAAGCGAGTCGAGGACCTTTGCGTCGAGTGGGATCGCCTTGGGTTCTCCAAGCGGTTTGCCGATGGCGATGGCGGTGAGCCTGGCGGCGACCTCGGCAACGGGAGGCTGGTACCACGGGTTGTTCGACAAGAGGATGACGTGCAGGTCCTCGTCCGGCATGATGACGGCCTGCGAGTTGAAGCCGTGTATCCCGCCGGCATAGATGATGATCGTGTGACCCTGGAACGTGCTGATTCCACAACCGCTGGCCAGCGGCACTTCCTTCCCGTTGTTCAGCGTGAATCGCTTAAGCGCCTGATCGAGCATCTTCCGCGAAAGAAACCGCCCGCCCCTGTACGCCTTGTTCCATCGCCACAGGTCATCCACGGTCGAGACATGCCCACCTGCCGCGTAGGGCTCCATCATGTTCAGGAACCGCGCGTTGAGGTATCCGTCGTCGGACCGTTCGTAGCCCGCCGCCCGGTTGCGGATGATCTTCAGGTGACCACCGTAACACGTGTGCTTCATGCCAGCCGGAGCGAAGAGGTGCTCATCGACAAATGCCTCGTACGTCTGACCGGTCACTTTCTCGATGACCGCGCCCAGCAGGATGTAATTCGAGTTGCTGTAGGAGAAACCCTCGCCGGGTTTGAACGACAGCGGCTTGTCCTTGAACAGGTCGATCAAGCCCTCGACGGTGATGTCTTCTCGCCAGCCGTCCTGCATCTTGGGCAGATTCAAATAGTCCCAGATGCCCGACGTATGCGCCATCAGGTGCTTGATCGTGATCTTCTCGCCATGCGTCGGGTAGTCGGGAAGAAAGCGTGTTATCTCGTCATCCAGACTGACCTTGCCCTGTTCGACGAGCATGAGAATCGCCGTCGCCGTAAAGAACTTGCTCATCGAGCCGACGCGGAAGACCGAGTCGGGCGTGATCGGGATGTTGTGCTCCATGTTCGCAAGGCCATAGCCCTTCCGCAGGACGACCGCACCGCCCTTGACCACGAGAACCGCTGCCCCCGGTTCATCCGCCGGGTAGATCGCCGACAAGGCCTTGTCCATCGTCGCAGCCATCGCCGCCAGATCGTCACCGGCCAATGCCACACCCGCCGGCCGAGCCAACAACATCACAGCGCCGATCAGCCTCAGCACCCACCGTCTCTCCGAGCGTCCACATTGCATGGCCGTCTCTCCTTCCTCGTCCTCGCAAGCCGTGCTCCAGCCGTCGCCACACCGCCAGCGTAGATCCTGTCCGCAACGCTGGAGCACTTCAAGAAACACCGTAGCGTCCGACCCCCGCATTGGACGTGGAATGCCAAGCGTTTTCGACGGCCGACAGGGGCGTCGGCCGCTACATGCAAAGTAAAAACACTGCAGCAGCATCCTTCAGCACAATCAGCGATTCGGCGCCGCATACTCCTTGACGACACGGCGCACGTCGCTCATGGCAAAGCCGTACGCCCGGCGAAGGCGGCCCAATGTCTCGTCCGGCGATGTATCGGCAGGCATCCGCAACGACGAAAGCAGGTATGACACGGGAACGCCCGTCTCCCGTTCGACTTCGCGAAGTGTCATCAAACCACGAATCGTCTCGTCCTCCGCGTGTTCGGCTTGAGTCGCCGAGCCCTCACTATGCGACGGCGATTCGGTCTCCGGCGCTGCTACGGAGCGCGTCCGCTTGAGCTCTCCTCGTGCTGTCTGCTCTCTCTCACCGACGAGCGGCGCGACGCTCACGGCGATGAGCGCGACAAGCCCAAGAACACCAAGCGCAAACCGTGACCCCGATCCCTCACGAGGCCGGCGCCCGCCGACAAAGCCAACGATCCACCGCCAATGCAGCAGCAGGTGCAATGTCAGTATCACCGGGAGAACGACGGAGACCCAGAAGTGAAACGCCCCCCATTCGTGCCGCATGTATCCCCACACAAGCGACACCATCTTCTCAGAGGAACCGTACCCGCCGCTCGAACCTTCCACACGGCCGCTGCCCGGCGGTAAGACGTATCGCAGAAGCAGACCGGTCGACAGGATGACGGCAAACGCCGCAAGCGCCGCGGCATCGATCAGGAAGTTGAGGCTCGACCGCTTCACACGAGGCCTCCAGGCCCCCGCCACGGCACGATCATAGCGTCCCCCAACCACCAACGCCATGCACTGCGTTAGCAAAGAAACCGCTCGGGCACCGAGCGTCAGCCCACCCTACCCCCGCCGCTGGACCATTGTTTGCGCCTGCGTCTTGATGCCGCGCAGATGGCTGGCGAGCGCCTCGGCGTTCGGCGCGAACTTCATGGCGTCGTCTCGGAAGATGCGCTCCTCCTGAACCAGCCGGGCCAGCGACGCCGTGAAGGAGTGCATGCCCTCCTTCGAGCTTCCTTCGATCAAGGCGGGGAGGTCCTGGTCCTGGGCCTTGCGGATGAGTTCTCTGCACGTGGAGTTATTCAGGAGGACCTCGGTCGCCGGGACCATCGGGACGTCATCGCGGCATCCGGGCAGCAGGCGTTGCGCGCAAATCGCCCGAAGTGAGTTGGCAAGCGAGCTGCGGATGAAGTCGTGCTCCGTTCGCGGGAAGAACTCGAGGATGCGCGTGAAGGCCTGCATCGTGTCCGCGGTGTGGAGGCTGCCAAAGACCAGGTGCCCGGTCTCGGCGGCCTGAAGCGCGGCCATCATGGTGAAATTATCTCGCATCTCGCCGATGAAGATGACGTCCGGATCCTGGCGGACGACGAACTTGAGACCTTCACTGTAACTCGGGATGTCGATGCCGATTTCGCGTTGCGAGACGATCGACTTGACGGGCTTGAAGAGGAACTCGACCGGGTCCTCGATGGTGATGATGTTGCACCGGCGGGTCTGGTTGATCTGCTGGAGCATCGTGGCGAGCGTGGTGCTCTTGCCGCAGCCGGTGACGCCACACACGATGATGATCCCCTCTCGCGTTCTATCGATCAGCTCCCTGTAGATCGGCGGGAGATGTAGCTCCTCGTACGTCGGGATCTCCGAGTTGACCCGGCGAATCGCGGAGTTCATCTTGTCGCCGCATTTGAAGATGTTGACACGGAAGCGATCGCCATCGGGCAGCTCGGTCGAGAAGTCCAGGTCTCCGACCTCATCAAAGACGGCCCGACGCCCCGGCGGGATGATCGTGGACATGCACGCGTCGATATCCTCGCCGGACATGGCCGGCACGTTGATGGAACGCAGGCTCCCCCCCACGCGGTAGTACGGCGGGAGACCGGCTTTGAGGTGCAGGTCGGATGCGCCGAGCTTCTTCATGCCGGCGAGTAGCTTCTGGATGTCAACGGGTTCAGACATATCGGCCTCCGAGACTACTGCCCCCCGGCCCAGCGGTGTGCTAACACCCATTCTACGCATGTGCCGGCGATCCTACAACATCAGTGGGCGACCACGGTTCCCTGGAGCGTGTAAGGCGTGGCTGCGGTTATGCGGACCCGGACGAAGCGTCCGATCATCTCCGGCTTGCCGTCGAGGACGACGATCTGATCGCCACGCGTCCGCCCCACGAGTTGGCCGCTGAACGGGCCGGATGGGGCTCGGCCGTTTTCGTCCTGTCCAACCGTGCCGAGTTCTTTCAGTGCGGCTTTGCTGCGACCTTCGACGAGGACCTCGACCGTTTGCCCGAACATCGCACGGTGGTTGTCCATGCTGATCTCGGCCTGGAGCGAGAGCATCTCACTGTTCCGGCGGCGTTTCACCTCCTCCGGCACGTCGTCTTGCAAACGTGCGACGGCTTTCGTACCGGGCCGAGGTGAGTACTTGAAGACGAAGCAGTTCTTGTATCTGGCAAGCCGCAGGAGGTCGAGGCTCCGCTGAAAGTCGTCCTCGGTCTCACCGCAGAACCCGACGATCATGTCACCGGCGAGGGAGATGTCCGGCATGACGGACCTGGCTCGTTCGATCAACGCCTGGTAGTCCTCGACGGTGTAGCCGCGATTCATGCGTTTGAGGACGGTGTTGCTGCCACTCTGGGCGGGAAGGTGCAGATAGTTACAGATCCTCGGGCTTTCGGCCATGACCTGGAGCGTCCGATCGGTGAAATCGCGCGGGTAGCTCGTGACGAACCGGAGTCTGGGCAGTCGCGGCACCTCGTCATGCACGCGGCGCAGCAGCCGGGCGAAGGTCGTGCCATCGCAGTCGCGATCGTCCTTGTAATGGTAGTGATTGACAGTCTGGCCGAGGAGTGTCACCTCCACGACACCGGCATCCGCGAGACGCCGGACCTCGGCGACGATCCGATCAGGGTGGCGATGCACCTCGGGTCCGCGAGTGTAAGGGACGACGCAGAACGCGCAGTACTTGTTGCAGCCCCGGGTGATGCGAACGTAGGCCTGGCGGCGGCCGAAGATCTTGGGCGTGGCGACGTGGTCGGACAGGTTAAACGCGCGGCTCGAATCGAAAGATTCGAGGTCGGCGTGGTGCGGTTCGTGCGCGGGGTCGGAGGAGCGATCCCGTAATCCGCCGGAGAGCGCGACGGCGGGCCGGCGTCCCGATTCGGCGTCTTCAACCAGTGCGGTGAGCCGATGCAATTCGTTCGGGCCGCAGAGGATGTCCACGTGCGGCGTCCTGGCGAGAAGCCCGTCAGCGTCCCGCTCCGCCATGCAGCCGATGACGGCGACGATTTGCTCGGGGTTTCGGTCGGGCTCGCCCTTGAGCTGCCCCAGGCGGGAGTAGACTTTTTCTTCCGCATGTTGGCGAACGGAGCATGTGTTGAGAACGACGAGAGAGGCGCCCATCATGTCGTCCGTTTGTTTGAATCCGCGGGCAGCCAATTCGCCGAAGACAAGCTCGCTGTCCAGGGCGTTCATCTGGCAGCCCAGCGTTTCAATGTAGATCGTCTTCGATGACGGCATGTTCCGTTCGCCCACCGGTTGGCGTGTGCCCCACCACATCACGGGAAATCGTAGTCATTCAGATGGAGTCGGGCAAATCCGGCGTTGCACGCCGGTAGGGGTGGCGGCTACAGTAGACCACGAGACTGTGTGAGAGGACCGGTGGCTGATGCGCGAACGTCTGTTTCAAATGCAGGTACGTGTGCCCGCGGCGTTGTTGTGCGCAGCGGCGATCTTGTCGTACGGCTGCCGGGAGGTTCGACACGACTTCCGCGAGATGCCGGAGGAATGCGAAGAGCTTGCGATCCTGCGGCAAGTTCACGGGACCCACTGCCACGAGACGCGACCGATGCAACTCGTGATCCGGGACGCGGCGGCGCTGGCGCAGGCGCCGATCGTGGATGTCGAGGTTGATTTCTCGCGGGAGATGCTGCTGATCGTCACGCTGGGCCGCGTGTATTCGGATCAGTACGCGGTCCGGATCGATCGCGTCTGGCGTAGCGGCCCACGGCTGGAAGTCGCGACGACGATCCAGACTCCGGCGCCTGGCGCGCCGACGAGAATGGCAAGCCCCTATTGCATCGCGGTCGTGCCCCGCTGCGCCCTGAACGTCGCCGGCTTCGACGCGTCGCCGCCGACTCGAATTCGCAGTTGGCAACAAAGCCCTCGGCCGGATCGGTGGTAGGGATCGTTGTAGCGGCAGCTATGACTTGCCCGCGGTCGGCGCGTGCCACGGCCGATAAAAGACTGTTTCTTGTGTAGCGAATCACCCTCCCACCCATCACATTCGGTCGGTCCCTGGGGCTGCTCGCCACCGGCTGGATCCTGCCGGCCCCACCTGTGCGTTGTTCCGAATCGGCACCGTGTGACGACCGCGTCCCGATCGCAGCCTCGGGAACCCATGGCAGAACAAACAGCCGGAAAGAAGGCTACGTCCCGAACTTCTCTAGCGGGAGTTGAAATCACAGGAAGAAAGGTTATACTAGACCGTCTGAACTGGAGGGAACTTTCAACCACTTAGAAAAGCAACAGCCGGCCGCTGCACCGCGCCGGGAGGACGTTCAACTATGAGCGACGTAAATGGCGAATTTCCAACGGTCATCGGCGCTGACGCGAAATTCAAGGGGGAACTTTCGTTCGAGAAGGGTGTCCGGATCGAAGGCTTCTTCGACGGCCAGATTGTCTCCAAGGGCATGTTACACGTCGCGGAAGGGGCGACCGTAACGGCGAATGTCGAAGCGGCCAACGTCCGCGTGGAGGGCCAGTGCAAGGGCAATCTCGTCGTCTCGGAGAAGCTCCACTTGCTGGCGACCGCCAAGATGGAGGGTGACCTGCGAGCCAACCGTCTGGAGATCGCCGACGGCGCCATCTTCGTTGGGAACGTCATCGTGGGACAGCACGCGGGGGAAGCCTCGGGGCGTCGACCGGCCACCCCGAGCGACGGCACACTGACGCCGGGTCCCAAGCCGGCCATTCAGCAATCCGGCAAGCCCAACCCGACACAACCCCCCGAAGGCCAACGGTCGCGCCCGCAGGAGATCCGGATCGGCCCGAATCCTTCGTAGCGATTCGTCAGACTCATTCTCTCGATGCACAGGGATGCCAAAGTCGCACTCGGCTCCGGTGAGTGCCGCGTGGCTACTGAAATGACTCCCGCGACATCGGGCGAAATGACATCGCCTGGGCCGTGTCCGGCAAATCGTTCACCAGTTGCTCGAAGTTGCTCCGCATGTGATCGACGGACCCGATCTCGACCGCCAGCGAATCGGCGGTCGTCTGGATATGCTGCACCAGCGTTTCAAGTAACTGTGAGACCACCTCGTCGGGCTCGGGTGCGACCGACTCGATGTGGGCAAAGAGCATCGCGACCGAATCCATGTCCGACCCATCGAGTGCGATCGCGGACAGGGTCGTTGCCGCAGCCACCATCCGCGAGAACCGGGCAAGCTCCGCCTCGGCCGGCGCCAACGGATCGTGATGATGAAGTCGGACGGCATCGATGATGCTCTGCTCGATTCCCCAGTCGGAGAGCACGGCCGCACCAATCTCCGCGTGCGTCACCCCGAGCAGAGCCGTCTCGGCGTGAGTGAATTCGCGTGAGAAGGTCTGTGGCACACGCTCGAACACGCGACGGTAGGCGTCGGGCGAACCGAACGCCAGGAGACCGATCCCGATGTCGCAAAGCAGTCCCGCCGTGCCGGCGTCTTCGGCAGCGCCTGGGAGAAACCGTTGCGCGAGGTCCTTGGCTGCGACGCTCGTAGCGAGAGCTCCTTTCCAATAGCGATGAGAATCGAAGTTCGGCGGACGGGCGGAAGCGAGACCGTTCACCACGTGTTGATTGATGACGGCCGAGCGAACGCGTTTGAGGCCCAGCCTCGTACAGGCGTCGGCCACGGAGGAGGTCGTCGTGCTGAATCCGTACAGCGCACTGTTCGCCTGCCGCAACAACTGGGCGGTCAATCCGCCGTCACGGCTGATGATCCGGGCAACGGCTTTCACCTCGCAATCCGGATCCCGCGTGAGTTCGAGAACCTGGAAGACGGCGTGTGAAGGAGCGGGGATCTTCGGGTCTCGGCGAATCCGTTCGATGAGTTCTTTTGCGGACATCATCATGGCCCTGAAGCGCCGCGTGCCGACAGCGCGGGCGACCGTCGATGCCGGCAATCAGTCGATGGCTTCCGTCATGGCGAGGAAGTCCTTAACTTTTGGCTGGTCGGCGTTCAGCTTCAGAGCGTGTTGCCACGCCTCCCTCGCCATCTTCCGCCATATGGGACTTCTATCACGGTAGTACACCTTGATGAAAGCCGTACCCAGGTTGGCGTAGCAATCCGAATCGTCGGGGCGGACTTTGAGGATTCGGCGGTAGATGCCGACCGCCCGGAGCGGATCGCCGGTCGCATCATAACAGGCGCCAAGATTGAACAGCGCGTCCGTCGAGGTCGGTTCCAGCGCGACGGCCTGCTCGAACGCGCGCAAGGCATACGCATACTGCTGCTGCTCGGCCAGCTCAAGACCTTCCGCGTAGAGCGAGGAGAAACGTCGCTGCCGCTCGGCCGGCGTCATGGCCGGCGTGTCGTCCCGGGGAGCCTCGACCAGACCGGGTTGCCGGGTGTCGCGGCTCCGGCTCGAAAGACCGTTACACGCGGCACCGGCGATCAGGCAAGTCGCCGCGGCGAGTACCATCAGACGGGCCATTGGATCATTCATTCGCATTGGATTGGTTCGTTATATCCGTAGAAACGTCGTAATCACGTTCCGAGCCGTCTTCGGAACCGTCGCCAATAGCCCCGCCGACCGGCCGTGTCACGGGGTAGTTTCGGACTCTCGCAAGGACAGCCCGCGTTCGGCGTTTGCGGGCCGGGTGTTGTCTTCCGAATCGAGAGGCAACGCGGCCACTTCCGAGGCGGCCTCATCCTTGCCGGCCACAGCCTCTTCCACCACTTCCTCGCCGACCTCCTTGTCGCTGTCCTCATCATCGGCTGTCTCGTCGTCGAGATCGAAGAACTCGGGGTCAAAGGGGTCGCCGAACATCGGCTTGGGCGGCTCGTATTCGGTGGGGATCTCGAAGTGCAGCGGCACGTCCTGCAGGCGTTCCTCATGCTTGAAGTGGGGCCTGTATCTGCTGAAGACTTTCTGATCGCGCTCGCTGATTTCAGCCGCCCGCCCGACGTGAGCAGTGATGAAGACCAGGAGATCGACACGGTGGGATTGCGGGTTTTCCTGTCTGAAGAGGACATTGAGGACGGGCACGTCGCCCAGACCGGGCAGCTTGTTGATGGTTCTGGCCTTGCGATCGCTGATGAGGCCGCCGAGCACGATCGTCTGGCCGTCGTGCATGAGGGCGCGTGTGCTTATTTCGCGCGTGAGGATCCGGCGGACTCGAAGGCCCGTAGTGCCGATCACGTCATCACCCAGGGCGCTCGTGACCGGATGGACGAAGATGCTGATTCTGCCATCGGACATGATTGTGGGCGTGACTTCAAGTTGAATCCCGACGGGGATATAGGTGTCGAAGGCTTCCGTCAGCGTGCCCTGGTCCGTGATATTGGCTTCGAAGATCGGGTAGCGTTCGCCGACAAGAATGCTCGCGCTGTGGTTGTTAAAAACCAGGAGCCTCGGGTTGGCGAGCAGTCGCATCGAGGCGTCTGATTGATGAACCCGCAGCATGGCGGTGAAACGCGTGAAGTCGATGGTACCGAGGGCAAGGCTGGCGGAGGTGTTGATCGTGCCGTCCGGTGAGTGGCGGATCTGGTTGCCCGGTGCGAAGCCGCCGCGCCAGTTGAGCGGCATCTCATGGTTGAGCAACGGCCCGTTTGCCAGCACGTTCATATCCCAGTCGATTCCGAGCTGCCGCTCGAGATCGGTGGACATCTCGACGATCCTGGCCTCGATGAGCACTTGGGGCGGCACACGATCGAGATCGGCGATCAAATCGGCGATGTTCTTCAGGCTCTCCGCCGTGTCAGTCACCACAAGGGTGCGTGAGTTTCTCGGCGGTTGGGCTGAGTCGATTCCGCCTGCGTTCGCGGTCGTACTTGTCATACCCGCCGCTGTCGACGCGGCTGAATCCTCGATGTCTCCGCTCAGGCTGTTCAGGTTTGCGCCCACGTAGCGGCCTTCGCTATTCTCGTTGAGGACTTTCATGCGTCCGTAGGACGAGACGGCAAACTCGAGGGAATCTCTGACCTTCTCGGCATCCTGCCACTGAAGCCTGAACACGCAGGTCAACAGGGCCGGCGCGACAGGTTCGCCCCCCCCTTCTCTTGTTTCCGGCGGTCTGGAAACCGTGATGATGCCGTCTTCGACGGCGTAAGCAAAACCGTTGGGCACGGCGATTGCGCGGAGAGCCGTCTCGACCGGCACATGCTCGAGATGGAGCGAGACTTCGCCTTCCACATTCGGGCCGATGATGAGGTTGAGGCCGCCCTGCTCGGCGACAAGTCGCAACGCGTCGGTGATATCCGTTCTGGCGGTCTGGATTGTGATGAGCTTCCGGTCTGTTGCGTCTTGTTCGTCCAGCTTAGGTGCCGCCACGGAACGTTCGGCATCGGGTTTGCCGGCCATCGCCATCCGCTGGAGGACCGCGCCGATGGTGCCCTTGGCGGCCTGCATCGCGGATGTTCCCCGCTCGCTCTTCGGAGCTGATTCCTGATCGTACTCATCGGCAACAAGGCCCGGCGCCGCCCAGAGGATCAGCACGAGTGTGGAGCATATCGTCTTCTGCCACCCGATCATTGGTCACCCCCCCGTGAACGGATCACTGCTTCTTCCGACCCCAGTTGATACGTGAACATCCAGGACCCGGAGGCGAACGTGATTGACTGTTTCGTGATCTCTGCCACGGTGAAATCCCCGTCAACTGTGTCCCCGACTCGAAGGATGTTGTCGCCGACGATTGCGAGCCACTGCTCTCCGCTCTTCGAGGCGCCGGTGAATCGAATCGCAGGCGGCGAAGGCCGCCCATGCCGGACCTCCACCGTCTTCTCAGGCTCGTCGGCGGCGTCCAACACCTGCGCGGCCCACGGCTTGTCGGCAAATGGACTCAGCCCCCAGGGACCGTCCGCCACTTGCATCTGCGCTGTCCATCTCTCTGCCAAGCGGTTCTCCGCAATGCACGCCGCCTGCGACTGCAGACCGGCGGTTTCCTCTCCGGCAACCACGGCCGTCTCCGCCTGGGCTGATTTCGGCAGGTACTTTGCAATCACGACGTAGACTCGCCATACGAGCACGACGCTCGCGACGGAAAGCACCACGAAGATCTTCTTCTTTCGTGAATCCATTAGGGGGCGCCGTTCTCCTGCTGCTTCGTGTCGGCCGGCTGGAATGCTTCCACGACGATGTCCGCCGTCAAGGCCGCCTCGCTGCCGGCCGACTCACCACCCGCGCGCCGAGCGACCCGGAATTCTCTCACCCGAGCCGGAATACGCTGTTGTTCGCAGAGTTCCATGTACTCGGCGATTTGCCTGTATGAGCCGTGCACCATGATCCTGTAACGTGGATACTCGGGCTTGTTCTGCCCCCCCGCTCTGGGGCCCGTTACTCTGGTCGGCTGGATCTCGCGAACATCGAGACCGACGGTGCGCGCGGCCTCGGTCAGCTCCGGCACAATGAGACCGGGCTTCAGGGCTTCCAGCATGCGATGTTCCAGATCCTTGCGGCGGGCCTTGAGTTGCTCGATCTGGTCGGGGGAGATTGCGGTCTTCTGAACCTGGTCGGCGGTGCTGCCCAGAGTCCACGCGAGTTCGCGTGCTTCGCGGATTTCGCCAGCGGCGCTCGCCGTCTTCGTCACCGCATAACCGGCGGCAACGAGCACCGCCGCGATTGAGACCGCGGCCGGTAGCCATTCACGAAGATGTCTGGCTGTCTGCGTCACGCGCTAGTCCCTCAACGCCAAGCCGGGATAGGCAAGGCTCAATTCCACCGAAAGCGTGCCTGTCGCCCCGGCTAGTTTCTGATTAGGTTTGCGATTGGCCTCCAACAACTGCACGCGGCTGATGAACGAACTCTCGTCGAGCCGCAACAGCGTGTTCTCGACGGCTTGGTCGAAGTCCTGCCCGTCCGGGCCGGGAACGACGGCGGCCTCCACCGTCACAATCAAGCCTCCCTCGGTGGCCTTGCCGGCACAATCGATGACCTGCAACTCCTCGGGCATCAGCATGGAGAGTTCCTTGAACAGGCCGACCCAGTGAGGCGTCGCGTTCGAGAACTCGTCGAACTGCTGCTGGAGCTTGGCAATTGCTTGCTGTTCGGCGGTCCACTTCTGGTTCGCATCCACGATCCGCTGCCCGTTGGAGAGCTGGCTCTTCCGCGAGCTGAGGCCGGGCAAGAGTCTCGCTCCGACATCCCCGAACATGACGGCCAGTCCGAGGATTGCGGCGGCCACAAACGGCCCGCACCATGCAATCGAGCGGCGGATGCGCCGATTCCGCCTTTGCTTGCGAAGCTCCGGTGGAATCAAGTCCGGCAGCGTTTCTCGATGTCGGGCGGCGCCGACGGCGGTGGCGTACGACTGGACTGAACAGGCCAGATCGGGTGAAGCGGCTTCGGCGACCCCCGAGAGCCAGTCGAACGCCTCGACCTTGCGAGAAAGGCGTGACGCAAGCGTCTCGGCGATGCGTGGCACGGCAGCGCCGGGGCCGACGATTCTGAGTCGCTCGATCTTGCCACTCTCGGCCGATGTCGCGGCAAAGGTCATCCACTGCGTGAGCTGCTGCGTGTACCGCTGAAGTACGGGCTCGAGCAGCGGCAGGAGCCGGTCGCCCGTGATGTTCAAGGATTCGATTCGCCGGTCGGGTTCGGGGATGCCAGCCTCGCTTCGGAGCGTGGCCGCGTCCACCTCTTCGAGCTGCACGACGTCGTCACCGACGATGATGGGGCGCATCAACGCGGTGGTGATGTCCGCGAGCGAGATGGGCAACTCGGTCGACACCCAGGGATTCCCGCCGTTCAGCACGATCAACGTGCTCGCCCGCTCGTCCAGATACAGACAGGCGTCCAGTCCCTTATCAGCTTCGATCACATTCGTTGCCAGGGCGGCCAGCGCGGACGGCGCGGTCGAGATCGCGACGAGATTCAGCTTTGCCCGGGCGGCAAGGTCAACCGTCTTCCAGGCTCGCCCTCTTTGGATCGCAGCGACATTTACGAGTATCTGCGAATCGCCATCCTCTTTGCCGTTGCAGCGTGTGACCGAATCGACGGCGACGACCGCCTCGGCAACGTCGAAGTGCAACTGCTGACCGAGCTTCAATAGCGCGGCCTGGTGCAAGGCGGCGCCCTTGACGGGCGGCATTTTGTAGTAGTGTGCCGCCGCCTGCTCCCCCCCGGCCAGACAGATCAAATCCCGACCCGTCCAACCGCGTTGCGCGACGAAGTCCACGAACGCATCGAGGAGTGTCACGTCCTCGAGTGGATGGGAACTCCGCCCCTTGCCGGCCGCGCAGAAGGTGCAGCCGTCCGAGAGCGTCACGACGCGCTGATCGACCGCGGCGAGGACAAGCCTCAGCTCGCTGTCAGTCACCTGCAGTATTAATTGTTCCCCGGCCATGAGACTTCCTTGTCTCTGCTCCCTTTGTCATTCCCTTCGGTGCGCGGACCCTACTGGGTCTGTATTTCAACGACACGGCGGAAACCGGCATACGGCGCGGCCGTCACGTCCGGTCTGCCGGTGGACCTATAGGTCGGCGGGCTCGTGCTGACCCTTTCGACAGAGAAGGCCCCTCCGGCAATCGTGGGGTCGTCGGCGGCGCTGCCATTGTCTGATATCGTCCCGATGGTCCCATCACTGTCGATATCAGTAGGCGGAGTTTGCGTGAGTTCTCGGACGGCCATCTCGATTCCGCTCTCGGCGGCGTAGAAGGCGGAGGTGCTCAAGTAGTGGCCCAGCGACGCGGCGGCGGTCGTGGCGGTCAAGTGAAACAGCCACAACGCAAACGTCCCGATAACGAGGAGGGCGGCGACGAAAGCCACGATCGCAACGCCCCTCCGCGACCATTTTCCGTTTGGCTCAAGGGTCACTATTCACCTCGTCCATAAAGCTCCGCAGGAAGATCGCAGAGCGGAGTTGTGCGGTCTGCCCCGCGCGCGTCATCTGCAAATCAACGCTGATCCGGCGAACATCCTCACGGTCGTTTTGAGAAAGCGGGAAGCTCGTGAGGCTGTTGGCGGACCTGTCGTAGTATGCAAACGCAAAGCCGCCGACGTCCGTGGCGAGCGCGTACCAGTTCGTGCCGTTGTCGGCCGTCATCTCCACCGCGTTGGCGCCGGTGTTGAAACGGAACCCGGTGTTCCCGAAGCGGAGTTCCGTCGCTGTTGCGGTGCTAATTTGCGCGTTGCCCAAGAGACAGGGCGTGGGATTTACGGGACATTCATCCTGCGGGATCTCGCGGAGATATCGGAACATCGTCTCAAGGGCGGCCGAGCCCATGTCGTAGAGTTCGCCGCGCGCGGAGACTTCTGCCATCTGTTTCGAGGCGTTCCAGACCAGCGAGGCCGCGATGCCGCTGATGATCACGCCGACGCTGATCGACACGACTAATTCGATTAGCGTGAAGGCCGAGCGCCTTGTTCGCCGGCGGAGCATCCTTGTTGCCACACCACGCGGCGCATCGGTTCGTCCGCATGTCGGTTCAATGGCCATGTCGTCAGAAGTCCGCGAATACATGTTCGATCAGTATCTGTTCGGCGCCGCTGTGCCAGGAAACATCGACGCGAACCAGCTTGTAGCCCTGGTCACTGCCCACGGTGTTCAGGGCCGAATCCGTGTAAGTCACGGAAACGGATCGGTCGAAGCCCGTGAACCCGGTCACCGGCGATTCCGCAGGGAAGTTCGCCGCAGTGATCGCCGCGTAGCCGTCCGTGCCGCGGTATCGCCGCGCGACGATCTCCTCCATGCGCTCGATGGCAAGGAACGATGCCACGGCGGCGTTGGATGGATGAATCGACTGCATGGACGCGTCGGCAAAGGAGGTCACCAGCGGCGGCAAGGCGACGGAGAGGATCACGATCGCCATGACGACCTCGATGATCGTCGCGCTTCGCCGATGGCCTCTTTCGGATCTCATCCCGCTCGCTCCACAAGCCCGCTAACAGGCTGCACGGTCACCGTCACGCCGGTCGACAGGCTGATCGTGGCGGTCGCAGTCAGTGCGGCGCCTGCGCCGTCGTACGGCACGCCGAAGTTATCGAACTCCAACTCGTTGGTTGAGTTGATGCTCACCGATGAGATTGCGACATTCGTGAACGCGCCGGACCCGAATTGCACACCGGTGCTCGTCTGATCCATCGGGCTGGTCACGGGCAGGCGGTTGGCCTCTCCCGGGTTGTCTGGATCTTCCATGAAGAGCTGATAGCTGTCAGCGCCCGCATTGAAGACGACCCACGATCTCAGTCCTGAACTGAGCGCGGTCCGCTGCATAAAACGGATATCACCCAGCAGTCGTGACGCGGCGGCCCTGTTCCTCATCGAGTCGACGTTTGCCAGGGTCGGTCCGCCGACGGCTACCGCAACGATTCCCAGGATGACCATTACGGTAACAAGCTCGATCAGTGTAAATGCTGATCGAGCTTGCCGCCGCGTCATGATGCGCATTGTGACGCCTCTATCGCATGGAGGCCGCAATCCCCCAGCCGCAGAGCCGGCCCGACACCAGCGGGTGGTTCTAGAAGGCGTTTTCGCCGGCCGTATTGGTGTTCGCCCAGAACTCGCCGGTTGCGGCGTTGTAGCACCAGCCGCCGGTCGCTCCGGAGACGGTGCCCTTGGCATCGCTTGACGCGACCACGTTGTTGGGCGTGGCGTCCGTGTCATACGGATTGTCCGGAACGCCGTCCAGCAAGACCGTGCCGGTCGTGGTCACCTGCACGAGCGTGGGATACGCCAGCGTTCCCCCGCCAGCGGGCGTGGCCGAGTGCGCGTAGAAATTGGCGATGGCGGCGCGGCAAGCCCCCAGGCTCCCCTTGCAAGCGGCAACTCTGGCATCCGTCCGATAGTCCAGATAGACCGGCAGGGCCACGGCGGACAGAATGCCCAGGATCACGATGACCGTGACGAGTTCGATCAGGGTGAAGCCGGCCCGACGGTTACGATGCGTTTGGTTCCCGAACATACTTCAGCTCCCTCAAGAAGACCTTTTCGATTCAAACCCTAAGTAACAACCTATGACACGCGGATTGGCCGTTGGCCGTTCACGCCGTCCCTACAATCTTGAGCAACTTCCACATCGGCAAGAAGATGGCCAGCGCAAAGAAAAGAACCACGGCGGCGAGACACGAAACCATCACCGGTTCGATGAGGGTCGATAATAGCTTCACGCTGCGCTCCGTTTGCACTGCGTAGTATTTTCGGAGGTATGCAAAAATCTGGTCCGTTCTTCCGGCCTGCTCTCCGATGGCAAGCATTCGTTTGACGAGTGGCGTAATCCACCTGGACTCGCTGAACGCCTCGGTGAGCGAATGCCCCCCCTCGACCGCACGAAGCATGCCGAAGACATCGCGTCGCAGGGCCTTGTTCGTCGTGCTTTCCCCGGTGACGTGCAGGGATTGCGTTATCGGAAGCGCCGACTGCATTAGCAGGTCGAGCAACTCGATGAAACGCACCATGTACACGCCGAGCAGGAGGTTTCCGAAGACGGGCAACTTCAGCAATCGCATGTCCAGCCACGCCCTCGGGCGTTCATACCGGAATATCGCCCGCAGCCCGAAGAAGGCGCCCACAATGCCGAGTATGCAGAGGACGTAGTGATTCGTAATCGCGCCACTTGCGATGAGCAGCATCCTCGTCGGCAGCGGGAGTTGCCCTTCGAACTTGTCGAACATCTTCGCAAACTGCGGCACGACGAACACCAACATGAAGATCGTCGCGATAACGAGTGCGCCCACGACCAGGGCGGGATAGAGCATCGCGGACTTGACCTGGCCGCGGGTCTCGGTCTCCTGCTCCTGGTATCGCGCCAGGGCCGCGAGGACTTCCGGAACTTTGCCCGCCGTTTCGCCGGCGGCCAAGGTCTTGACATAGAGGGACGAGAAGATATCGCGCTCGGCGCCCAGAGCGTCGGCCAGACTCCGGCCGCCTTCCACGCGTCCTGTGATCCGGCCGATGGCTGCACGGAGGGCGGGGTTGGCCGTTTGCTCACCGACCGCCTTGAGGCCGGCGATAATCGGAATGCCGCTCTCGGCGACGGCCGCCATCTGATGGGTGAAGTCGAGAAGTGCGCGGCGCATCGCCTTGCCGCCGCGGGTCGTGCGGACGCCGTTTGTCGCGCCGGTCTTGTGCTTCTTCGCGAAGGCAGCGCCGGCGGGCCGCACGCTGATGGGCATGCGGCCATTCGCCTCGATCGTGGCGACGGCGGCGCGCTCCGAGGAGGCCTCGACCACCTGTGTGCCGACCTTGCCCGCCGGGTTCGCGAATTGTACGGCGAACTTCGCCATCCGATTCCCCCAGGATCACGCCGGTTCGTCTAATACCTGCCGGCCACGCGCGTCACTTCCTCGACGGTGGTGACGCCTTGGCGGATCTTCTCGACACCGTCATCCACCAGAAAGGCCATCCCGTTGGCCTTCGCCTTCGTGCGGATGGTCTCCGACGGTTCACAGTTGACAACCATCTCGCAATACTCGTCAGTCAGCTCGAAGAGTTCGTACACGCCCACGCGTCCGACGTAGCCCGTGCCGACACAGCGGGGACAGCCCTTGCCGCGCATCGGCTGGAAATCGAGGCTTTCTGGATCGAGGCCGATGGCGCGCAGCAAGAACGGCGGTGGCGAATCCGGCTCCGCGCAATCGCTGCAGACCTTCCGGCAAAGTCGCTGCGCCAATACGCCAAGCAAGGAAGACGAGATCAGGTATTCGGCGATCCCGAGATCGCGCATCCTCGCGATCGCACCGATCGAATCGTTCGTATGCACGGTGCTCAGGACGAGGTGTCCCGTCAGTGAGGCCTGCACGGAAATCTGGGCCGTTTCGTTGTCGCGAATCTCTCCGACCATGATGACGTCGGGGTCCTGGCGGAGGACTGACCGCAGACCGCTGGCGAAGGTCAGATCCGCATCCGGATTCACCTGCACCTGCCTGATGAGGCTGGTTCGATACTCGACGGGATCCTCGATGGCGATGATGTTCTTCTGTGGCGAGGCGACGGTCTTTATCGCGGCGTAGAGGGTCGTCGACTTGCCGGAGCCGGTCGGCCCCGACACGAGAATCATGCCGTAGGCGTTCGAGACCAGGGCGTGGAAGCGTTCGAGCGTGCCCGGCCCCATCCCCAGGGCCTGTAATGAAATCGACTCCGATTCGTTCCTCAGGAGCCGCATCACCACCGCCTCGCCGAAAACCGAGGGCAGAATGGACACGCGGATGATGACCTCGGTGTCGCCGGAACGATGGTGAATCGCACCGTCCTGGGGCGCCCGGGTTTGTGAGATATCCAGACGAGAAACCACCTTGATGCGCGAGACGAGCGCGCGGTGCAGGCCCAGCGGCGGCGCGGCGACCTCGCGAAGCACGCCGTCCACGCGGATTCGGATGCGGAGTTCTCGTTCGCCGGGTTCAATGTGGATGTCGGAGGCGCCTTGGCGGACTGCGGCATTAATGAGATCGTCAACAAGGCGGATGACTGGCTGGCTTCCGTCGCCGCCTTCCCCGTCGGGGACTTCAATCGCCCGGAGTGACTCCGCGACGGAAGACTGTTCCAGGTATTGGCTGGCGCCGTAGGCCCGCTCGATGATCCCGAGGACGTCGCTACGCCTGCCGACGCAGACATCCACCTCCTGCCTCGTGTGCCGCCGTACCTGATCGATGCCGGTGAGGTCGTTCGGATCCTCCATGACCAGCGTGATGATGCCATCGAGAGAAAAGAGCGGAAACATCACGTGCCGGCGGGCGAGTTCTTCGGACAGAATCTCCAGATTCTGCAAGCGCGGGATGAAATCGGTCAGATCACAGAAGGGTAGTCCGAGACTCATAGCATGCACGGCATCGATTTCCGTGGTGCTGAGCATGCGCAGGGAGCGCAGGGCGCTCTCGAAGTCCGTCGATTCCTCCTGGGCGCGCTGCTCGATCTTCTCGACTTCGGCGGGCGACAAGATCCCGGACGAGAGCAGTTGGTCTCTTAATTGATCACACATTCCCAGCGACACCGGCCCCTCCGATCGCTACGGGTTGTTTGTCGGCCTCGTATTGCCCCGCGACAGACTGGATGAGCTTCTGTTCATCGTGCCCGCCGGGGTTGGTGAACTGGACGCCGATCTTGTAGGTGGGCTTGTGATCCGACATGACACAGCGTCGAACAACGCCCTGCACCACGAGATCGCGTGCATGACAATCGAGCCCGTCGGCAACGCCTGAAACGTGGAGCACCAGGCGCAGATTCTTCGGGATGAAGATGCCCGTGACGAACCCGAGCCCTCCTTTGCCGACGTCGAGGACGGCCAAGCCGCCGAGCGCGCCGGGATAGCTCACACGAAACTGATCGGCGTGATCCACATGAGGCTCGATTCGAACCTCATACTTCGTTTCGTGACGCTGAAACTGCCTTGCCCGCGCGCTAATCGACTCCGAGTCCATGATGGCGACTTATCGGTAAGATCACCGCGGCAGTTCATATAAGAAGCGCAGAGTCGCATTGGGAAGATCGGCTCGCCGGGGACGTGTTTTCCGGACATCGATGGGAATGGTGATCGTCAAAAGCGATTCACACTTGTCCGCTTCAACTCTGAGCGATTACGTCATTGGTCAGACGCTCGATGCCCTCAACTTCTACGCTGATCCGGTCGCCGGGCTTGAGGAAGACCTTCGGATTCCTCGCGAACCCGACACCGGCCGGGGTGCCGGTAAGAATCACCGTCCCGGGCAATAGCGTGAACTGGTGGGAGAGATAGCTCACCAGCCGCGGGACCGAGAACAGCATGTCGGCAGTGTTGCCGTCCTGCATCGTCTCCCCATTGAGGAAGGAGCGAATCCGCAGAGCGGCGGGCTCCAATTCGTCGCGCGTCACGATCACAGGCCCGAGCGGACAGAACGTGTCGAAGCTCTTTGCGCGTGCCCACTGCTTGTCGCGGCGTTTTTGGCAGTCTCTGGCCGTCACATCGTTGGCGCATGTGTAGCCGATGATATGATCGAGCGCGCGGGACTCGGCAACGTCCCTCGCGGCCGTGCCGATCACGACCGCCAACTCGGCTTCGAAGTCGACTTCATCAGGCGCGGAACGCGGCAATGCGATCGGCTCGTCCGGGCCGATAACGGCAGTCGTCGCCTTCAGAAAGACCAGGGGTTCCGCGGGAAGATCGGCGGCGGCGGTCTCGGCGGCGCTCATCTCGGCCGCGTGCTCACGGTAGTTCCTCCCCACGGCGAAGACATTCGGTGGATCGATCGGCGCCAGACGCCGAACGACGTCAACCGGCTCACCGGCAAGAGAGTATTCGCCGAACAGGTCGCCGACAAGGGGCATCGCCCGTCGCGCGTCGAGGCACTCGCCCCATTGCACGCGCCCCCGCGAATCCACGAACCGTATGAGCTTCATCAACGTTCCTTCCCGCTCGGCCGGTAAGATCGCGTCCCAAGAGCCTTGTGGCACAGGCGTCTCGCCTGTGTCGACACCGACGGGACGGCGGTGCCACAAGCGTATTAGGACACACTCCAAACGGCGCGTCAGCCTGTCTGCGACGCTGCCTCCGGCGCCCCTGTCGGTGCAGATTGCACGGGCTGTCTTCCGAAGAGTATCATTCCGATCCGCGCCCTCGCCCCGATGAAGAGCGACAGCACCGCGGGAACGACGATCAGGGTAAAGACCGTGGAGAACAGCAGCCCGCCAAGCACGACCGCCCCGACGCCGCGGTAAAGTTCGGCGCCGGCGCCGGGTCGAATGACCAACAGTAGCTGCCCGAAGAAGGTCGTCAGCACGGTCATGAAGATCGGACGAATCCTCGTGCGGACCGCGTCCGTAATGGCCTTCTGCGGTTCCACGCCGTAGCGAATGAAGTTGAGCGCTTGATGCACAATCAGGATACCGTTGTTCACGACGATGCCGAGCAGGATGACGAAGCCCAGGATCGTCAGCATGTCGAGCTGCTGGACGGTCATGGCCGGGTCGCTCCAGGTCCAAACGTTGACGACGTAAAGACCGACGAAACCGCCGACGACGGCAAAGGGTACCGTGAAGATGATGACGAACGGATAGGCGAACGACTCAAAGAGCCCCGCCATCAGGAGGTAGACGACCAACACCGAAAGCGCGAGCAGCCACTTGAGCGAATCCCACGTGCTCTTGAGCTTATCCGCGTTGCCGGCAAGCCCCACGATGACGTCCGGCGAGATCCGGAGCTTGTGCTCGCCGTATCCCTCGCCGCGCATCGGAGCGATGATCTCATCCTGGATCGTATCGATGACCTCACCCAGAGAGATGCCTTCCGGCGGCCGCACGGTCAACTTGACGGCCCGTTGGGTTTCAATGTGGGCGATCTCCTGCGGCGCCGTAGCCCTCTCGATCCCACAGACGGAACTGAGGGGCACGACTTGGCCTGTCGGAGTGGAGATGGGAACGCTGGAGATCATGTCGGTCGCGCTGCGGCCGCTAGTGGGGTCTTCGGTGCCCGACACCTTGACGGTCAGGTCGATGCTCTTCCCGCCCTCGCGATACTGCCCGATGATGCGACCGTCGCCACACGCGCGGACGATGGAGCCGATGTCGGCGACGGTGAGCCCGAGATCGCCCGCCCGAACGCGATCGGGAATAAGGCGGTCCTCTCGCTGGGGCAGGTAAAAGTTCCGCGGGTTGGGTTCGGGCGGGCGACCGCCGAACTTCTCCATGCACGCGAGCATCGTCTGCTGGCCGGCCGCGATCACCTCGTCCATGTCCTTGCCGCGAATCTCGATCTCGACGTCGTTGCCTGAACCGACGGAGAAGATGGGCGCCTGAAAGAAGATGGCGAACGAGTCAGGGATGCTGAAGCCGGTGGAGTTCAGAACGTTCGTGAGGGGCTTGACAACCTCGGGATTCTCGCTCGAACAGCCCATGAAACAGGTGCCGTTCCAGGCGACGAAGAAGAAGTTCTCGATCGGCGGCGGCGGTACGCGCCACTCCGCGATCTCCCGTTTGATCTCACGCTCGTGAAGCTTGGCTTTTCTTCGCTCTTCGCGCGGAGCCTCGGGATTGCGTCGCACGGCGGCGGCCGCCTCCAACTCGGCCATCTTGCCGGGAACGACGAAACCCTCGACCGTCTGTTCCCACCGTGTGATCAATTGCTCGTATTCGGGCGTGCCTGCATCGACCTCCCAGAACGGACGGATGCCGACAAGCCCCTTCGCGGGATCGCCGTCCTCGAGGATCTTGGCGATTCGGTTGAACTCGACCGTGTTGTAGCCGGGCGGCGTGTTGAGAAAACCGAAAATGAGGTTCTGGTTCCCGCCCGGCAGGTAGCTCGGCTCCGGTGCGAGCACGTAACTGAGCACCACGGATGCAACGGTGAGCACGCCCACCACCGCGAGTCGTGTCAGGACGCGCCCGTTGATCCACCCAACAAGGCTGGCCACGGCATGTGCGAACCGGCCGGCACCCTCTTCCGCGGTCGTGCGTGTCCCCGCGAGAATGCGTGCCGCAACGGTGGGAATGACGGTCACGGAGACGACGAGTGACAGCGCGACGGCACCGCTGATGGCGATGGCGATGTCGCGGAAGAGCTGGCCCGCCTCTTCTTCGAGGAACACGATGGGCAGGAAGACGACCATCGTGGTCAGCGAGTTGGCCAGCACGGCCCCCCAGACCTCGGACGCACCGTCGGAAGCAGCCTGTTGGCGGGACTTGCCCATCTCGCGATGCCGAAAGATGTTTTCGAGTACGACGATCGCGTTGTCCAGAACCATGCCGACAGCGAACGCCAGGCCCGCCAGCATCACGACGTTGATGTTCCGCCCGGCCAACGGGATCACGATGAACGTGCCGATGACCGAAATGGGAATCGCGAGGCCGACAACGACGGTCCCACTGAAGCTCCGCAGGAATATGAGCAGCACGGCCAGAGCGAGTATGCCGCCGAAGACGATGTTGCTCCGAACCAAACCGATCGCGGAGAGGATGTAGACGGTCTCGTCGTAGACCTGCGTCAGCTCCAACCTCAGATGGCGCGGGCCGAGTATCTCCTCGTTGACGCGGTCGATCGCGGTCCGCAGGCCCTCCATGACCTGAATGACATTGGAGCCGGTCTCGCGATAGGCCGGTATGGCGATGACCTCTCTGCCCTCGCTACGAACGAAGCCGTACTGCTTCTTGAACGTGTCCCGGACTTCCGCAACATCGCCGACGCGGACTGGCCCTCCCTCGCCCGTGCGGATGACAGTGCGGCGGACGTCCGCCAGCGAGCCGAACTGACCCATCGTCCGGATGACAATGTCACGCTTTCCCTGGGAGCTGTTGCCGGCAGAAACGTTCGTGTTCTGGGTTTGGAGGGCGGTTTGCAGTTCGCGGAATGTGATTCCCGCTCGGGCAAGCTTGAGGGCGTCCACGACAACCTGGATCTCCCGCACGCGACCGCCGAACAGCCTCACCGAGGAGACGCCTTCGACGCGCTCGAGGATGGGCTTGACGTCCTCGTCGATAAACTTGTACAGCTCGGGCACGTTGACGCCCGGATCGTCGCTCGACAGGATGATCCAGGCGATGGCCTCCTCGCCAAATGGCCGACCGCTCTGCACGATCGGGTTGTCGAACTCGTTGATGGGTATCTGATAGACGACGCGCCGCAAGGCGTCCGACACGTCCTGCTTCGCGATGTCGATGTCGACGCCGACCTGGAACTCGAGCTGCACCGTGCCCGAGCCTCGGCTGGAACTGCTCGTGAGTTTCCGGAGGTTCGTGACGCTCTTGAGCATCTCCTCCTGCGGATCGACGATCTCGCGCTCCACTTCCTCGGGGCTCGCCCCTTCCCAGCTCGTGCTGACCGAGACGACCGGCTCGTCGAGGTCGGGCGTGAGCTGTACAGGTACGCGTACAGGCGAAGGGACGATCGAAGGAGGCACGATCGTGAGCAGGCCGAAGAGCACGAGCAGAATGACGCCGACCGCGACCTTGACCGGGTTATTGATGAAGACGTCAACTAGGTGCATAGGCGCGTTCTATCCGCCGTGAGAGGGTTGACTGGCAGCCGCCGGCCCGTCGTCGTCCGGTTGTTGCGACCCTTTTGCACCGGGCGGGGCCGAAACAATGACGGGCGTGGGGCGGCCGAGCATGTTCTCGTTTCCGCGAATGACAACTTGATCGCCGGGCGCCAAACCGGGAGCGACAACGGCGACATGGTCGACGATCTCCGCGACGATCTCTACGGGCAGCGGCATCGCCATCGAGCCGCTCTCGCCGGGACGTACTACATAGACCATCGAGGCCGGCCCGAGCACGACGACGGCATCTTTCGACACGACGAGCCGTTGCTTCCTCGGACCCGCCGGCACCGCGGCGCGAACGAACATGCCCGCCTTCAACTCGCCCTCGGGATTGGGCACGTCGATCTCCACGGGAAAAGTCCTGGCCTGCGCATCCGCATCGGGCACGACGCGCGAGACCTTTCCCGCAAACGCCCGATTGCCCAGGGCGTCCACTGTGACCTGAACCGGCTCGCCCGTGCGGCAATACGCGATGACGGCTTCCGGAACGTCTACACGCACCCGAACAGTCGCCAGATCAACGAGTTCGACAACCGCTCCGCCACGTTCGACCCACGAGCCGATCTCGGTGCGCTTGTCAACGATGTACCCGTCGCAAGGCGCCTTAATCTCCGTGCGGGCCAGTTCATCGGCAAGTCGGGCGACGACGGCGACTTGCGCCGCCACGGCGTGCCTGGCCTGATCGCATCGTGCCTGTGCGGCATCACGATCGGCCTGCGCGTCGAGGTACTCCTTCTCCGCGCATTGCTCGTTCTCGTACAGGCGCGATGTGCGCTCGCGCTCGAACTCGGACTTGCGCAACTCGGCCGCTGCGACCGCCTCGAGCGCCTTCAACTCGGCTTGTCTAGCCTGGGACTCGGCGAATGCGCATCGAATACTGACGTCGCGAAGCCTACACAGGAGCCGGCCTTTCTCGACACGGTCGCCGCGATCGACTGTCAGCTTCTCGACCAGCCCCTCGACCTCTGCGGCGATGATCGTCCGGATGCGCGGATGGGCTGTACCCACCAATTGGATTGTCCGGGCGATCTCCTGCTGCTCGACGGGTGCTACCAGGACGCTGGTGGGACCGAACCCTTGGGCAAGGCAGAAGCCCGGCGCAATCCCGACACTAACGAGAGCGAGGGCCAAGACGCGTGCGAAGCAGGTATCCGAACGGTACATCCCGATTCTCGGTCTGGCGGCGAACATCCGAGAATCTTAATACCGGCGGGCTGTTCCCACAACACACGGCCGCGAGGCAACCTGCGTGCAAACCCGATCCTCCCTCACGCATTCTCTGACCAGTGCAGCGTTTCAGGTTCACATGTGGCCTGGGCAGACATGAAGCGCGACGGGCAGGGCATCCTACCCGCCGGCGTCGGGCTGGACTCGTGGACACTAGATGCGCTAATATGGATATGGAAGCCGCAAGCGGCGCGGTAGCCTCGCTGCCTGACCAGGCGGGCGGTAGCGCTGGCGCAAGGTGAGCGCGTCATTCTCGGACGCAAGGCTACCATTGCCCACGTGCCGAGAACATTGACAGGGGGAAGCGTGTGGTCGCACTGCGCTGCCCTCGCGAGACACCGAGACACATGGAAGAAACGCCGAAACAGCCGAATGCCGAGGACCACTCGGCCGAGCAGGAGATCCGACTTGGCGGGTCGGGCGGGGAGGGGTCCGCGCCACTGTACGAGGGCCTGCCGACCGGCACCGGTCTAGGTAAGTATCGCATCCTGGAGCGGTTGCGAACCTCTCACAATGCGGTCGTTTACCGCGCGCGTGACGCGATGCTGGACCGGCTTGTCACTGTCAAACAGATGACGCCGACCCTGATCGACAACCCGATCGCCTGCGGCCATTTCAAGCGGGAGGCTCAATTCCTGGCGAGGATTCCGAAAGACGCCCAGAGCGTCGTCAACATCCACGAGCTCATCGAGGAAGAAACGGGCTTGTTCATCGTGGAGGAGTTCGTGGAGGGCCGATGGCTGGAATCTCTGATTGCCAAACGTATGACGGACTTGCCGGCCGCAGCGCGACTGCTGATGACGATCGCCCAGGGGCTTCGAACGCTGCACTGCCTCGGAATCGTTCACCGCGCCGTCCAGCCCAGTAACATCATTGTCGCCCGGAACAACAAGGCTAAGCTCGCCAATCTCTCGACCGCCGCGCACGAGGGAGACACGACCGCCCCACCGGTCATTGTGCCCAAGTACTCCGCGCCCGAGTTGCTCGATGAGGCGGAGTACGACGATCGGGTTGACATCTACTCGTTGGGGATTTGCCTGTTTGAATACTGTGTCGGCCGTCGAGCCTTGCACGAGTACGTCGGGTGCGCAAGTCTGGGTGCGGCGTCGGCCGTGAAGGTGTGGACCCAGTGGCAGACCGACATGGCGGCGTGCCTGCCTCCCGCCTCGGAGTTGAATCCGCAGGTGCCGGTGGAACTCTCGGCGATCCTGGCACGGATGACTGCAAAGCACCTCGACGAGCGGTTCGCGACCGTTGAGGAAGTGCTGGACGCGCTCTTGGAGATACGGGGACAACGCGCTCGACAATTGGGCTACCGCAGTAGGCCGGCATCCGACAGGCTGCTGCCGCCTCCGGAGCGGGAAGCACGGGTGCAGGCCTACATGTTGCGCGCCATCACGACCGAGGCCATCCTGTCCACACCGGTACCGCCCGGTCAGGTTCGCTTTCCGGTATCGACCACGAAACACACTGTGCGGCGTCATCCGGAGAGGACCGCTCCGTCGAGTCTGGAAGGCGGCACGGGAACAGCGAGGACGCCGACCGTACCGGACGTTCCCACGCCGTTGTTGCCGCGGGTCACTTCCGCACGTCGCAGGCCGGTCGTGAAGCTACCCCCCCGACCCGTGGAGGCCGAGGCGATCCCGACACCGCAGGAAGTCCAGGAGGTACACCGGGAACGTCATCCGCACTTGTTGGCCTGGATCCTCTCAGCGGTATTCCTCTTTGCCACGGTCGCGGCAGGCGGCACATGGCTCTGGTACAACTACATGGGGCCGGGCTTGACACATCCCATCGAGGCAGTCGTCGCTGACGGCATGGCCGCTTACGACCACGGCGAATTCGAGCTGTCAAAGGCGAAGCTCCTTGAAGCGACGCAGATGCACGCGAACGCCCAGAAGTTCATACAGATGCGGGGCAGGGCCGAAAAGTGGATATACATGGTGGATGCGCAACTGGCCGTGGCAAGGAACGACTTTGATGCAGCGCTCCAACACCTGCGCGAGGCGGAAAAATGCGGACTCGATCCCGCCCAGATCTCGACGTTGCAGCGCTTGTGTTGGACAAAGCGAGACACACTCCGTGTTGCAGAGGAGATGACCCGTGATATCGAGGGCGGTCGCCTGACCGACGCGGAGCTGAAGCTCTCGGAATACCGAGACAAAGCCGAAGCGAGCGGTCTTGATCCCTCCCGAGTCGTTGATCAGGTCAACCATTCCCGGCAGGATCAGAAGTACCAGGAGATTCTCCGGCGAGCTCGAGCAGCCCTCGAAGAACACGACTTCGACCAAGCGTTCCTGGCCTGCAACGACGCTGAACGAATCCGGAGTACGAGCGAGACCCGCTATCTGCACCGAGAAATCACGGATGCAAAAGAACGTGTGCGCCTGATCGCCCTGGCGGACAATGCGTTTCTCGAAAAGGACTTCGAGGCGGCGTCGAAGGCATACGAGCGAGCGAACCAGATAGAAGCGACTGAACCGGTTGAGACGCGTGCGCGAGCGGCCCGTGCATACCTGTTGTATGAGGACGCCCAAGAGGCAATCAAGGACGGGGATCTGATCAAGGCGGAGAAACTCCTTCGCAGCTCGGCGCGAAAGTTTCCGACGCCCCACGCCAGGAAACGCCTGCAGAAGCTCGCACCTGCCTTCAAGGCGGCTCGACTCGTCCAGCGGGCCGACCGGGCTCTTGAGCGAGGCGACTACGCCACCGCCATCGAGTTGTACGAGGAGGCCATTCCGAGGCTGCCGGCTCCCGCCGACACGCTCACGAAAGAGAAGCTGGTCAGGGCTCGACAAGATCGACTGACTGTGCAGGGCGACGAAGCCTGCGAGGCGCGCGACTGGGCGGAAGCACTGAGGCTCTACAAAGAGGCCAAGCGGCTCGGCCGCAACGGCGATATCGACAAGAAGATTGAAGCGGTCGAAGCCAGGCTCAGCCGATGACATCGCGCCAATCCCGCGACGCAATTGAGGTTTGAAGAGCCGAAGAAACGCATTGTTTCTACTTGAGGCCCGCCCCACGAATCGCGAGCCGTGGGCTTGAACCACTCTCACTTCACTCAAGCGTGAACTGCCCCCGGCTTTTTTCTCGAATTCGATGAACTTTCCCTATCCGCCGCGTCACTAGTAGGATGGAACGCGATGGCGGAACTAAGCGTGGACATCGAGCGGCTCTACTCTGAGATCGGGCCTGGCATCTGGAAATACCTGCGGCGGCGTGTCGTGGACGCGGTCGTCGCCGAGGAGTTGCTCCAGGAGACGTTCCTCGCAGCCGTCGAACGACCTGCGGCGCTGGCGGCGGCCAACAGCCGGCGTGCCTGGCTGTTTGGCATCGCTCGCAACCTCGCGCGGGAACACGCCCGCACCGTGGCGAGACGACATGCCGTCGGGCTCGCGCAGGAACCGGCGGCAAGCGCGACTCCGGATGATGATCCGAGACTGGAGACGATGCGACGGGCGATCAAGTCGCTGCCCGATCGTCAACAAGAAGTGCTCGCGCTTCGATTGCGAGAGGATCTCTCGTACGCGGAAATCGCCGAGGCGCTGGAAGTCCCGGTGGGCACCGTCCGCTCCCGCATCCACCACGCCGTCGCCGCGTTGCGGGACTTAATGGCGACCGCGGACCCGCAGATGGGCACCAGAGAAAGTGCCGCTACGGTGTCACCTGCGGCCGCGGCAACGGAGACTGAGCCATGAACCAGGAAACTCTCGAACGGCTCTTGATTGATCGAACGCTGGGCGAGCTGCCGACGGAAACGACAGAACTGCTCGAGGCATACCTGCGACTTCAGCCCGATCGTGGGGTGCTCGAAGCGCGGGTGGGCGAGACAGTGCGGTTGGCCCACCTGGCCCTGGGAGCCAGGGAGCCGACCACGGGAGCTGCCCTGCCGCCGCTTTCCGCACGTGTACGGGCGGGCGCGTCGTCTCGTCGAACGTACGTCGGGCGCTGGCGAAGGCATCTTGCAGTCGCCGCGGGACTCCTGTTGGCATTCTTCCTGGGAAGCTCGCTAACGTCGCCGGACGCAATGCACAGCAGGACCCCGATGGCACAAAGCGTACGCGGACCACATCGCACAGCGATCCGCTCATCGGAGTTCTGGTCTCTGTCGCGCCTGCAGGCCGATCGGGCATCCCGTACGGCTACCAGAACTCAACGCGTCAAGTGGATCGGACCTTTGACTCCCTCGAGAATTGGAGAAGAATCATGAAGGGCACACTGAAGTTGGTCACAATCCTCCTAACGGTCTCACTCGCCGCCGGCTGCATCCCCGAGAAGCGAATCGTTTGGTCTCCCGACGGGAAGCGGGCCGCGATCGCAACCGACAACGGCCTCTACTTTGTCGATGGCGACGGCAAAGTGCTGAAGCCCCGCTTGCCCGAAGGCCCGGCCACATGTGACTGGTTCCCGGACAGCCACAAGGTCGCCGTGATGCACGTAAGAAAGGCCAAGCACTGGGACGATCTCTCGCCCCTGTTCGACGGCGAGAAGACGGCACAAATCAGAGAAGAAGCGGAGAACCTCAAGAAGCGACTCCTCGCCTATGAGGGAAACTGGGACGACTTCAAGGCTGACCCGGAAGACCGTCTCGCCTCCGACATCGAAATGGCGAGCATCCTGTATGTACGCGACCGGATGCCGAGCGGCCTCGAGGAGAAGCTGGGAGAGAAGTGGACGGAGGCGCAGGCGATTGAAACCGACATCCGCCGTGTCCAGGTCTTCGAGGTCACCGACGACGAGTTGCGCCCGGGCCGAGTGTTGCTCACGACGACGCGCGGGGTAGCGGGTCTTCGAGTCTCGCCGGACGGCAGGCATCTCGCTTTCCTCATGCCGTCGGCGGAAGGCCGCGACGACACGCCGGCGTTGCACGTCCTCTCGTTGGTCGACGCGCCCAGCATGCCAAGCACGTCGGGCGGACCGAGCGGGCCGGCGCGCATGATCTCGGCCAACACGGCCTTCTACTACGACTGGAGCCCGGACGGCCGGAGCCTGGCGTTCATCCGCGGCATGGGCCCGGAGGCGTGCGGTGACAACGTACAGCTTGGGGTGCTGTCGACCGTGTGTGTTGCGGACGACAAAGGGAAGCTCCTTGAAGAATGGCGGGATAGCAAGGACCACACGGGGCTTCTGTTTAACTGCTTCCTGACGGTCGAGTGGCTGTCCGACGGACGTTTGTTCTTCACGTCCGCGGAGCTCACGCTGCCGGCGACGTCGCGCGATATGCCTCAGCGATGGTCGGTGTTCGCAATCGATCCGCGCACGCCCGCCGGCGTCATCCGTGTACTCGGCCGCGACTTCGGCGGAGACCTCGAGCCGGACCTGGCCTACTTCGAGTTGAGCCCCGACGAGAAACGGCTTGCGCTGCCCTGCGCCGACGGACGAGTCTGCATCTATGAGATGGCGTCGGGCAAGACGACGGCCCTCGTGGGAAGCGAATTGCCCGGAGACAAGACGCGCACGCTGCCGTGTTGGCGGAATAACGACGAGGTGTGCCTGACCGCACCGTGGGTCGAGGTGGAGGGTGAGGAACCGAAGGTGCGCGTCGTGCTGTGGAAGGACGGGAAGCTACGAAGCCTGAGCGACACGTGGCCCTCGGAGATCGAAGAGGGCTGGTTGGTGGACCCCAAGCAGTAAGCGCGGCGTGATTGCCTGGGGCCACCGGCGGCCCGTCCGCAAGTGGCGCCGCAGCCAATCCGAGCCCCGAGCGCAAGCGAGCGGGTCCGACGGGCCACGGCCCATTCGTGACGACCCCGCGCTGCTGCTTGGGGCTCGGATTGAGAACCTCGCTATGGGGCTACTTCAACTTGCAGCGGTGAACGTCGAAGGGAAACTCGTTCACGAAGAACGCCCACGCCTTGCCGCCGCCGGGATAGAGGTACAATCCGCGCGGCCGGTGATAGTTGCCCATGACATCCTCGGTCTCTATCCGCTCCAGCTTGGCAGTCTTGCCGTCGGACACGAACACGGCAATGCCCTTCCTGTAATCGTCGGGCACAACGGCCGGAATGTAGATGTGGTCGGTCTCGCTGACCAACGCCCGGCCGGCTTGCGTAACTGGAGGCAATTCGCGCAGGAACTCGGGCACTTCCCTGCTGAGGTCGTAGACGCGACAGCGCGTGCCGCCCTGGTCCGTGACACATAGCCGATTGTGCGAGCACCCAACGGCGTGCGGCCCCTCGAAGGCAAAGCCCTCGTCCAGCAAGGAGAGGAAGCGCCCCTGCGGATCGAGAATTTGAACGCGGTTGTTCTGAAAGTCCGCCACGTAGATGCGTCCGTTATCATCCACGGCAACGTCCTTCGGTGAGTAGAACTCGCCCGGCTCGTCGCTGGCAAAACCCGGCCACCACGGACGAGACGGAATGACCTCGACGAGGTCGCCACGATCGTAGAAGGCAAGAACGTGGTTCTCCGGATCGGCCACGACGAGGCGCCCGCTTCGGTCGATGGCAATCCCGGCGAACGCGGGTTCGTAGCCCTTGAAGGCCCTTGTCCGGACACCGAAGTGTTGGGTGCCTGACTCTCCGTCCCAACAGAGCATCTGGGCCGGCCCGTCGCCCGCAAGCGTGATGTACGCCGCTTCGCGGTCCATTGCCAGGCTTATGCAGTCCTTGTCATAGACGACGCAGCCGGGCGCAGACAGACTACTCTCGCGTCCCTGTTTGTCCACGATGGACGTGGCGAAGAACGTATCAAGCGAATAAGGTCCCTCGTAGCGCAACTCGTCGAAATACGTACTCTCCGCACAGAAGTGCCATCGCCAGTGCTTCTGCACCGCGATCGAATCGAGCAGCCACGGCCTGGCGTCGTCCGTCGCGAAACCGACCCGCTTGTAGATACGGAACTCCTCGATGTTCGTCATGGTCATTCCTTCCGGCAGGCACCAATAGACGTCCACGGGCGCCATCTCCGTCTTGTGATCGGCCAGCTTGATAGCGATATAGGGGGGGCGTTCCAACGCGCCCGGATCACCGAATCGCGTGTACAGCCGATGAACGTACTCGTCCCGGTGACCGCGACTAAACGCAACGTTGCAGTCGAACAAGCGGAGAAAGTAGTAGGCCTCGGCGCCTTGGTGCGTCAGGCGCAGCAAGAGCAGGCCGTTCGAGCCGTCTGGCGCGATCTTGCCAAATGGATTGGGCCCGAGCGCAAAGCCGCCAGGCGTCGTGTGTGTCGGCGTTTCCTGATCGAGCAACGTGACCCGCCCGCGCTCGTCCGTCTCGACGGAGTAGAGAGGATCTCCGCGACCGTAACCGGAAATGGTCCCGGCATACTCGCCCTCCGACACGAGTTGGAAGACTTCGGCAACGACGCCCACAAGGGGCGCCCCCGAGTTGGACAAGACCTCGATGGTGGTTTTCTTGGGCAGGCGGCTGAGATACTCCCCGCGACAACCTCGTGGTCGCCCCCGCATCGCATTCAAGGCGTTTACACACTGCTCGCTCAGACGGAAGCCGCCCGTGGTGTACATCAGGGTCGCCCGCACCGGGAAGATGTGCCGGATCTGGACGTAACGGTCCTTTCGATTGACGACCAGGCATTGGTCAATCGTCGTATCGGTTGTGTCCAGGTCGATCAGGCCGAGCTGTCGGCCGAGTTCCTGGAGTTGATCCCACGCGACGCGGAGCGCGTGGTGCGGCAGGACTCGCTTGTTCTCGACTTTTCCAAACACCAGGACCGCCCCGTACTCGGCCAGCCCGTCCGGACGGCCGTCCCGCCGCAACCTGGCTTCCCACTTTGCGCGTTGTGCCGGGTCGGTCGGATCGTCCACAACCAGGATGCGGTCGCAACGGACACGCTCCAGGGCGCCTTGCGGCGCGGACGGATACACGGAGGCCCGCATGAGACCGTTCATCGCCCTGAGCTGGTACTGCGCCCAGTCTTCGAAGCAAAACGAATCAACGACGTTCCGGACGGACCTGAACGCCTCGTAGCGGTCCTTCGCAACGACGACGGCAACGGGCTGCGCGTCGGTGAACTCGGTGAACGTGTTGTTCCAGCAAACGACCTCCTCTCCCTGTCCGTCAGGATCCACCTCGACCTTCAGCGTGTGTCGCCCCGTCTGCCACGCCCACTCTACCTGGAGCGCACTTTGGCCGCCGGGCACAAGCCCATCGATTGTGGCTGTGTGTACGACCGCGCCGTCGATCGAAACGCGCACAGGCACGGACGAGGAAGGCGCGGCGCCCGCGTTGAGAAGATGGACCTTGAAGACCGCGTTTGCGCCGGGAGCAAGGTTCCACGCGGTGGCCGCGGCGTCGATATCGAGACGTTCGAGCCCGTCCTCGCTGATGACGTGTCCGTGGTAGCTGGGATCGCGCGGCAGCCGTTCGACGTACGCGACGGTCAGGTCCGGGAGATTCGGAACGACGCCCTGCGCGTCGGTCCGCCGAAACTCGAACTCCTCCACGGACATGACGTCATACGCGTATGTCGTGCCGTCAAGCCGGAACAGCACGATCCTGTCGGCCCACTCCATGACTTTGCCCAGATGCTTGGAACCATCGGGCAGCGTGAGCATGTCGGCGACACGCAGGTTGGCGGTTTCGAAACGATACGGCAGCATGTCATCGCGGACAGCGGCCGCATCGGGGTCCTGCGCCCCCACTGGGGATGCGAACAGGAGTTGAGTCAGGGTTGTCAACAGGGCCGCAACACAGAGCACGATGCGCATCTCGAACCTCCTCGCAGTCAAATAGAATCGCACCCATATGATGGCACGAATAGCCGCCGAAGTCGAGTTGTTCTCACTCGGAACGATGCGGTCGGTATCACGCCGGCGAGGCAACAGGCCGATCTCCACCGGACACGGCTCCAACGGAATCAACCGGCTTCGAGTTGCCGGAGGATCTTGGATTGAAGGGACTGCGCCTCACCCTCGCCGTATGTCCCCGCGTTCCAACGATAGCCCAAGCCATCGCCTTCGATCCGCGGAATGAGGTGGATATGAAGATGAAATACGGCCTGACCGGCTGACTCGCCGGTGTTCTGGAGGATGTTCAAGCCGGATGCGCCGGTCGCCTTCATCACGGCTCGGGCCAACATGGGAAGGTTGGAGGTCAGCGAGGCCAACACGTCCTGCGGGACGTCGAGGATGCTCGTGTAATGCTGTTTGGGAATCAGTAGCGTGTGCCCGGGAGACAACGGACCGATATCGAGGAATGCCAGCGCGCCGGAGTCCTCGAAAACGCGGATACTGGGAATGTCACCTGAGGCAATCTTGCAGAAGATACAGTCTGCTGCCGGCATGACAGGCCCTCGGCCCCCGGGCTCGTCGACAGAGGCTTAGTCCTCACCAGGCTTCGGTTGGTCCGGCGTTTGGGCTCCGGAATCCGCTTCCGCTTCGGATGGAGCGGCGGCGCCCGGCGGTTTTGACGGCGCTGCAGATTCAGCCGCCTTGGACGTCGTCGCCGCTTCCGCGCCCCCCTGGGTGGCTTTTCGCTTGCCACCGCCGGCCTTCCTTCTCGCGGGTGCCTTGCCTTCGAGGAACCGGATGCGATCCAGCGTCTTCTGACGCCGACCGCCCACCACACTCTTCACGTCGCCGGAGGCTTTTTCTTCTACGCCTACGAGTTGGAGGATGGCCAGATCGCTGTTGTCGCCGATGCGGCGTTTCGCAAGGCGGATGATCCGCGTGTAGCCGCCCGGACGGTCACGGTACTTGGGCGCGATTTCCGCGACGAGCTTGTGAACGACCGACTGCGCGACGAAGGAAATCTTCTTCTTGTTGTAACTTGCGGGAACTTTCCCGGCGCGATGCCGCCTCCCGGAGCGCGCAACAAGCACCTTGTGCCGCTGGGCAGCGGTCATGGCGTCGTACTTCTCCTGTTCGTCCGAACCAATGATCGATCGGTCGCCGAGAATCGCGATGATCCGCTGACGGTTCTTCAGAGTCCCGGTGCGAGCGAGCGTGATCAGACGCTCGACGAACGGGCGGATCTCCTTTGCCTTCACCAGAGTCGTCTCGATCTGGCCGTATTGGAACAGGCTCTGGGCCATGTTCCGACGCATCGCCCGATGGTGGGAAGGCGTCCTGGATAGTCTTCGTCCTGCAAGTCGGTGTCTCATGGTATGTCACACCTGTCTATCAAACCGGTCCGGATTATCCTCGGACCACCTTCTTACCTCAGCCAGCGTCGTTGCGCGCCGCACCGACCTCATTGTTTTCCGGCGTTTCTGCGGCGCCGCCGTCCGCCTCTGCCTGCGCGGACTCACCCTCCTGCGTCGCCGAAGCCGGCGGGGCATGACCGAACGTGGCTGCGTCCAGAACCGTATCGCCGAACGACGCCGAAGTCGGCTCCATTCCGGCATAGGACGGAGACGCCGGCCTCAGCGGCGACAGTTCGTCGTCGGCTGAATCGCTGCCGTCGGATTTCAGCGAGACGCCCAGATCGGCCAGCTTCCGCTTGATTTCCCGAAGAGATGTCTTCCCGAAACTGCGAAGCTTCAGAAGACTCGGCTCGTCCCACTCCACCAGCTCCCCGACGGTCGCGATCTCCGCGGACGCGAGACAATTGTTCGCCCGGACGGAGAGATCGAGAGAGGCAATCGGCGTTGACAACACGCCCGCATCAGTCGGTCCGGACTGACCGGCCTCGCCTCGCGATTCCTCGTCCACCGCCGAAGCAGCGAGACCGCTCCCCATTTCGAAGAGCTGCACGAAGGAGTTCAGGTGCTTTCGCAGGATCTTGGCGGCCTCCACCAAGGCCATCTCCGGCGTCACCGTACCGTTGGTCCAAATCTCGAGAAGCAGGCGATCATAGTTCGTGCGCTGGCCGACACGGGTGTCCTCCACACGGTAACGGACCCGGGTGACGGGGGAGTACATCGAGTCGATGGGGATCAGGCCGAATACCTGATCGCCCTCCGGCTTGTTCTCCTCGGCAGTAGCGTAGCTGCGCCCCCGGACCACCGTCATCTCCATGTCGAACTCAATATCGTCGGTGAGGGTGGCGAGAATCTGGTCCTGGTTGATGATCTCGATATCGGGATCCGCCTCGATCTGGCTGGCCCGGACCTCGGTGGTCTCTCCCGCAGTTCCCCGAACCGACACGCGCATTGTCTTGGGCGTGTCCGAAGCGGACTGGACGATCAGAGACTTGACGTTCAGGATGATGACCGTGACGTCCTCCATGACGCCGGGGAGGGTGGTGAACTCGTGGACCACACCTTTGATCTTCACGTGGGTGACCGCGGCGCCTTCCAGACTGGAAAGCAGGATGCGGCGCAGGCTGTTGCCGATGGTCGTGCCGAACCCCCGCTCAAAGGGTTCGACGACGAATCGCCCATAAGTCGGTCGGCTTGCATCCTCATCTCGCACCACACGCGTCGGAAGTTCCAATCCTCGCCACCGAATTCGCATCAGATCGACCTCCCAGGAAGGTGTTCCGAATCCCCAATGCCCAGACACTCGTCCCGCTCGTCCGCCGTTCCCGCAGAGTCCCAGGCGCTATAGTCACTCACACTTGCCGTCAGCAATCGTTACCGGCTGTAGAACTCGACAACGAGTTGTTCCTCGACCGGTATCTGCACGTCATCACGCGACGGCAACGCCAGAACCGTCCCCTCCAGTTTGCTCGCTTCCAGCTTCAGCCACGGCTGCACGAGACGGCCCGCATCGGACTCGCACGCCGCGCGAACCATCTTCTGGCTGGCCGGTCGGTCGCGAACACTGATGGTATCCCCTACATGGACAAGGTATCCCGGTTTGTTGACACGCTTGCCGTTTACGGTGAAATGGTTGTGCCCGACGCTGATCCGCGCGGCCTTGCACGAGGGGGACATCCCGAGCTTGCACACCACATTGTCCAAGCGGCGCTCGAGCAGGCCGAGCAGTGCCTGGCCGGTGTTCTCCTTCGACCGCTGGGCCAAAGCCAGGCACCGGCGGAACTGCTTGTCAAAGAGTCCGTAGTACCGTTTGACCTTCTGCGTCTCTCGCAGTCGCTTGCCATACTCGCTGGCCTGGCGACGTCGGAAAGACCGCTGGCCTCCGGGCGGTACGTTCCGCGAAGGTTTTTCCATCGGGCACTTCGCGCTCTCGCAACGCGTCCCTTTGAGCATCAACTTGATGCCTTCGCGACGACACTTGCGACAGGATGGTCCAAGATCTCTTCCCATAACGATCCCCATGCAGTGGGACTAGACTCTCCGCTTTCGAGAGGGACGACAGCCGTTGTGCGGCAACGGCGTGACATCTTCTATCGATACGATCCGAAGCCCGCTGGACTGAAGCCCGGCCACCGCCGATTCCCGGCCGCTGCCCGGACCCTTCACACGGACCTCGAGCTCAACGACCCCAAACTTTCGCCGCGCGGTGCTGCCGGCGGTCTCGCCGGCCCGCTGGGCGGCGAAGGGTGTGCTCTTGCGCGTGCCTTTGAAACCGACCGTGCCCGCCGACTGCCAACACAGCGTTTCGCCCGAAGGATCGGTAATGGTCACGAGCGTGTTGTTGAAACTCGACTTGACGTGGGCGATGGCTCGAGCCAGATTCCGCCGCGTCTTGCGTTTGCCTGATGACTTGGCCACGTTTCGATGATCTCCAATCGTGCGAGATGCGACCCGTCAAGGCCGCCAACTTCCAAGAGCGCTAGCTTCGCAACTCCTTGACGCCCTTCTTGCCCGCAACCGTCTTCTTGGGGCCTTTCCTAGTCCGCGCGTTCGTACGGGTCCGCTGACCCCGAACCGGCAACCCGCGACGATGCCGAATCCCACGGTAGCACTGGATGTCCTTCAGACGAGCGATGTTCTGCGTCACTTGCCGGCGAAGCTGGCCCTCGACGATATAGGTCCGGTCGATGATCGAAGCGATGCGGCTGATCTCGTCTTCCGTCAGTTTCTTGGCGCGGACCGAGTGTTCGATCCCGGCCTCCTTGAGAATCGCTTCGCTGTGATGCGGACCGATACCATAGATGTAAGTCAGCGCGATCACGATGCGCTTCTCATTGGGAATATCAACTCCGGCAATACGCGGCATCTATCGTCTCCTGGCCAAAACACACATTCATTAACCCTGCCGCTGCTTGTGGCGCGGGTTCGCAGAGCAGATCACGCGCACCACGCCCTTGCGCTTCACGATCTTGCAGTTCTCACAAATGCGTCGGACACTGCTGCGAACTTTCACAGGCCTTCTCCCTTGATATCCGGTTCCCAACGAAACACGAACGGGCTGCAAACACTTCTCCGGATCGCTATCGCCCGTCCGTCAATACGTCCACGCCGCTCTCGGTCACGGCGAGCGTGTGCTCGAAGTGGGCCGACCAACGACCGTCCCTCGTCACCTGCGGCCAACCGCTGGCATCGCCAGGCCTGACATGGTGCCGACCGGCGTTCACCATCGGCTCGACCGCCAACACCAGGCCCGGCTCCAGGCGGAAGTCCTGGTGGGCGTTCGACCGGGCGGCATAGTTCGGCACCTTCGGCTCTTCGTGCATCTCTCGGCCGATTCCGTGTCCGACGAAGTCGCGAACGACGGAAAAACCGGCGGATTCCACGTGCTCCTGCATCAGGCCGGCGACTTCGCTCCACATCCGACCGGGTCGAATCTCCGCGATGGCCAAGTCCAGAGAGCTACGGGTCACATCCAGCAACCGCTGGACTTCCCTGCCGACCGAGCCCACAGGTATCGTCGTCGCGGCGTCGCCGCAGTAACCCTTCAGCCGCACGCCGCAGTCCACGCTAATTATGTCGCCCTCCGCCAGCGCCCGGTCGCCCGGGATGCCGTGCACGACTTCCTCGTTCACGCTTGCGCAAATCGCCGACGGAAACGGGAACTTCGTTGCCGGAGTACAGACTCCTCTGAACAACGCCTCACAACCGGCCGCGGCGATCAACTCGTCCGCCGCCTCGCTCAACTCAGCGGTGCGAATCCCAGGCCGAACCAACTCCCGCATCCGCTCCAGAACCCGCCAGACCACGCTGCCGGCCGCTCGCATCAACTCAATCTCGCGAGGGCTCTTGAGAACAACCATGGCCAGCCCATCCCGCGATTCGCGCAATCCCGCAGAGGTCGGTGATCCTCTCATAGAGCCTGACAAACCTCTGTAATCGCCGCCGCCACTTGATCGACAGCGCCGCCCGCTTCGACCTCCTTCAGTATCCCGCGCTCGAGATAGTACGCCGCCAACGGCTCCGTCTGCTTATGGTAAGTCGCCAGCCGCTGACCGACGACATCAGGAGTATCATCCTTCCGCCGCGTCAAGGCGGAGCCGCAATCATCGCACACGCCGGACTTGACCGGCGGCGAGAAAACTTCGTGATAGATGTGGCCGTCCTGGGGACAAGACCACCGGCCGGTCAGACGCTTCGTGACTTCGCCGTCGTCGACGCGCATGTTGACGACCGCGTCGAGCTTCAGGCTGCGAGCGGCCAAGCGCTCGTCAAGCCCCTTCGCCTGTACGACTGTTCTCGGGAACCCATCCAGCAGGAACCCGTCACAGGCCGGGGGCTTGGCGATGTGATCCATCATCATCGAGAGGATCAGATCGTCCGGGACCAGGGCGCCGCGATCCATGTATGCCTGCGCCTGGCGGCCCAACTCGGTGTTCATCTTTCTCTCGGCGCGGAGGATGTCGCCGCTGGACAGATGCACGAGCGAGCAAGAACTCGCCACGCGAACAGCCTGCGTTCCCTTGCCGGCGCCGGGTGGGCCTAACAGAACTAGATTCACGCGTAGGCTCCCTTGATTCGCGATCCGCCACTGTCTCCGAGGAAGCCGCCGTAGTTGCGCATGATCAGGTTGGCTTCGATCCTCTGAACCAGGTCCAGGCCGACGCTCACGACGATCAGAAGCCCGGTCCCGCCCAGAAACGATGACACCATCATCGGTATCTCCAACGTGGCGGCGATAACCTGAGGAATGATGGCAATGGCCGCCAGGAAGCCGGCGCCGACATACGTAATGCGCGTCATGACCGTTTCCAGGTAGTCGGCCGTCCGCTTGCCCGGCCGCAGCCCCGGAATGAAGCTCCCATAATCGCGGAGCTGATTGGCCATGTCCTTCGGTTGGAACTGGACCGTCGTCCAGAAGTACGCAAAGAAGTAGACCAGGGCGATATACGAGGCGGCATACAGGAAGCTCGACCCTCTGAATTCGGAGGAGAGCATGACCAGGAAGCTGCTGCCGGGAAAGAGATTCGACAACCAGTCGAAGATCAGGCCAGGGAAGATCAGCAGACTGCTGGCAAAGATGATCGGCATGACGCCGCCGTGGTTCACACGCAGGGGCAGGTACTGTCGCTGACCGCCGTAAACCCGGCGGCCGCGGGTCTGCTTGGCCTGCTGGATCGGGATACGCCGTTGTCCCTGGGTGATGAGGATCGAGCCGGCGACCACGCCAACGAAAGCAATCATCAGGAACAGGATCTTGCCGGGGCCGAACTGCGCCTCACCCGTCACATCCACAGAGGCGTTATTGATGACCATGAAGACCGCGCTGGGCATCCTGGCGACGATGCCGGCCATGATGATCAGGCTGATCCCATTGCCGATTCCGTACTCATCGATCTGCTCGCCGAGCCACATGAGGAAGACCGTGCCGGCAGTCATGCCGGTGATGCCGACCAGCCAAAAGCCGAGCGTCCCACCAAAATCCGCGCCGAAGTCACAGTACTCCGCATAGACCATGCCGCCGCTCGATATGAACTTCAACCAGAACGCGCTCTGGATCAGACAAATGCCGACCGTCAGGTAGCGGGTGTACTCCTGGATCTTCTTCTGACCCACCTGTCCTTCTTTTCTCAGTTTCTCCAGGGCCGGCACGACCGTGCCCAGCAGTTGAAGGATGATCGAAGCGGAAATGTACGGCATGATGCCGAGGCCGAAGATCGTGCTCTGCTGAAGATTGCCGCCGGTGAACATCGCGAAGTATTCGGTGAGCTGCCCGATGCCGCCGCCGCCGGTTCCCAGGTTCTTGAAGTACTCGGTCAGCGCGGCCTGATCCACGCCCGGGACCGGTACGTAGAAGCCTATCCGGTAGACCGCGAGGAGACCCAACGTGAAGAGGATCTTGTTTCGCAGGTCTTTGACCTTGAAGATGTTCAGGAATGCTCGAAACATGGCAACTCTTGGCTCAACTCGGCGCCTTCGGCGCGAATACCTGTTTGCGATCCCGGGTCAAGCACCCGGGCCGACCGACCGGATACCCCTATTCCGTCTCCTGCTCTTTCTTCCCCTTCTCCGGCTTCTTCTTGCCCTTGTCCTTCTTCCCCTTCTTCTCACCCTTTGTCTTGGCGCTTGCCTTTACATACGGCTCCGCGCGTTTGACGAACTTCTTCTTGGGCTGGGGGCCGAGTCGTGTCACCGTTCCGCCCGCCATCTCGATCTTGCTGACCGCGGACGAGCTGAAGCGATGGGCCTCGATCGTCAGCTTCCTCTTCAACTCGCCGTTGCCCAGGATCTTGACGCGGTCCTTGCGGTCGCGAATGAGGCCGACCAGCTCCAGGGCGGCAGCTGTCACATGGGCGCCGTCGTCGAAGCGGGTGTCCAGGTCCGCCACGTTCACGACCTGATAGATCGTTCGGAACTGGGCGTTGTTGAAGCCGTACTTGGGAAGACGCCGGAACAGCGGAAAGACCGCGCCTTCCGCAAGGCTCTCCTTGGAGGCGCCGCTTCTGGCGCCCGCTCCCTTGTGACCTCGGCCACAGGTCTTGCCGGAGCCGCTTGCCTCGCCGCGGCCCACGCGTTTGCGTTTTCGATGGCCGCCAGCCTTCTTGGTGATATCCGTAATGTTCATCTCTAGCTCGATCTCGGCTATTCGGTCAATTCGACAGGCCAACGCCACGCAGCGCTTCAACAGTCTGACGATCGCGCAGCGTCAAGAGTGCATTCATCGTTGCTTTGACCAGGTTTTTCGGACTGGTCGAGCCGTAAACCTTCGTCAGGCAATCACGAACGCCGGCCAACTCGAGCACCGCACGAACACTGGCGCCGGCAATCACGCCCGTCCCCTCGCTGGCTGGCAACAGCCGGACACGGCTCGAACCAAACCGGCCCATCACCATGTGCGGTATCGTCGAACCGCTAAGCTTGACCGACTGCATCGCCCGCGTCGCCTGCTTTCTGGCCTTCTCCACAGCCGACGGGACCTCGTTCGCCTTGCCGTAACCGTAGCCCACCTTCCGCTCGCGATCACCCACAACGACGAGGGCCGCAAAGCTGAAACGACGCCCACCCTTCACGACTTTTGAGCACCGGTAGACGCGGACCACGTTCTCCTCGAAGGCGGGTCCTTCCTGCACATCAACAACTCGGCTTTGGGGTCTGGCCATCAATTCCACCCGTACTCGTTTGATTCCTCGACTCGCTCCGAAGGCGACTTCCTTCTGCGACGCGGCATCAGAACTCCAAACCGGTCTTCCTCATCGCTTCGGCCAGCGCCTTGACACGACCATGATACCGGTATCCGTTGCGATCAAAGGTGATCTTGCGGATGCCCTGCATCCTGGCGCGTTCGCCGATCGTTCGACCGACGACAACGGCTGCTTTGCAGTTGCCGCCCGCCTTGACCTCGTCTGCGATTTGCTTGCTCAACGTACCGGCGGAACACAGCGTGCGTCCGCTGATATCGTCAACAAGTTGCACGCTGATATTCTTCAGACTGCGGAAGACACTCAGCCGCGGTCGATCGGGCGTACCGCAAACCTTCCGGCGAACCGATCGCCGACGACGCAGCCGCCGAGTCTTCTTGAGTTCGTGTTGGTTCATCGCCTCACCATCATCCGTCACTAGCCGCCAGCACCTGCGAAAGCCTTGCCGGCCTTGCGTCTGATCTGTTCGCCCGCATACCGCACGCCCTTACCTTTGTAAGGCTCGGGGTGACGGGCATCCTTAATCGAGCGGGCAAAATGCCCCACGGCTTGCTTGTCTATCCCGCTGACCGTCAACTTCGCGGGGGTCTCATCACCCCGGGTCGCCGGCACCTCGATGTCCACCTTGACGCCGGTCGGAACCGACAGCTTGATCGCGTTGGCGTAGCCCACGTTCAACTCAAGCGTCTCGCCGCTCAGCGAGCAACCGTAGCCTGTGCCATAGATCTCCATCTTCCGTTCGTAGCCCTGCGAAACGCCCACCACCATGTTGTTGATGAGCGCCCGAGTCATACCGTGGAAGGCACGATGCTGGGGCTGGTCGGACTCACGCGAGACGCTGATCGCATCCTTGTCCTGGGCCACCGCCACACCGGCCGGGTGCTCCCATGACAGGTTGCCCTTCGGGCCGGTGACCGAGACGAGCCGCTGCCTGATCTCCACCTTGACCCCTGAGGGCACCGGGATTGGTTTCTTACCGATACGCGACATTGGGCTTTCCTATAGCGCCGGACGACAGCGGGCCAGCGCCACCCGTCGAGCGGCTGCGCGGGCCACGGCCCAACACGGACCACTCAGTAAACCGTGCAGAGCAACTCTCCGCCCAGATTCTGCTCGCGACACTTCCGGTCGCTCATCACACCACGACTCGTCGAGACAATGGCGATCCCCAGGCCGTTCAACACAGGCGGGATATCGTCCACACCAACATAGACCCGACGCCCTGCCTTGCTCTCGCGCCGAATGCGGTTAATGACCTGCTCCCGGCGAGGCCCGTACTTCAGGGTAATCCGAAGCAAGCCTTGCTTGGCATCGGCGATCTCCTCGACGTCGTCGATGTACCCTTCCTCTTTCAGCACGTTGCAGATCGCGAGCTTCACGCCGCTGCGCGGGGCCTTGACATGCAGGCTCCGGTTGCGGGTGCCGTTACGAATCCGCGTCAACAAATCAGCTACGGGATCGCTCCACATACTGTTCTCGCCTCTAGCCTCTTGAAGAACAACTCATACGCAAACGATCACCAACTCGCCTTGCGGACGCCGGGGATCTTGCCTTCCAACGCCATCGTCCTGAAGCAGATCCGGCATACGCGGAACTTTTTGTAGACCGCCCGAGGGCGACCACAGATCTGACAGCGAGTATACCGGCGTACGCTGAACTTCTGCGGCCCTTCCGCTTTGATTCTCAGACTCTTTCTTGCCATGCCTGGCGATCGCTCCTAATCTGCCGATCGGACACCGTTCTCACGCAACCTGCCCGGCACTGCCGCAGCGCCGCGCGGCCGTTTCATTTAATTGCCCTGCGCCTCTGACTTCTCATCCTTGCGGAAGGGCATTCCCAAAAGGGTGAGAAGACGCCTGCCTTCGCTGTCGTTGCAGGCCGTCGTCACGACCGTGATGTTCATGCCCTGCTGAAACTCCACCTTGTCGGCATCGATCTCCGGAAAGATCGTCTGCTCCGCCAGGCCCATGCTGTAATTGCCGCGGCCGTCGAAGCTGTTGGGATTCAGGCCTCGGAAGTCACGCGCACGCGGGATCGCCACGTGGATCAGCCGCTCCAGGAATTCGTACATCCGCTTCCCGCGAAGGGTCACTTTCAGCCCGACCTTGTAGCCCCTGCGCAGCTTAAAGTTCGATACGCTCTTGCGCGCGGCACAGATGATCGGGCGCTGGCCCGTGATCAAGGCCAGCTCTTTCTGGGCCGACTCCAGCCGTTTCTTCTCGGCAATCGCCTTCCCAAGCCCCATCGAGATAACAACCTTCTCCAACCTCGGAATCGACAGCCGATTCGCCCGGCCAAGCTCTTGCTGCAAGCCCGGTAGGACGTTGGTCATGTAGTTGTCGGACAGCCGGATCATGATCGCTTCCGCTTTCGATTGCCGCCGGGATCAGTCCCGCCGGCGCAAGTCACTACGATTTCTTCGATCCCTCCAGGACGGTGCCGGCCCGCGTCACACGTCGCGAAGAGATAACCTTACCCGCCTCGTTGCGCTCAACTTCGAAATGAACGCGACTCCCGTGCCCCGTCTTCGGATCGACGGGCAAGATGTTCGACAGATGTACCGGGGCCTCCTTCCGAATGCGCCCGCCCTGCGGGTTCTTTCGGCTCGGCCGGAGATGGCGATACACGAGGTTCACCCCTTCGATGACAACGGTGCCCTTCTTGGGATGGACACGCAGAACCGTGCCTTGCTCCCCTTTGTGGTCACCCGAGATGACCTCTACCCGATCATTCTTGCGAATCTTCGCCGCCATGCCGATTCATCCCGTTTACGCCGCGCGTCGTCGCGCCAACCGCTGACGACTGACAACTGGTCAGATCACCTCACTCGCCAGCGAGACGATCTTCATAAAGCCCTTTTCCCGCAGCTCCCTCGCCACGGCCCCGAAGATACGCGTACCTTTGGGGTTCTTTTCATCGTCGATGATCACCGCCGCGTTGCTGTCGAAGCGAACGTAGCTGCCGTCCGGCCGGCGAACCGGGAATCTCGTCCGAACGACGACCGCCTTGACGACGCGATGGTTCTGCCTGTCCTTGCGAGTCTTGCCGATGTAATAGTCGCTGTTCGGCAGGGCCTTCTTGACGGAGCACACGACGATGTCTCCAACGCTAGCGGTGCGCCTCGTAAAACGCTGACGACCCGTTGAACCTCCAAGCACGCGGATGACCAACGCCCGCTTGGCGCCGGTATTATCCGCGATGTCCACGATGCTTTCGCTCTGTATCATGTCCGAGCACCCAGCCTAGGCTTCGACTGCCTTTTTGACGATCTTGGACAGCCGCCACGATTTCCGCTTGCTAATCGGGCGACACTCCATGAGTTCAACCACGTCACCTTCGCCGGCCTCATTCTTCTCGTCGTGGGCCAACAAGGTGCCCCGACGCCGCAGATACTTGCCGTACTTCGGATGGCGGATAAGCCGATCGATCCGAACCTTGATCGTGTTGTCCTGCCCGGCTCGCTCGACGACGCCCAGTTTCGTTCGGCGGTGGCGCCGAGTTGTCGCCGTTCCACCGCCAGTTTCCGGCTGTTCTACGTTTGTCATCATCGTTTCGCTTCACTCACGGCCGAACATACTACCAAACTCTCACGATCCCGCCTGCGGCCGGGCGTCATGTCTTCTTCGCCGAGGCGACGGACTCAAAGTGATACTGCTTCTGCTCGACGTCGGTCTCTCCACGCTCCCGAAGGAGCGTCAGAATCCGAGCGATGTCTCGCCGGGTCTTTGTAAGCTGGGACGCATCCCCGAGCTTCTCGGTGACGGCCTGGCTGCGGAGATCGAACGAGTGCCGCCGAAGACGGTCCAACTCTGTATGAAGCTCTTCGGTCTTCAGTTCACGCAGATCGCTGATCTTCATCCCGTCGATTCCTATTCTCTACAAACCGTGGCGCCGCTTCACGAACCGGCATCTGAACGGCATCTTGTGGGCGACGCGGCGAAGCGTCTGCCGGGCAACCTCTTCATCAACGCCGCCGACCTCGTACAAGACGGTGCCGGGCTTCACCACGGCGGCCCAATAGTCCGGTTCACCCTTTCCCTTGCCCATTCGGGTTTCAAGCGGCTTGCTCGAAACACTCTTGTGCGGGAAGATCCGAATGATCACGCGGCCCTGCCTGTGCATGAAATGCGTGGCGCACATACGGCCCGCTTCGATCTGGCGGGCACTGATCCACCCCGGCTCCAAAACCTGAAGTCCGTAGTCACCATAGGCGACAAAGTTCCCGCGGGTGGCGTTCCCGCTGATCTTGCCCCGGTGGTGCTTTCGATACTTGACTCTGGCCGGCAACATCGCCATCGCGCTGACTCCATCCCGTCGTGCTGTGCCCGTCGCGGGCAGCCTCTGCCACGCCCCCTACCGCCGCGGCCTCCGACCGCCCTGCCGTCGCCGACTGTCTTCCGGCGCCGTCTCTTCCGGCTCCTGACCATAGTGGCCCTTGTAAACCCAGACCCGCACACCGATTGATCCGTAGGTCGTCCGGCTCGTCGCGAAGCCGTAATCCACGTGAGCCTGCAACGTCTGCAACGGGATCGACCCCCTCTTCTGTGTCTCGCTGCGCGACATCTCGGCACCGCCCAACCGCCCCTTGGCGATGATCTTGATCCCCTGGGCGCCCGAGGCGAGGGCCGCGTCACACCGCATCTTCATCGCACGACGGAAGCTGACTCGACGCTTCAACTGAGCGCTGATGTCCAACGCAATCAGTTGCGCGTTGAGGTCCGGATTCTTGATCTCCTTGATGTTGACACTCACCTTGCGGTCGATGAGGTCTTCCAGCCCATCCTTGAGCTTGTCCACCTCCGCGCCGCGAGGACCGATCACGAGACCCGGCCGGGCTGTGGCCAGAACGACTTTCACTTCGTTGCGCGTCCGCTCGATCTCGATGCCCGCACAACCAGCATACGGCGCCGTCTGGTTGAGCTGCTTGTCGATCGAATCGCGAATCTTCCGATCCTCAATCAGGAACTCGGCATAGGCGGCCTTAGGCGCGTACCACCGGGAGCGCCAATCCTCCGTGATACCGATCCGAAAACCTGTTGGATGTACCTTCTGTCCCATGGTCGCTATTTCCTCGGGCCTTCGGCAACGCTGACAACAATGTGGCTGGTGCGCTTCATGATCGGATGGGCTCGACCGCGGTCCTTGGGCCGAAATCGCTTGATCGTCGGGCCTTCATCCACCCGGGCCTCATGAACGAACAACCGCTTCACATCCGCTTCCTGCTCGTCGGCATCGGCCATGGCCGCCCGCAAGACCTTGTCTACGAACACGCTGGCCCGCTTACGCGTGAACTTCAGCAACTCCAAGGCATCATCCACGTGACGATCGGCGATCAAGCCGGTCACGAGCCGCGCTTTCCTCGGGCTGATACGTGCGTAGCGATGCTTTGATGTCCAGCCTGCCATCGGCAAACACTCCCAAACGCGTCCGACTACCTCTGCCGCTTCTTCGCAGGCGTGTGGCCGCGCCACAGCCGCGTCAAACTGAATTCACCCAGCTTGTGACCCACCATGTCCTCGGTCACGAACACCTTCTTGAAGACCTTGCCGTTGTGGACTTCAAAGGTGACTCCGACAAACTCCGGAGGAATCGTGCACCTGCGAGACCACGTCTTGACCGGTTCCCGCCTGCCGGCGGCGTTCGCCTTCTCCACCTTCTCGTAAAGGCGGGGATCCACATAGGGGCCCTTCTTCAGACTTCGTGCCATGCTTCCGTCTCGTGCAAGTTGACCGACCCATCCAAACAGGGCCGCAGGACCTTACAGTCCGTCCACTACCTCCGCCGTTTCAATGACACCTGACCGTATCGCTTGCTCTTCCGCCGTCGGAGGATGCGACGGTTTGATGCCTTACGCGGCTTGCGCGTCCGTCCGCCCTTGGCGAGCTTGCCCGTCGGGCTGCACGGGTGCCGACCACCGCCGCTACGGCCCTCGCCGCCACCCAACGGGTGAGCAACGGGGTTCATAGCCACGCCACGGACGTGGGGACGCCGTCCCATGTGCCGCTTGCGGCCGGCCTTGCCCAGCTTGAGATTCTTGTGATCCAGGTTGCCCAATTGGCCGATCGTGGCCCGGCACTGCACCCGAACTTGACGCATCTCGCCGGAAGGCAGGATCAGTGTCGCCCAGTCCCCCTCACGGGCTGCGAGGCGCGCGCTGCCGCCGGCCGCGCGAACCAGCTTGCCGCCCTGCCCCGCGATCATCTCGATGTTATGCACGTCCATGCCGACCGGAACCTGCTTCAGCGACATCGCACAGCCGATCTTGGGCTCGACACCGGCGCCGCTGGCGACCTTGTCTCCAGCCTTCAAGCCCAGCGGTGCGAGAATGTACCGTAGCTCGGCATCCTCGTACTTCAGCAGCGCGATGCGGCAATTGCGGTTGGGGTCGTATTCGATCGACTGGACCACGGCGGTCATGGCATCCTTCGTCCGCTTGAAATCGATGATGCGATACAGGCGCTTGTGACCGCCGCCACGGAATCTGGACGTGATCTTGCCCTGGTTGTTACGACCGCCGGTCTTGGTCAGCGGCCGACACAACGACTTCACCGGGCGCCTGCGCTTGTCCGTCAGGTCGCTCGAATCACTCACGCTGGCCTGCCGCCTGCCCGGCGTCGTCGGTCTGTATGTCTTAATGCCCATGCCGCACTTACCTTGCTATGCCTGCCGGCGCCGCCTCGCGCCCGAACAACACCGCCTGCAACTAAAACAGGTCAATGTGATAATCCGGCTTCAATACCACGACCGCCTTCTTCCACTGCCTCGTCACACCTGTCTTGAACCGGACTCTCCGCTGCTTGCCCCGGTGGAGACTCGTCCTGACGCACGAGACCTTCACGCTGTAGATCTTCTCGATCGCGTCTCGGATTTCGAACTTGTTCGCCTCGGGATGGACCTCGAAGCTGTAGGCGCCGCCGCGACCCGAACGGCTTTGGGTGGCGGTGTGCGCCTGCTTGCTCTGGTGCGTGCCCTTCTCGGTCACCAACGGCCTTCGCACAATGTGGTAAATATCCATCGCTCTTGCCTATGCCTCTGCGGAAGCGCCCGCGGGCTTCAAGTCCGAGGTTAACGCTTTGAAAGCCTCCGGCGTGAAGACGAGGTTGCGCGCCCGCAACACGTCGTACGCGTTCACCGCCGAAACATGCTTAATCTCGAAATTCGGGATATTCCGGCCGGACAACAGAAGGCTGCGATCCTCCGCGGCAACCGCGAGCAGCGCGCCGCTGTATACGTGGGTCGCCTTCAAGATGCCTGCAAGTTCTGAAGTCCTCGGCTTCTCGAGCTTGATGCCGTCCACGATCACCGTGCTGCCGGAAATGGCCTTCGCCAGAATCGCGGAGTCGCGCGCCAGCTTGCGCATCTTGCGAGGCAGTTTCAGCGAGTAATCCCGCACCACCTTCCCGAAAGCGCGCCCACCGCCAATACGAGTCGGCGTTCGGGCATTCCCCACTCTCGCCCGGCCGGTGCCCTTCTGGCGATACAGCTTGCGAGTCGAACCCTTCACCATGCCACGGCTCTTTGTGACGACGGTGCCTTGCCGCTTGTTCGCACGATAGGCGACGACCGCCTGCTTGAGAAGGTCATGCCGCACCCGACCGCCCAGTAGCGCGGGATCCAATCGCTCGCTGCCGACGTTCTGTCCCTTGATGTCGAGGACTGGTATTTCAATCATGACCACTCAGCCAACTAAGAAGGGCCGCCTCGTTCACACGAGGACGGCCCGACGGTTCTACGGTTTCGTTTTCGCCATGGACACGATGACATAGCCGCCACGCGGGCCGGGAACCGCGCCCTTGATCAACAGCAGGTTTCGATCCTTGTCGATCGAAACGAGCCGCTGGTTCCGCGAGGTCCGTCGGACGTGCCCCATGTGGCCGGCCATCTTCTTCCCTCGCTTGACGCCGCGACCCTCGCCCAGGTCACCGGAACCACCGATGCTCCCGGCGGATCGGTGCTTCCGCTCGACGCCGTGCGAGGCCTGCTGACCGCCGAACCCGTGTCGCTTCATCACACCCTGAAAGCCCTTTCCGATCGTCGTGCCGACAATGTCCACGAACTTGATGTCCTGCTCTTCGAACACATCGACAGTCACGATCTCGCCGATCGTGCGCTCGGTCGGCTCAACCAGGCGAATCTCGCGGACAAACCGCTGAGGCGCCGTGTTGGCCTTGCGGGCATGTCCGATCTGCGGACGCGCGCATCGGCTCGGCTTGGTCCGGTCGAAGCCCAGCTGCACGGCTTCGTACCCGTCGGTATCCTTCGTCTTGACCTGAAGGATCGGGCACGGCCCCGCCTGTACCACGGTCACCGGGATCGCTGCGCCCCCGTCATCGAATACCCGGGTCATACCGATCTTTTTCCCCAGAATCGCCGCGTACATGAGGCACAAAACCTCTCTAACCTTGTGGAGTTCGCATCCACACGCGCGATCGCACTCACGCGCCACATTGTCTGCTAGTTAAGGATTCGAAGAGACCAGATCGCAGAGGAACAACCGCAAACCGCGTGCGACAGTTCGTGACCTATGCCTTGATCTTCACGAATACACCCGCCGGAACCACCAACCGGTTCAACGCCTCGACAGTCCGCGCGGTCGGCTCGAAGATGTCCACCACGCGCTTGTGCGTGCGCATCTCGAACTGCTCGCGCGACTTCTTGTCGACGTGCGGGCTTCGCAAAACCGTGTATCGCTCGATCCGCGTCGGCAACGGGATGGGACCACGCACCCGCGCATTGGTTCGCTTCGCGTGCTCGACGATTTCCCGTGCAGAGCTATCCAGTGCACGGTGATCGTAGGCTTCCATCCGTATCCGAATCCGATCGAGAGCCACAGTTTCTCCTCAAACCAAGCCGGTGCGCTACAGCCCGGCAACCTGAAGCAAAACGAGACCCGACAGCTTACCACCGCAATCGAGGCTGTCAACCCTGGAAATCACCCTTTTGTGAAAGCCCCCGCGAACCGCGGTCTCGCCGCCGTCCCCCCCCTCCACTTTTACTTCCCTACACCCGAGCCGTAGATGCACATTGGCGATATATGTGGGTGTGAACACGCCTACTCGATGTAGCCGTATCGTCTCAGCAACGCCTGCTGGAGCGCAGGCGGCATCGGTTGGTAATCCAGCGGCTCCATCGACCAGCTCGAACGACCCTGTGTGAGGGTCCGGAGCTTCGTGGCGTACTCGAACATCTCAGCAAGGGGGGCCTGGGCACGGATCACACGGTACTGGCCCCGCGTATCCGTATCCTGTATCAGCCCGCGACGAGCGCTCAGATCGCCGCTGACAGCTCCGAAATACTCCTCGGGCGCGGAAACCTCCAGCTTCATGATCGGTTCGAGGATCACCGGCCCTGCCTTCTGCACTGCCTCCTCGAACGCCACCCTCGCCGCGTTCTCGAACGCCAGGACCGAGCCCTGATCCTCGCGAACGACTGCGTCCAGCAGCGTCGCACGGATGTTCAGCATCTCGTACCCGGCCAGGACGCCGACTTGCAGGCAATCACGGATCCCGTGCTCCACCGCCTCGACGAACCCCGCGGAGACCGTCGCGGCATCCACTGCACTAACGAACTCAAACGGCACCCGCCCCTTCTCGACGACGAAGGGCTCGACCCCGACCGTGACCGCCGCGAACTGGGTCTGCCCCCCGATCTGCCGCAGGAAGCTCCCCTCCGCCTGGGCGCTGTTCAGGATCGCCTCACGGTAGGCCACGCGCGGGCGGCCCACGTTTATCGGAACACGGTAATCGGTCGCCAGCTTCTGCGCGAGCACCTCCAGGTGAAGCTCGCCCATGCCGCTGATAATCGTCTGTCCCGTCTCTTTGTCGAAACTATGCCGGAACGTCGGATCCTGGCGCGAGAGCCTTTCCAGCGCGGCTCCCAACAGATCACGGTCTTTGGTGCTCCGCGGCTCCACCGACACGCTGATCACCGGCGTGGGAAACTTGATCTGCTCCAGCACCACCGGATTGCCGGGATCGCAGAGCGTGTGGCCCGTCAACGCGTCCTTGAGCCCGACGCAGGCCACGATGTCGCCGGCCAACGCCTCGTCGAGTTGTTCGCGGCGTTTGGCGAACATGCGGAACACCCGGCTGAGGTTCTCTTTCTTTCCGGTGTTCGCGTTGAACACGCGCGTATTGCCTCGCAACCTGCCGCTGTAGATCCGCAGGTAGTAAAGGTCCAGGGGCTTCTCCGCCACGACCTTGAACACCAGGGCGGCGAAAGGCTCCTTCGGACTCGACGCGACAGAGACCCGCGTGGCGTCCTTGACCGACCGCACCCCCTCCACCGGCGGCCGCTCCAACGGCGAAGGCAGATAGTCAACGACGCCGTCCAGCACCCTCTGCACGCCGATGTTCCGCAACGCCGATCCGCAGAACACGGGCTGCACTTTGCCGGCCACAGTTGCACGACGCAGAGCCCGGCGGATCTCCGCCTCTTCAAACGGCTGCTCTTCGAGGTACTTCTCCATTAAGGCGTCATCCGCCTCGGCCGCCTTCTCCTCCAGATTGTGCCGCCAGCGCTCAACCTCCGGAGCCATCGCCTCCGGAATGTCGGCCTCTTCGATCGTCCCGCCCTGATCGCCCCTGAAGCGGTATGCCTTCATCGTGATCAGATCGACGATTCCCTCGAAAGCGCTCTCCGCGCCGATCGGCAATTGCACGGGCACCGGATGCGCCGCCAGCCGCTTCTCCATGGACGCCACCGACGCCTCGAAGTCGGCCCCAATCTTGTCCATCTTGTTCACCAGGCAGATTCGCGGCACGACGTATTTGTCCGCCTGACGCCATACGGTCTCCGACTGTGCCTCAACGCCCTCCTTGGCGTCGAAGACGATGATCGCCCCGTCCAGCACGCGGAGGCTCCGCTCGACCTCCGCGGTGAAATCCACGTGCCCCGGCGTGTCGATCAGGTTGATGGAGTGGTCCCGCCACGGGAATGTCACCGCGGCACTGAAGATGGTGATCCCCCGATTCTGTTCCTGCTCGTCGAAATCGGTCGACGTGGTGCCGTCATCCACCTCGCCGATCTTGTGCTTGCGACCGGCATAGAAGAGGACGCGCTCGGTCGTGGTGGTCTTGCCGGCGTCGATGTGCGCGGCGATTCCGATGTTCCGCACCTTGGCTAAGGGTGAAGAGTCTGCTGTTCCATCCTCATCCGATGCGTCACCGTCGCCCGACATCGCCGCGTACTCCGTGCAAGGCAGAAGCAAGAACAAACACCGATCCGCCCCACGTCGCCAAACGCCGCGACCTCCACGAGGCGGATCGTGTCTCAGTATATCATCGGTCAAACACAAAGAGAAACGCCGGCTACCCGCCGAAGGCGGCTTGCATGGCCCCCATTCGGGGAACGTCCGCCTTGACCCAGATCTCCGCGCCCATCACGCCGGCGGGCCTGGTCTGGCTGGTCGGCGTTGCGTCTACAAGACGCCGACTTGCTTGGCATGAAGAGAAGCAACGACCCGATCGGCCAGAACCCGTGACGCGCGGAGGATCTCCACGCCGACGATGTTCTCGCCCTCCCCGTATTCGATGGTGATTCCCGGTGCGACTTCGACCGAACGGCTCACGGGCCCATCATCAGAGATCAGATAGAGAACGTCCGCCTCGGCATCATAACGGCTTTGTACAGCGGCACTCGTCATGGCTTCCACCTTCCGCTCTGAAGCTTGAGGGTCACGTCCCGTTCATCCAACGGGTGAATCGTGATGACCACAATCTCGTCTGGGCCCTCTTCAAATGCCACCATCATCAGGTGATCGCTGCCTCGATACGTTGCGGTTGCCAGGGCTATCCGGTAGCCCGTTGCCGTATCCTCCACCACCCTATCCGGTTGCCTGATGATCTGCTCCGGCAAGTGCTGATCGATCTGGCGAAGGACGAGGCGCTCCTGCAGGTGGCGGCAATAACGAATCGGCTTCTGCTGCATTATAGCATCTTACAGGAGGCGTTCGACGTGGGCAAGCAGGTCCCAAGCGGAGACAGGGGCGACCGGCGATCCGCCCCACACGGTCTGGGCGGTGGTGATCGGCATCAGGTCCCCGGCCGATCGTCCTCCTCTTTCGTTATTCTTCATTCGCAATTCGACATTCTCTGCCGCCGCCGGGGATGGTGGCGGCCATCGCAGGGGCTCCTATGCATTACACGGGGCTACGCTGCGCCCCCGGGTCCGGGTCAAATGCAGCCGGCCGGGATGATACGCCCGGGCCAGGGAGGAGGCAAGGGGCGATTGGGGGGCTATGCCCTTGTACCGAAGTCGAGCGCCCAGGTTCAAAGAACCTGGGCCACTCACCCCTCCAGGCTTCCGCCGTTTTCGAGGCTCTTCAGGTAACACTCAAGGTTGTCAGCGATCTTCTCGTATACACGCGGCAAGAAGTGGCCAATGTCTCCGAATGTGGGCTGTGATTGACTTGGGCCGCCGTGGTAGTGCCGAAGGTGTTCAAGAATGGCTTCCCTCTCGTCTTCAGGAATCTGCTGAAGAGGATCCCGAGATTGATAGTCGTGCATGTTCGAGAGATGGATGAAGGCACATCCGAATCTGTACACGGACCTCGTCCAGCCGTGGAGTTTATTAGCCAGTTCGACCATCTCCCGGTCTGTGACTCTTTGGCGCGACTCGCTTGCGGACCACGTTTTCCCCTCCACTGCAGCCTCAATCAACAGGTTCCTGTACTCGCGATCCTGTTGGGCAAGTAGGAAGATAACTCGCACAAGTGAATCGAGTTCTTGGCGCAGGATCGAGACCATCTGTCCAGGCAATTCACGGAGGGCATGAATGGCTCGACGGTGTTCGTTCGACCGCGCTCGAACCTGTCGACAGAAAACCTCGACCTGCTCCATCTTTCCACTCACTTATCCGTCACCCCGCGACGAGCTGGATGATGATTGCAATTCCCGTAGTCACAACCACGCCAGCGCCAAACAGTACATAGTCTCTCTTGGCACTCCGTTCTTGTCCTGACTCCAGTAGTTTGGCGAAGTGCTCCGCTACGGGAAGAGGTGTGTTCTCTAGAACCTCAATCTTCTCCTTCATTCCCTTCTCGCGTGTCTCTAACCCCTTCAAGTCCGTTTCAAGCTTCTGGACAGCCGATTCCCGGGAGCGAGCCACCTGAGCTAATTCGGAAAGGACAGAATCGACCTCCCTCGATGCTTTCGTCAAACTCCCTGTCAAATCCGATAGACGCTCGCTGTATGGCTTCTCCGTATCCTTGCGGATTCCGAGAAGCTGTCGAATCAGCCTCTGAAAGAACTCAATAGACGCGACACCACCAGCCAAGAGGCTGGCAGCACCAGCGATTACCGAGACTAGAACTTCAATCCCCATGTTTTTTCTTCCATTTGCGGTCTAATATGACAGCGCTAGGTTCGTGTCCGACCGTGACTGGCGCTATCGAGGACTCGGTTTCGTCGTTCCGGCGATCTGCCTTTCTGAGCCGCGATCGCGGTTTGTAGCGCTGTCATACTAACGGCGGGTGGCGCAAGTCTTTGGCCTCGATGGCACGATTCTCACGCCCCGATGGTCGCGCTGGCCGTCTCGCTCCACGGGCCGACCTCTCCCCGGGTGCTGAGCCATCTTACCATGTAATGCGCGGTCTTCCCACCGTCCGGGCCAGGTCGAT